>JAQGOK010000015.1 GCA_028293645.1 Chthoniobacter sp.
TGACCGGCAGCTTCTCGTCCGCCCAAGGCTCCACGGCGGACGCGAGTGGAAGGAAGGCGAGCAGCGCGGCGAAGACGGTTCTCATGGGGGGATGCGGAGCGTGACCCGGAGCGCGGGAGAAAAACAAGCCGGCGCGCTCTGCGATTCCGCGCGGAAGCGCAAGGACCTCGCGAGCGTGCCTAGAGCCTGTGATGCACTCTTGGGCGCCAACGCCGAGGGCGTTGCAGCAACCAGCCAGGGTTGGCGCGACGGAGGAGCGCTTACCTGGGTTCTCCCCGAAGGGCGCCAACCCCACAGGGGCTGAATCGAACGATCCCCTTCCAGAGATGCAACCCCCTGCAGGGCTTTTCGCACGGTGTTCCCAGGCTAGCTCCTCCATTGCAACCCTGGGCTGAAGCATTCGAAGGCCTTCCGCGTTCCCGTCTCGAAGTTCATGCTGCGCTCTGAGCAACCCGCAGCGGTCTGAGGGTATTTCCGACCGGCCCCTGCGCGTCGCTCATAAACTCCGCGGCACGCCGGTAGCTTCTATTGAGATCGAGAATGAAATTCCAGTTTCCGACGAAGACGCCATCCGCGGTGCAGTTTGCATCACCTGATTCCACCCCGCTTATCAACCGGGCCGCCGCCCAGACCCTGAAAAGCCGCTCCCGGAAAGGTGGCACCGCCCGTGCGGTCGCTTTGATCATGGCCGGAGTGCTCGCCACGTCGTGGTCGGCAGTGATGGCGGCGGAAACCATCCTGCTCGGAACAGCGGAGAGTTTTTCAGTCCTGGGTGCTACGACCGTCACGAACACTGGCCCGACCAAGGTCTATGGTGATGTGGGGCTTAGCCCGGGCACATCCGTGACCGGGTTCCCTCCGGGAATTCTGATCGGCGGGACGATTCACATCAAAAATGCCCAGGCGATCCAGGGGCAGGCAGATGCGCTTACGGCTTACACCCAACTCGCGGCCGAGGCGACGACCATCAACTTGTCCGGGACAAACCTGGGCGGGCTCACGCTCGTGCCTGGCGTCTATCGCTTCGATAGCGCCGCCCAACTTACCGGCACATTAACCCTCGACACCGGAGGTGATCCCAATGCCGCCTTTCACTTCCAGATCGGGACCGATGTCACCACGGGCGCGGGCTCTTCAGTGGTGCTGATGGGCCTTCCGGGCGGGACTTACTCGAACGTCTTTTGGCAGGTCGGCAGCTCCGCAACCCTGGGTAGCGGAACCGCCTTCAATGGCAGCATCCTGGCGCTGACCAGCATCACGCTCAACACCGGCGCGACGATTCTCGACGGTCGAGCCATCGCGCTCAACGGAGCCGTCACGCTGGACACCAACACCATCCGATACGCGGGGCTCGTGATCCTCGACGGCGAAGTTTGGAGCGGTAATGCGAACAACCTTTGGTCGGCGACGAACTGGTCGCCGGATGTAAGTGGCGCCACCTCTTCCACGCTCGCGCCAGCGGCAGATGTCGTCTTCTCCGTCACGGGTGTCGCGCCACAGAATCAAAACACCATCCTGGACTTCGACGCTACGATCTCGAGTCTGACCGTCAATGATCCGGCCGCGGTAACAATCTCTGGAACCAATCTTCTCGCGATCAACGGAGCTGGGGTGGGGACGGGCATTACGATTAACACTGGAGCAGGACTCACGACGATTAACACTGATCTCGAGCTGAGCGGTCCGGCTCAAGCAGTGACGGTGCATAACGCGGCTGGTCTGGTGATCAATGGCCAAATCGGAGGCGCTATCGGGCTAACCAAGGCAGGGACGGGTCAGCTGACTCTTTCGGGAGCCAATACTTACGTCGGCGCTACAGCGATCCAGCAAGGAACGGTGCTGGCTGCTGCGACCAACGTGATTCCGAATGCATCCGCGGTTTCGGTGAACGCGGGCAGCACCTTTGATCTTGGAGGATTCGCGCAAAGTGTGGGTTCCATTGCCAACGGCGCCGGCGGCGGCGGTTTCATCTTACTTTCCAACGCTCCACTCGTCACGGGCAACGATAACACCGACACGCTCTTCTCTGGAATCATTAGCGGCCCTGGCAGCATCACCAAGGTCGGCACCGGCACCTGGACACTCGGCGGCGCGAATGCTTACACCGGCGCGACCGCAATCGACGGAGGAACCGTGCTCGCCGCAGCGGCCAACGTGATCCCGAGCCGGTCCGCAGTGTCGGTCGCGTCCGGCGCAACGTTGGACCTGGACGGATTCGATCAAAGCATCGGCTCCCTCGCAGGCGCCGGTGCAGTGGGCCTCGGCTCTGCCGCCCTCGTGACCGGGAATGATAGCCGGAGCACCGTCTATTCCGGAGTAATCAGCGGACCCGGCTCAGTGCGTAAAGTTGGCGCGGGCACCTGGACCGTAACCGGCCAGAATACTTATGCGGGCACAACGACTCTGTCGGCGGGAACGCTGATCCTCGATGGATCGGTCGCTGGTGACGCCGCGGTTTCCGGTGGAACGCTTCGCGGCACGGGCCGAATTGGAGGCAGTCTCCTGAATAATGCCGTGGTCAATCCGGGCCACGCGACTTCGGTCGGCACGCTAAGCGTCGGGGGAAGCTTCACCCAAAACTCTCCGGGGGCACTGAACATCCGCCTCGCTTCACCGACCAGCTACGACAAGCTGGTGATCGGCGGTTCGGCCATGCTGGGCGGTGCTTTAAATGTTGGCTACCTCAATGGCTTCAACGCCACGCCGGGAGACTCATTTGTCATCCTGACTGCGGCCAACGGAGTGAATGGCACCTTCAGCTCCTTCAATGATGCGCATGCGACGGGCACATTGCTAAGCCTGGAAGTGGTCTATCGAAGCAACGACGTGCTCCTGGAGATCGTTCAGGGTTCCTTCACCGACTTGTCCGAGGCGAACGATGGCAATGCGAACGAAATGGCAGTTAGCCAAGCCTTGGACAAACTCGCGTCGCGTGAGCAGGGGAACAAGCTGATCCAGGAGCTGAACCAGCTTCAGCTCTCGGAAGTATTTGATGCGCTGAGCCTGCTCTCCTCCGAGGACTTCGCGGCAATCTTCACCGCCGGGCTGGCAGTTTCGCAGGTGCAGGTCGGAAATATCGAACGCCGCCTGGACGAAGTCCGGCAAGGCTCTTCCGGCTTCAGCGATTCCGGGTTTGCGGTCAGCGACTCGCACGGCGCCCAGAACTTCGACGGCAAGAGTTCCGTGGGAGTGGACGGCAAGACTTCGGTGGGCCTGGAAGGCAAAGGCAGCAAGGAAGTAGTCGAGACTTCGCCGGGAAATGAGCATCGCTGGGGTTTCTTCATCTCGGGCACTGGTGAAGTGGGCGATCTGGAAACGACGGACCGCGGCCGCGGCTCATCGTTCCTGACCGGCGGTGTGACGGTAGGTGCGGACTATCGCGTTAACCGTAACTTCGTGGTCGGCGCCGCAGTAGGCTACGCGAATACTTCGTCGGATCTTAGTCGAGGAGGAGACCTGGAATTCAACAGCGGAAAGGCCAGCCTCTACGGCACCTATTATGAAGGCGGCTTCTATCTGAACGGGATTATCGGCGCTGGTTATGGCTCGTTCGAAACCAAACGCCGGACCTTTGGCGGCTTCGCATACGGTGAGACGGACGCGCTGGATTTTAATGCCTTGCTCGGGACCGGCTACGACTTCCGGATAGGTGCATGGACCATCGGTCCCGTGGCGTCGGTCCAATACAGCAGGGTCGAGATCGATAGCTTCGCGGAACGCGGAGCGCTGGGCGCCATGCGTTTCGATTCGCAGGGCCAGGACTCCGTGAAGTCAGCGGTCGGATTGAAAGCCTCTTACACCAAAAGAGTGGGTGGCGTGGTGCTCAGGCCAGAGATCCGTGCCCAGTGGCAACACGAGTATCTCGACGATCGCTCCAGCATCGACGCCGGCTTTTCGTCGAGCAGCTCCTTCACGGTCCACGGCCCGCAGATCGGGCGTGATGCACTCCTGGTGGACGTTGGAGCCTCAGTCCAACTCACCGACCGCACGGCTATCTTCTCCTATTACACCGGTGAACTCGGCCGTGAGAACTACACCGTCCATAGCGTGAACGCCGGGCTACGGGTGAGCTTCTAACTCGCCTCTGCTTCGCAATGCCTCCGCCGCTTTTCCAGGAAGGCTCGCTCCGATTTGGTGTGGGCAAGATCCTCGGCGCGGCGGAAGGATTTGGCCGCGGATAAGTTTCGACCGAGCCGCTCCTCAAAGTCGCCGAGCACGGCATGGAGCAGGTGATAGGTCTCCAGCTTGTTGCGATCACGAATCGCGTTCACCGCCTCCATGCCAGCGGCTGGGCCATGCACATTCGCGACCGCGATGGCGCGGTTAAGCGCGACCACCGGCGAGTCGTCGAGATGCACAAGGCGATCGTATAGCGCGAGGATTTGCGGCCAATCAGTCGAAGGGTAGTCGCCCGCTGCGCAGTGGCAGGCGGCGATCCCGGCTTGCAGGTGATACTCGCTGAGGTCGTGCCCGTCCGCGGACCGACTCAGGTGCGTCATGCCGCGGCTGATCAACTCGTGGTTCCACTTCGCCCGATCCTGCGCTTCCAACCGCACGAGATTGCCCTCCGCGTCCGAACGGGTCTTGAGTCGCGCTGCGTTGAAGAGCATCAGCGCGAGCAGCGCGTGCACGGGAGGTTGATTGCCCGTGGGATGCTCGACGAGAAAGGTCATCATCCGGATCGCTTCCAAGCACAGCTCCTCGCGCACCAGCCGTTCGCCGCCGGAAGCTTTGTAACCTTCGTTGAAGAGCAGGTAGAGCGTCTGCAACACCGCATCGAGTCGCACCGATAACTCGGCGCCAATCGGGATTTCGAATGGAATGCCGTCGGCGCGCAGCCGCTGCTTGGCCCGCGTGAGGCGCTTCGCGATCGAGGCCTCGGTCGAGAGAAACGCCTTGCTGATTTCCAGCGTGCTGAAGCCGCCGAGCGTCTTCAGGGCGAGCGCCACCTGGGCTTCCTGCGCGAGGTGCGGGTGGCAGCAAACGAAGAGCAGTCGCAGCCGGTCGTCGCGGATCTCGTTCTTGTCCAAGCCGGTCTCGGCGGCGGCGGGATCGTGTGTGGCTTGCTCGATCCACGCCGCGATGGCCGCTTCCTTCCCGGTGAACGTCTTCTGCCGGCGGATCACATCCAGCGCGAGATTCTTCGCCGCCTGGGTCAACCATGCCGCGGGGTTATTCGGCACGCCGTAAAAGGGCCAGAGCCGCAACGCGCGGGCCAGCGCCTCCTGCACCACGTCTTCCGCGAGCTGCAAATGCTCAACCCCAAAATGTCGCGTGAGGGTCGCCACGAGCTTGCCCGCTTCCTCCCGGAAAAGCCGCTCCGTCAGCCGGGACACCTCTCCCGGCCCCGGCGTGAGCTCTGACTCTGCCGGCACGATTGAGTTCAGGCGCCGAGTTCCACCAACTGCATGCCCGCGCGCTCCATCGTCGCGCATTGCTTCCGCACCGGCCGCACTTCCACCGTCGCGTCGTAGTCCAGCAACGGCCACTCGCTCGCGATCGCAGCAGCTTCGTCGAGATCCGCCGCCAGCACGATCACGTAGCCGCCGACGGCTTCCTTGGATTCGGCAAATGGCCCGTCGGCGAGCGTCCGCTGCTTCGTTCCCGAGATCAGTCGTCCTTCATTGCCGAGCGGCTGCCCGGCCTTCATTTGACCGCGCTCCGACCAGCGCCCGAGCCACTCATTGAGCCGGGCCATGGCCGCTTGCATCTCGTCCGTCGAAAGCCGCGTCTCGAGCTGCGTGTTGCGGAAGAGCAGCATGAATTCGGCGGGCGCATCGGGCGGGTTCATGACGCGGGAAGCTGCCGCATCCGGGCCCGAAGCGGAAGCCTCGTTTCGTCCGGGTCCCCCTGCGGATCGGCGAGGGAACGCTCACACTCCGAGCCGCACGAGCCATTCGCACACGCGATTTCAGCGGCGAAACATCCACCGCAGCCGCCGCCGGTGGTTCAGCAGGTGGAAGACCAGGAGTTGGTGCTGCTGGAATCGCTGCCCCTCAACCGCAAGGCTTCGACGGCGCCTTGCGGCAGGGGGGCGGAAGTCATGCGCCGGACGGGGTGCATCCGGGGAGGGAGAAAGCGCAAGCCGGGGACTCTGGCGCCGTTGATCAGCATTGCCGCCCTGCGGATCATCTGGAGAATCGCGGCCTCTGATTAAGCGAGCAGCGAAGACACGACCCAAATGAATGATCAAAGGCTGCCGACACCGAAGCACCTGAGGTGCACTGCCTGGCTTCGTATGCGGCGGTGCTTCCTCGCCGCGCTCTTCTTGACCGGGACGGCGGTAGGTCTGCTCGCCGCCAACCCAGCGCCCTGGCCTGAATGGCGCACGCCGATGCTGGCGAAGTTTGAGGAAGAGCTGAAGGAGCTCGAAGTGGCGCTGGTTGCAGCGCCAGATACGGTGGCCCTTCTTTCGCAACGCGGTGATCGCCACCTCTTCCTCGGCCGCTTCGCGGAAGCGATCGCCGACTTCGAAAAGATGATCGCGCTCGATCCGGCGCAGGACGCCCCGCATTGGCGACTCGGCATCGCATATTTCTTCGCCGGGCATTTCGGCAAATCCGCGACGCAGTTCGAGAAATACCATCGCTACGATGCGCGCGATCGGGAGAACGGGATTTGGAAGTTTCTCGCGCAAGTGGAGAGCGAGGGCATCGAGAAGGCACGCGCCGGGATGCTGAGCTACACGCGATTTGATCGGGAGCCGTTCCCTTCGCTCTATGAGATGTTCGCCGGCAAACGCACGCCGGACGAGGTGCTCGTCGAGATCACGCACAAAGGCCTGGAAGGAAATCCGCAGGTCGTCTTCTTCGGCAACTATTACGCCGGGCTCGGTGAAGCGGTGCTGGGACGCCGCGACCGCGCGGTGGTGCTGCTGGAGAAAGCGGTGGGGCTTCCGGAAAGTCGCCCGCCGCGCGGGCCGGGCTATATGTGGCAGGTGGCGCGCCTGCATTGGGAGCGCTCGCGCGGGGAGGCGGCGCTCGGTCCGGGTGCCGGTGAGCCGGTGAGCCGGTGAGCCGGTGAGCCGGTGAGCCGGTGAGCCGGTGAGCCGGTGAGTAAGAGCCGCAAAGTGCATGACAGGCTCCAAGGCGGTTGCGCACAGGACGTCCGCCGACTGGCCGACGTCATTGGATGAGCCGGTTTGGTGCGAGTCGGTGCAGCGTCAGGTTTGCGCTGGCAGTTCCGTCGAAGGCCGCACGCCGGGGAAAGAAAACTTGCTCCGCCCCAACCCGTGACGTTAAACGACGATGCGAGGAGTTCGGAGCTCCACCCCCATTTCACCGCTTCCGCTTATGTTGCCACGGCGTCGTAACCTCCCCCGCTTCATCCTGTCCGGCAGTGCTGCGGCGATTCTGAGTTTCACGTCTTCAGGCGTTGCCGTGGAGAACCTCTGGACGGGTGGCACGAACAACGATTGGAACACCGCAACCAACTGGAGTCTTGGCCGCGTGCCCGCGAGCACGAACGGACAGCCCGCGGGAGACACTTTTGACGATGCGGTGATTAACACCTCAACGAACTTTCCTGTTATCACCGCTGACCTGGCGGCCAGCCCGCACGATATCATCGTCGGCGGCGCTTCGGGAACGATCGGCCGGGTGGATCACCGTGCCGGCACGGTTACGACCGCCACCGGCACCGCCCCGACTGCCGGTGGAATGTTCATCGGCCGCAACGGCGGTACAGGTACCTACAACCTGGCGAACACTGCTGGCGCCGGAGGAGCGTTGACCGGATTCGGCATCGGGTCTGGAGCGCTCAATTTGAACGGCCTCCTCTATGTCGGCGGGGGCTCGGGTACACCCGCGGGTAGCATCGGAACTTTCAACCTAAACACGACGGGAGCGGTAACGATTGGCTCTGATCTCACGATCGGCAGCGCGGGCACGACCGGCGTCATGAATGTGGATGCTGGCACGATCAGCACCGGCGGCTGGAACTTCTTCGGTAAGAACGAGGGGACGACCGGAGGCAACGGCAAACTGAGGATGAGCGGGGGTACGCTGACGAACAATGGTCCTCGCACTTTCATCGGTCTCGGCGACTCGACCGGCTCATTGGAGATGAGCGGCGGGACCTACAACAACATGGTGATCGGGCTCGATACGTTCTTTGCCGTGGGGGTCAACAACCTGGACAACGTGACGACGCCGAGTCTGAACATGACCGGAGGCACGATCAATTCGGCGCGGGTATTCACGATCGGCGGGACAGAAGCTTTTGGCGGCAACGGAGACCCCGCATTTGTCGGAAGCGGCAAAGGTGCGGCAACGATCAACGGGGCCTCTGCCCGGTTGAATTCGTTCGGTGAATTTTGGGTGGGCCAAGGCGTAGGCAGCATTGGCGAGCTGACGCTCAATGCCGGCGCGATCGCCGTGGATAACTGGATCGACATCGGCCGCTTCGGGGCGACCGGGCGGGTGAACGTGACCGGGGGCACCCTTACGAAAAGTGGCAGTGGACACTTCCTGGTCGGCGACGGAGGGGGTGCGAACGGCACCTTGACTCAGTCGGGCGGTACGATAGCGATCAATTCTGGTGAACTGTGGGTCGGACAGAATGGAGCCGCTGGCCAATACGACATGAGCGGTGGAACTTTAAGCGTGGGAAATTGGACCGCCATCGGTCGCACCGGAGGTAGTGGGATCCTGAACCTGAGCGGGGGGACGATCAACAAAACGGGCGGCGGCGTTTTCATCCTTGCCGATCCCACTGGCAGTAGTCGGATGACCACTGGTGTTCTGAATCAGACCGGTCCCAGTAACCTCAACACGAACGAGATCTGGGTCGGTCAGGGTAACGGCGGCAATGGCACTTACGCCATGAGCGCCGGCACGATGACTTCAACCGGATGGGTTGCCATTGGACGGGAGGGTGGGGTGGGCACAGTGGAACTCAGTGGCAGTGGAGCGATGGTGAAGGCCGGCATCGATACCTCGCATATCATCATCGGCAGTTTGGGTGGCAATGGCACCGTGAACCAAACCGGCGGCAGTTTCACCGTGAACCCAGGCGGAGGCCGCATCCTCATGGGCGAAGGCAATTCGCAAGCCGTCTGGGACCTTTCGGGTGGCACCGGAAGCGCCGATGCGCTCATCGTAAGTTGGAATGGCGGCAGCAACGAGGTGCGGGTCCGCGGAACCGGTGCTCTCACGGCAGGATTCATCAACATCGGAGAAGCCGGCGGCGGTGGCAAAGGCATCGTGAATCAGACAGGCGGAACGATTACCTCGAACCAATGGATCGCGGTCGGCATCGGCTCGTCGCAGGAAGCGGAATACAATCTCAGCGGTGGAACGACCAATGCGGTTGGCTTCGAGGTCGCCGATACACAGGGCATCGTGCGCATCAGCGGGACCGGCGTCTTGAATGTTTCCGGCAACATCGAAATGCCCAGCCGGAACGGCAGTGGTGTGGTTCAAATCACTGGCGGCACGGTGAACACCAATAACTACCTGCAGGGCGGACGCGACGGGAATTCCCTCGGCTCGGGTGTTACCAATCAGTCCGGCGGCTCGGTCAATGTCACGGGTGACCTGGTCGTCCAGCGGCCCGGAGTAGGATTGGGGACCTATAACTTATCCGGCGGCACCCTGGCGGTTAATGGTGCCATCCAAGGCACAGTCGGCACGTTCACCTTTACCGGCGGCAAGATCACCCGTTCCAATCCGGGCGCGATCATCTTCAATGGGAATCTTACGACAGGCGCGGCAGCGGCTACCCTTGGGTTGAACGCCGACAAGACCTTTCAGATCAATGGCGCCCTGAATAACACGGCCGGACTCGCTCTGGAGCTAACCGGCTTGGGAATTCCGGACCAACCGTTGAGCTCGGTCGCGCCCGTCACCGGAAGCTTTACGCTCGGCGCAATTACCACCCCGCCAGTCGCGGGAGCGTTCGACGTGGGCCGGACATTCGATCTCGGCTTCGACGCTACGTTCACGGCCGCGGGACCCGGTACTGTCACCGCAGCGCGGATCAATGAAGACGCGCCGTTCAACCCGCAGACGCAGTCGGTCTATTGGCTCGACGAAGATGGAGGCGTGGTGTCGCTCCAATACAGCGTCATTCCGGAGCCAGGATCCGTGGCGCTGCTTTCCTTTGCTGGGTTGATGCTGGGGGGTCGCAGACGGCGCCGGAAGTAGGCCAGGATTGCTCGCAGGATTGGTCGGCTTTCCCCAGAACCAACCACCTGAACCGGGGTGCCGATGATTCAGCGTATCGTCATTTTAGGAGCAGGTAGCGCCGGGTTACTTGCGGCTTGTGCCCTCAAGCGCAAAATCCCGCAGCTCACGGTGCAGGTCGTCCGCAGTCCGGAACTCGGCGTGATCGGCGTCGGGGAGGGAACTACGCCGAACTTTCCACGGTTCCTTTTTGAGTATCTGGGACTAAGCCGAAAAAAGTTCTACGAACTGGCTGAGCCAACCTGGAAGCTCGGCATTCGATTCCACTGGGGACCGCGGGACCGCTTCGAATACGGCTTCTCTCTCCAGATGGACTCGCACTGGAGTGACCTGCCGCGTCCGAACGGATACTACTGCGACGAAGAGTTTTCCTGCGCGGGTCTCGCCTCCGCCTTGATGCGCCACGACAAGGTGTTCCCGCGGCAGCCCAACGGCGCGCCGGATATTCAGCCGTGGCACGCGTTCCATATCGAGAACAGGAAATTCGTCGATGTATTGGAGTTGCTCGCACGAGTCGCGGGCGTCGAAGTCACAGATGGCAAGGTCACCCACGCGGAACGTGGTCCGCACGGAATCGCGGCGCTGCACCTCGAGGATGGTCAACGCATCGAAGGTGACTTTTATGTGGATGCCAGTGGCTTTCGCAGTGAGTTGCTCGGGCGCGCCTTGGAAGAACCTTTTCTGAGCTATGACCGTTCACTGTTTTGTGACCGCGCGGTAGTCGGTGGTTGGGAACGCACCACCGAACCGATTCTGCCATATACCACGGCGGAAACGATGGACGCCGGCTGGGCCTGGCAGATCGAACACGAGCATCACATCAACCGCGGCTACGTATATTCTTCCCAAGCTCTCTCCGATGATGAAGCGGCTGCGGAATTCCTGCGAAAAAACCCGAAAGCGCCCACTGCTCCGCGCACCGTGAAGTTCCGCTCTGGTCGTTATCGCAGGCAGTGGGTCGATAACGTGGTCGCGATCGGCAATGCAGGGGGATTTGTCGAGCCGCTGGAAGCGACCTCACTCATGGTCGTTTGTGCGGAATGCCAGACGCTCGTGGATCTGCTCCAACACTGCGCGCTGAAGCCGACGGACTCGATGCGTCGGCTTTTCAATCGGCAGATGGACTACACTTGGGACGATATCCGCGACTTTCTCGCGCTTCATTATTACGTAAACACCAGGCTCGACACTCCCTTCTGGCGGCATTGCCGGGCCGACACCGACGTCTCCAGCCTCGCAGATCTTCTCGAGTTCTATCGCGAAAACGGACCGACTGGTTTCGCTCGCTACACTTTGCCCAAGCCCGAAAACAATTTCGGGATCGAGGGTTATCTGGTCATGCTCGTTGCCAACCGTGTGCCTTACCTGGCAAAGCATCAGGCAAGTGCGGCCGAACAGCAGGCATGGCACGCGCATCGTGCCCAGTTCATCGCGCAAGCGGTGTCTGGCCTCGGCGTGAAGGAGGCGCTGACCTACGTCCGGCATCCTGCCTGGCAGTGGAACGCAGAAGCTCCGCCGAACAGTGTGCCAGCGGCCGGTGCGCCGACGCGGTAGTGGCGACTGGCTCGGTCGGTCCGTCCCCCTCGAACTCAGCCCTGACCTCACGAGGACTTTTCTTCCGGATGGAAAGAAGGCGTTTTCGACTGTAACCACTTCTCTCATGTTGATCCGCTCGCCCATTCAACTCTCCGTGCTCGTGCTCGCCCTCCTCAGTTTCGCGAGCTGCCGCAAGCCAGCGCCGGCGGTGGCGACCGGACCACTGCCCGTGAACGTCCTCGTCGTGGAGGAAAAGGAGATCACCGAATGGGACGAGTTTACCGGACGGATGGAAGCCGTGGAATCGGTCGAGGTGCGGGCGCGGGTGAGCGGTTACTTGCAGACGGTCAACTTCAAGGCGGGAGCCATGGTGAACGTCGGCGATCTGCTTTTCGTCATCGATCCGCGGCCGTACCAGGCCGATCTCGACCGGGCGCTCGCGGAGCTCCAACGGTCGGAAGCGCAGCTGAAGTTGAGCGAGATCGACTTCAAACGCGCCCAGGACTTGCGCCAGAAGAACGTTTCCTCGCCGGAGGAATTTGACCAAAAAGCGGCCGCGCTGAACCAGGCGCAGGCCACCGTGCGCTCGGCGAAAGCGGCCCACGCAGCCGCGGCGCTAAACGTTGACTTCACGCAGATCAAATCGCCCATCAGGGGAAAGGTGAGCAACGAGCGGGTGACCGTCGGCAACCTGATCCAGGCCGGCACAACGGCCGATAGCGTGCTGACCACCGTGGTCTCGACCGACCCATTGTATGTGTACGCGGATGCCGATGAGAACAGCTTGCTGAAGTTCATCAAGGCGCACGCGGAGGGGACCCGCAAAAGCGTGCAGGAGGAGACGATTCCGGCCTATGTGCAGCTCGCGAACGAAACGGATTTTCCGCACGAAGGTTCGCTCGACTTCGTGGATAACCGGATCGATCCGACGACGGGAACACTGCGAGTCCGCGGGATCTTCAAGTCGTGGGATCCGCTGCTGAGCCCGGGCCTGTTCGTACGAATGCGGGTTCCGGCGGGGCCCAAAGTGAAAAAGGCGCTGATCAACGACGCGGTCATCAGCTCCCAGCAGGGCGTGAAATACGTCTTCGTGGTGAAGCCCGACAAGACGTTGGAGCGGCGCAATATCGAGATCGGGACGGCTCTGCAGGGAATGCGTGTGGTGCACTCGGGATTGACCGCCGGCGAGCAGGTGGTTTCCACGCGCCTGCAGATGCTGCAGCCGGGCATGCCGGTTAATCCGATCGTCCAATCGCCCAAGCCCGAGGTGGCAGAAGTCCAGGCTCAGCAGTAAGCGGCCGCACCTTTTCGATTCCCTGCGACCCGCATGAACTTCGCCCACTTCTTCATCGATCGACCGATCTTCGCCGGGGTCATCAGCATCGTCATCACGCTGATGGGCGCCATCGCGCTCACGACGCTCCCGGTGGCGCAGTATCCTGAGGTCGCTCCTCCGACGATTCAGGTGACGGCGAACTATCCGGGAGCAAACGCGAAAGTCGTCGCCGAGACCGTGGCGACGCCGATCGAGCAGCAGATCAACGGCGTCGAGAACATGCTCTACATGAACTCGCAGAGCACGAGTGACGGCAACGTGATGATCAACGTCACGTTCAAGCTCGGGACGGATCTCGATGCGGCGCAGGTGCTCGTCCAGAACCGGGTGGCGATCGCGATGCCGACGCTTCCGCAAGAAGTGCAGCGCGGCGGCGTGACGACGAAAAAGCAGTCGCCCGACATCACGATGGTGGTGCATCTGCTCTCGCCGGATGGTTCGCTGGACGCGGTCTTCACGAGCAATTACGCGTTGCTGCAGATCCGCGATGAGCTGGCGCGGGTGGAAGGCGTAGGCGATATCAACGTTTTCGGCGCCCGCGAATACTCGATGCGGATCTGGCTCGATCCGGAGAAAGTCGCGTCGCGCGGACTCACCGCGCAGGACGTGGTGCAGTCGATCCGCGAGCAGAACGTGCAGGTCGCGGCGGGGATCGTCGGTGCGCAGCCGGTCCCGAAAGGGGCGACGGCTTTCCAATACACCGTGAGCACCCAGGGGCGCCTGGCGGATGAAGCCGAGTTCGGCTCGATCGTGATCAAAACCGGCACGGAAGGGCGGGTCACCCGAGTTCGCGACGTGGCGCGGGTGGAACTGGCGGCGCGCGATTACACCGCCAACAGCCAGCTCAGCGGAAAGCCGGCGACCGCCATCGGCGTCTTTCAACGGCCGGGCTCCAACGCGCTCGCAACCTCCGACGCGGTGCGCGCGAAGATGGAAGAGCTGAAGCTCCGGTTTCCCGCGGGGCTCGACTACACGATCGCCTACGACCCGACGTCGTCGGTGCGCGAGTCGATCCACGAAGTGGAGAAGACGCTCTTCGAAGCCATCATCCTCGTCGTGGTGGTGGTGCTGGTCTTTCTCCAGAACTGGCGCGCGAGTCTCATCCCGCTGATCGCCATTCCCGTTTCGCTCATCGGCACCTTCGCGGCGATGCAGCTCTTCGGCTTCTCCCTGAATAATCTGTCGCTGTTCGGACTCGTGCTCGCGATCGGCATCGTCGTCGATGACGCGATCGTCGTGGTCGAAAACATCGAGCATCACATCGCCAACGGGCTCTCGCCTCGAGATGCGGCGAGAAGGGCCATGGACGAGGTGAGCGGGGCGGTCGTGGCCGTCGCGCTGGTGCTCTGTGCGGTCTTTATTCCAACCGCGTTCATGACCGGAATCACCGGGCAGTTCTTTCGGCAGTTCGCGCTAACCATCGCCGTATCCACGGCTATCTCGGCGCTGAATTCGCTCACCCTTTCGCCAGCCCTCGGCGCAATTCTTCTGAAGTCGCCGCAGGCCAGGAAGGACTGGTTTCAGAAGGTGATCGACGGCCTGCTCGGTTGGTTCTTCCGCGGATTCAATCGCATGTTCGATTGGAGCACGCAGGCTTACGGACGAACGGTAGGACGGCTGACGCGCGTGGCGGCGCTCGTGCTCGTCGTGTACGTGGGTCTGCTCGGTCTGACGTTTCTCGGATTCAAGGCGGTGCCGGGTGGATTCCTCCCGACGCAGGACCGCGGCTACGCGGTGAGCTTCTGCCAACTGCCTGATGCCGCATCGCTGGATCGGACGCAGGCGGTGATCGACAAAATGGGGAAGATCGCCATGGAAACGCCGGGCGTGCTCGCGAGCATGGAGATCGCCGGCTTCAACCTCTTCGGCGGGTTCCAGTCGAACACCGGAGCCGTGTTCGTGACCTTCAAGGAGTTTGCGCAACGCAAGGGCGCGGACCAAAGCATGCAGGCGATTTTGGGGACACTGAATGCGCGCTTCCGGGCCGAGATTCCGGAGGCGTTCACCGGGGTCTTTCCACCGCCACCGGTGGCAGGCATCGGCAACGCCGGTGGGTACAAACTGCAGATCCAGGATCGCGGGGGTGCGGGGCTCGAGGAGCTGCAGAATCAGGCGACCAACCTCATGATGAAGGCGAACCAGACGCCAGGCATTGCCGGCAATCTCACGACGTTCCGGGCAAACGTGCCACAGCTCTGGCTCGACGTGGACCGCGTCAAAGCGAAGAGCATGAACGTGCCGCTCGACAACATTTTCGGGACGCTCCAGACCTACCTCGGGTCGAGCTACGTGAACGACTTGAGCCTCTACGGCCGGACGTATCGCGTGATGGCGCAGGCGGACGCGCAATTCCGCCTGGGACCGGACGACATCCGACTTCTGAAAACCCGCAACGCCGCGGGCGGCATGGTGCCATTGGGAGCGGTGGCCAGCGTCCGGGAGATCAGCGGGGCGGACAAAGTCGTGCGCTACAACCTCTTCCCAGCGGCCGATCTCAGCGGCGCGCCGGCTCCCGGATACAGCACCGGCCAGGCGCTGGCGACGGTGGAGAAGCTGGCGAAGGAAACGCTGCCGACGAGCTTCACGACGGAGTGGACCGAGATGGCGCTGCAGGAAAAGCTGGCCGGGAACAGCGCGCTCTACATCTTTCCGCTCTGCGTGCTGCTCGTGTTCTTCGTGCTCGCCGCTCAGTACGAAAGCTGGGCGCTGCCGCTGGCCATCATCCTCATCGTTCCCATGTGCCTGCTCAGTGCGATCGGCGGTGTCTGGCTGCGGGACATGGACAACAACGTCTTCACCCAAATCGGCTTCGTGGTGCTCGTCGGGTTGGCTTGCAAAAACGCGATCCTGATCGTCGAGTTTGCCAAGCAGATCCAGGATCGCGACGGCAAGAACCGCTACGACGCCGCGGTCGAGGCGTGCCGCCTGCGGTTGCGCCCGATCCTCATGACGAGCTTCGCATTCATCCTCGGCGTACTGCCACTCGTCATCGGGAAAGGGGCCGGCGCCGAAATGCGCCAGGCGCTCGGGACCGCAGTATTCTTTGGCATGATCGGAGTGACCGCCTTTGGCCTATTCCTCACGCCGGTTTTCTACGTCGTGATTATGTGGTTCAAGGAGCGGAATGCTGTGCCTGCGAAGAAAGCGGCACCGACGGAACTTACGGAAGCGCAGCGGTAATCCGGATCACCGACTCAAGTAGCTGCGCCAGCCACCGAACGAGGTGATTTCCCGACTGTCCTGCAGGGCGAACGGCTCGCAGAGAAATCCTTTGCACGAGGTTCCGTCCTCCAACTCGACGGTGCCGATCACCATGGGCGGTGGGACGTGCGCGACGAAGTCGCCGAAGGCCGCGGCCGTGAGCGACCAGACTTCGACTTCGATGCCCGGTCCGCTCGCGTCGGGAGTTCGGACGAGGCCAGGCTTGGGTGGGTTGGTGTTGGCCAGGGCGTAGAGGCGGTAGGCGGGCGCAGTGCGGCAGGTGCGGGTCAGGAGCGCGCCACGTTCCGTGAGTTGGCGATTCAGTGGCTGCCCGGAAAGGTGCGCACCGACGACTGCCAGCGCGATGCGGCCATCGGCCGGAGCGGGTGCGGCGGCCTCGCCGGCGAACTGCCGCGCGAGTGCGACGACGCCGGCTTCTTCAAAAGCGGGCGCGAGCAGCGTGACCCCGAACGGCAATCCATTCGTCGGCCGGAATCCTGCCGGCACGGCGAGGCCGCACAGATCGAGGAGGTTCACGAAGTTCGTGTAGGCGCCGAGATTCGTGTTCAGCCGGATGGGATCGGCGAGCAATTCCTCCACGGTGTAGGTCGTGCCGGTCGTCGGGAGCAGCAGCACGTCCATCTTGATCCATTCGCGGGCCGCCAGCTTGCGAAGCCGCTCGAGTTCGTAGATGCCGCGGAACGTATCGACCGCGTTGTATTTTGTCGCACTGCCGATGATCTGCGCGACGACCGGGTGGAGCGCCTCGGGCTCGCGTTGGAAAAATGGTTCGATGGCTGCGAGTCGCTCGGCGATCCACGGGCCGGCGTAGAGCAGCCGCGCGGCGTCACGGAACGGCTGGAAATCAATTTCAACCGGCTCGTGGCCGAGTTGCTCCAGCCGCTCCGCAGCCCGCGCGAAAAGCCCCGCGGCTTCGATGTCGCCGAAGAATTCGAGCTGATCCTGCCGTGGCACACCAAAGCGGATGGGCGCGCGCCAGCCATGAGGAAGCGGCGGGCGTTCCCGCGAAAAAGCGTCTGCTTCATCGTGGCCTTCGGCGACGGCGAGCACGGCCTCTGCGTCGGCCACGTTCCGCGCGAGGATTGAGACGCAATCGAGCGAGCGACACGCCGGAACCACGCCGTGCATGCTCAGCAAGCCGCGTGTCGGTTTGAGCCCGACAATATCATTAAAGGCCGCCGGCACTCGGCCGGAGCCGGCGGTGTCGGTGCCGAGGGAGAAGGCGACAAGGCCTGCGGCCACGGCGACTGCTGAGCCGGATGACGAGCCGCCAGAAATGTAGTCTTTGTCGAAGACCGACCGCGGAATGCCGTACGGGGACCGTGTGCCAACGAGACCCGTGGCGAACTGATCCATGTTCGTCTTGCCGATCGGGATCGCCCCGGCCGCGCGGAGCCGGGCCACGACCGTCGCATCCCGCTCCGCCGTATAGGCGAATCTCGGACACGCTGCCGTCGTCGGCCAGTTGGCCACATCGATGTTGTCCTTCACCGCGAAGGGCACGCCGAAGAGCGGCAGCGAGCGGTCCGTGGGAAGCTGCGCCAGGATTTCCTCAATGGGTGGCAGATGAATCCATACTGCGTCGTCGCCGCGCTCCGCGATGCGGCGGTAAACCTCGCGCACGGTGTCCGCCGGGTCGCGGCCGGCATCGTATTCGCCGCGGAGCGATCCGAGCGTGAGCGATGGAAAGCGGAGTGTCGGTTTGCCGTTCACGAGCTGCTTTCGAGAAGGCAGAGCGCCTGGCCCGGAGTGACCAACTTCCCCGGCGCGCAGAGGATCTGGCTCACGCGGCCGCTTAATGGCGCGGTGATTGGGATTTCCATTTTCATCGCTTCAAGGATCACGAGTTTGTCGCCTGCGTTCACCTGATCGCCCTGCTTCACCAGCACCTGCCAGACGTTCGCGGGCAGCGGGGCGCGCGCGGCGAAGGTGCCGTCGGGCAGATGGAGCGACTCCGCTTCGCTCTGCGTCTCGCCTTCATCGATGGAAACCACGTCAAGGCCCGCGGCGCTCCAGCGTTCGCGCTCCGCCTCGAACGCGGCTTGTTGCTTCGCTTTGAAAGCGGCGGCTTCGGGCGCGATTTCGTGCAGGAACTGGTGGTAGTCGCGCAGCCGGAAGGTCGTTTCCTCGATGCGCAACTTGAAGCGGCCTTGCACGAAATCGTCGCGCATCTGGAGCAGCTCCGACTCGCTCACCGGGTAAAAGCGGATCTGGTCGAAGAAGCGCAGCAACCAGGGTTTTCCGGGCGCAAAATCGGCGGTGGTCTTGAAGCGATTCCACATCTGCACGGTGCGGCCGACGAATTGGTAACCGCCCGGTCCTTCCATCCCATAGACGCAGAGATACGCGCCGCCGATGCCGACGGAGTTCTCCGCCGTCCAGGTGCGCGCGGGGTTGTATTTCGTCGTGACCAGCCGATGCCGCGGGTCGAGCGGCGTGGCGACTGGCGCGCCAAGATAAACGTCGCCCAGGCCGAGCACGAGGTAGCTCGCGCCGAAGACGATCTCCTTCACCTGCTCGATCGATTCGAGGCCGTTGATGCGCCGGATGAACTCGATGTTGCTCGGGCACCACGGCGCATCCGGGCGCACGCCAGTCATGTATTTCTCGATTGCGAGCCGCGTGGCCGGATCATCCCACGAGAGCGGCAGATGCACGATGCGCGTGGGCAGTTCGAGGTCATCGGTGGAAACCATCGCGCGTTCGGCCTCCTCAACGAGCCGCAGCAGTTCCGCACGCGGCAGCAAACGCGAGTCGTAGTGGACCTGGAGCGAGCGGATGCCGGGCGTAAGATCAACGATGCCGTGCGGCGCGCGCTGCTCGAACCATCTCATCAGCGCGTGAATGCGGAAGCGCAGGTCGAGATCGAGCACGAGCGCCCCGCATTCAATGAGGACATACTTGTCGCCCGCTGCGCGGCAGACGATCTCCGGCGCACCGTCGCGAGTGGGTAGGCGCAGGAGGATAGGGCTTTGCTCGCGCCAGGTTGTCGTTGCGTCGAGACTGCTCAGGCCCGTTGCCGATGCCGTGGTGTCAGCGAAGATCGCGTCCTGGGCAGTTTCGAGCGCGGCAGCTTGTTCTTCGGTCAGGCAGCGGAAGCGGACGCGGTCGCCGGGCCGGAGCTGGCCGATCTTCCAAAGCTCCGCCTGCACGATGACGGCGGGGCAGACGAAGCCGCCGAGACTCGGACCGTCCGGACCGAGGATGATCGGCATGTCGCCGGTGAAATCGATCGCGCCCACGGCGTAGGCATTGTCGTGAATGTTCGAAGGGTGCAGGCCCGCTTCGCCGCCGTCCTTGCGTGCCCACTGCGGCTTTGGGCCGACGAGCCGCACGCCAGTGCGCGCGGAGTTGTAGTGCACCTTCCACTCGGTGCCGAAAAACATTTCGATGTCCTCGGGCGTGAAGAAATCCGGCGCGCCGTGCGGACCGTAGAGGACACCTATTTCCCAGTCGCTGACGTAGCGCGGAACGGAAGCCAGGCGTCCTGCCTGCCCCGCCGGTCGAGACGCCTGGCTTCCGAGTTTCAGCAGATCGCCCACCCGCAACGCGCGCCCGGCATGGCCGCCGAACTGACCGAGAGTGAAGGTCGATCGGCTGCCGAGATACTCGGGCACATCGAATCCGCCGCGCACGGCGAGATAGGTGCGGCAGCCCGCGGCTTCGAGCGCGCCGAGCACGAGCGTCTGGCCGGCTTCCACCTGCACCGGCTGCCAAAACGGGACTGGCTGACCGGCGAGTTTCGCGCGCATCGGCGCGCCGGTGAGGCAGATCGTCGTCGCCGAATTGAAGTGGAGTGTCGGGCCAGTGAGCGTGATCTCCAAACCCGCCGCGCGCTGGTCGTTGTCGAGAATGCGATTGCCGAGGCGAAAGGCGAAGGCGTCCATCGGGCCGGACGGTGGGACGCCGACGGCCCAATAGCCGACGCGGCCGGGGAAATCCTGCACGGTGGTCTGCGTGCCGCCGTCGAGCACTTCGATCGTGCGCGGGTAATATGGGAACGTGCGCAGGAAGCCCGTGGAGACTTCGCCCGCGCGGAACTCGGGGCTCGCGACGACCTGCGCGAGGTAGTCGCAGTTTGTCTCGAAGCCATCGATCCGGGTCTCCGCGAGCGCATCGCTCATCTTCGCGATGGCGGCGTCGCGTGTGTCGGCGTGAACGAGCAGCTTGGCGAGGAGCGGATCGTAGAAGGGCGAGACCTCGGTGCCAGCGCTGATCCAGGAATCGCAGCGCACGTTTTCGGGAAACTTCACTTCCGTGAGCAGGCCGGAGCTCGGCTGAAAGTTCTTCTGCGGATCCTCCGCGTAAATGCGGACCTGGATCGAGTGGCCCCGCGGCGCGTGCCGATACCCGGCCAGATCGGGCGGCTCGCCGGCGGCGGTGCGGATCATCCACTCGACGAGATCGAGGCCGGTCACCAGCTCCGTGACGCCGTGCTCGACCTGCAGGCGCGTGTTCACTTCGAGGAAGTAGAACGCCTCAGCTTTCGCGTCGTAAACGAACTCGACCGTGCCTGCCGATCGGTAGTTCACCGCCTTGCCGAGACGCACCGCGGCTTCGCACAGCTCGCGCCGTTGCGTCTCGCTGAGGTTTGGCGCGGGGGACTCCTCGATCACCTTCTGATTACGCCGCTGCGTGGAGCAGTCGCGCTCGCCGAGGGCGACGACGTCACCGCGGCCATCGCCGAAGATCTGCACCTCGATGTGGCGCGCAACGGAGACGAACTTCTCGAGAAAGAGCCCAGCGTCCTTGAAGTTCGCGAGCCCAAGATTGCGCACGGTCTCGAACTTCGCCGCCAGCTCCTCCGGCGTGTTGCAAAGCTGCATGCCGATGCCGCCGCCCCCAGCGGTGCTCTTGAGCATCACCGGGTAGCCGATCCACTCCGCCTCGCGCTGCGCGTCTTCTGCGCTCGCGAGCAGCCCGCTGCCAGGCAGCAGCGGGACGCTGTGCGAGTGCGCGATTTCGCGCGAGGTGTGCTTCAAGCCGAAGGAGCGAATCTGCTCCGCCGTCGGCCCGATGAACGCCACGCCCTCGCGTTCGCACGCCTCGGCGAAGTCGGCATTTTCGCTGAGGAATCCATAACCGGGATGCACCGCCTGCGCGCCGGTCTCGCGGACCGCTGCGAGGATGCGCTCGACGTTGAGGTAGCTTTCGCGGGCGGGCGCGGGGCCGACGCAGACGCTTTCATCTGCCGCAAAGACGTGCGCGGCGTGGCGATCGGCTTCGGAGTAAACCGCGACTGATTGGATGCCCATCGCACGCAAGGTGCGGATGACGCGGCAGGCGATCTCGCCGCGGTTGGCGATGAGGACTTTCGCGAAGAGCGGCATCAGGAGGCGGTGGTGAGCTTCAACCCGAAGATTCCGATGACGATGAGTGCGATGGATGCGAGGCGCATCGGATTCATCGATTCACCCATCGCGGCGATGCCGTAAACGAACGTCAGCAACGTGGCCGCGCCGCCCCAGATGCCGACGGCCAGCCCGATCGGCAGGTGCTTCATCGCCAACCCGAGGAAAACCACCGTGGCAGCGCCGGAGACGATCGCTGCGACGGCAGGCCAGAAAACCGTGAAGCCGCGCGAGTGAAACAGCGTGATGCCGAAAGTCGTCTCGGTAGCGGTCGCGAGCAGGAGGTAGAACCAGGGAAGCATAACGGTAAATCAGCCCCAGATGAGCAGCCGCACGGGTGTCGGGTTGTAGGCGTTGCAGGGGTTGTTGAGCTGCGGGCAATTCGAGATGAGCGCCACCACATCCATCTCGGCGCGCATCTCCACGTAACGGCCGCCGGCGCTCACGCCGTCCGCGAAGCTCAGCCCGCCCTCAGGCGTGACGGGCACGTTCATGAAGAAGTTGATGTTGTGCGTGATGTCGGCCTTTGAAGCGCCGCGACCCCAGCGGAGCACTTGCAGCATGAAGGTGTCGCGGCACGCGTGCATCGAGCGTTTGTCCAGTGAGTAGCGGACCTGGTTGCTCTCCGTCGCGCACGCGCCGCCAAGCGTGTCGTGGCGTCCGCACGTGTCAGCAGTGATGGTGAGCAGCACGTTGCCTTCGCTCGACATGAGCTTCGTGCCGGTCGTGAGGTAGATCGCGCCTTGCGCGCGGATCGTGTCCTGCGCCGAGTAACGATCGCTCATGTCGTGCGCGTTGTAGAAGAGCGTGTCCGCGGCCTGGTTGCCTTCGAGATCGACGATGCGAAAGGTCTGCCCCCGCTTGATCTCGTGCATCCAGCCATTGCCGGCGGGCAGCGTAAAATCGTAGGTCGCGTCAGCGGGATCGAGCGGGCTTTCGGTGTAGATGAGGGTGCTCATGCTCCGGCGAAGTAGCGTTCGGTGAGGGTGAAGCTGCGCTGATTTTCGCCGCGGAAGTTGCGGCATTCATCGTCCCGTCCGGGTGGCGGAGTTTTGAAAAGCGAGAGCCGGACGGGCTTCGGCGCGTAGCTTGGGTTCGGGTCGAGCGGGTGCTGGCAGGTGTTGAGGACGACGAGCACGTTCATCTCCGCGCGGAGATCGACATGCGCGCCCGCGAAGGAGTTGCCGGGATGAAACGTGAGCCGCCCTTCCGCATCCGCATCGAGCCGTGAGAAGAAGTTCACATTCATCACAAGGTCGCGCTTCCCGAGGCCGTGCTTGCCGAGCTCGACGAGGAAATTGTCATGCGCGTTGCGATACCAGTCGTTGCGCGCCTCCTGATAATTGCGGTCGCCGTATCTCGCGCGGACGAGCTCCGCGTTGTCGTGGCCGCCGAGCGGATCATGCCAGCCGCAGGTGTCGGCGGTGATGGAAAGCAGTGCGCGGCCCATGTCGCTCATCAGGACGTTGCCGCGCGTGAGCTTCGCGGTGTATTGCGCCTTGAGCGTGTCGGGAAGATTGAGGCGGTCGAGCGGTGCGTCGGCGTTGTAGGCCATGAAACTGACGTTGGTGCCGCCTTCCAGGTCGGTGATTCGCAGCGTGGTGTGCCGTCGCAACACCCACGACCAAAGCCCGCCGCCGGGGAGGTCTTCTTCAAACAGGGGTTCAGGGTTCATCGGTCTGAAAGTAGGAGAACATTACCCTGCCGTCGCAGCGCGGCGCGCAGCGAATTGCTCACGCTGGCGAAGCGCCATCCAGTGGTTGATTTCCACGAGATCAGCAACCGGTTCGGCAGTGAAGGGAAGGGTGTGCAGATAACCATCCGGGCCAAACTCCGGAGTCATCGTGCTGACGGCTTGACCGGCTCGCTCTTGCGCATCCCAAATCGCGCTCCACCAGCGCTCGTGAGCTTCGAGCGCCGGGCGGAATTCCGGCGCCGCGGGATGTGGCACCTGCGGGCCTTGATCGTAGCCGACCCGCGCGTGAATGTGGCGCGCGCGAGCGGCAAAGAGCGCGAGCAGTTCCGGCTCTTCATCGAGCACCAACCGCTCGCAGACGCAGCACCAATGCGAGAAGTCGCACGTAAGCCGCAGTTCCGGGAGCTGCTGCAAAACATCCCGCGTATCCCATGGATGAAAGAGCGCCCGACTCCGGTGCGTCTCGAAGCTCGCAGCCACGTCCAACTCCTTCGCGAAGGCATTTGCCTCGCCAAAGAACTCGACGCATTCCGCGAGGCTCCATGCATCGCGTCCCGCAAGGACGGTCACGAAGAGCGGCGCACACTCCGCGGCGGCTGCGGCCTGCTCGCGAAACGACGCGAGGTGCTCCGCGACGGTTGTATGCGGTCGCGGCACGTAGCTGCCGGCGGTGCAAATCTCGGCGATGTAGGCGAGCCCTTCATCCGCGAGCCGCTGACCGAAAACTGCACGACCTCGCGAAGCGATGGGGCTCGGACCTTCCAGGCCGTCGAAACCCTTCGCGCGGCATTCCGCAATCGCCGCGTCGAGACCGGTCGTGTGTCCCCATAGCGTTTTGAAAAGGCGCAGCTCCATGCGGGGTTGAGACTTCCGAATTGCTCAGGCCGGGATCGCTCCGACGCGCCCGTTTTGGCTCGGTGCGGCGGGCGTTTCCTGTGCGGGCCAGAGACCCTTTGAGCGTGCGGCGAGGAAGCGATGGAAGAGCCACACCGGCATTTCCAGATGGCTCATCCGGCCGCGCTGGCAGCCGCTCGCGTACAAGCCGCGCTGCACCGCGGCGCACGTGTCCATGTCTTCGCTGTGGAATTCGACAAGGGCCTTTTTCGCCGAGTCGCGGCACGCTTCGAACTGCGGCAACGAGCGATACGATTTCGGCACGAGAATGGACGTGAGCAGACGCGAGCGGTCGGGCGTCAGCGGGTCGATGCGGTACCAGACGAACTGATTCGGCCCCGTGAAGAACAGCAGTGACGGGTAACCGATGAAGAGCCCCCACTCGGACGATTTCCGCGCGTCGAGGCTCTCGATGAATGGAAACTCCGAACCGGCATCGGTCGCGGCTTTGAGCTCGTCGAGCACGGACTGCTTCAGCGGCACGTGCTCGCGGATGAAGCCGGGGCGCTCTTCTTCAGTCCACGTTTCCTTCGCCGGCATCAGCGGCTGCAGCGTCTTCGAATGCGTGCCGATGTGGTGGTAGCACTCGCTGAAATTCTCCACGAGCACCTTCCAGTTGAATTCGCAGTCCCATGCCATCTCCACGACGACCTCCATCTCGGCGGGATTCCACGCGGCGAGGTCATCGCTCATTTCCGCATAGAGGTTGGCGACCGGCTCGGCGGTGCCGCTGAAGTTCACAAAGACGAAGCCATTCCAGACCTCGGTGGGGAACGCGGTAAGCCCCGTCTCCGCGCGGTCGAAGCACTCCGCGAGGTGCATTTCCGGCGAGCCTTTCAGCTTCCCATCGAGCTCGAAGGTCCACGCGTGATAGGGGCACATAAAGAGCCGCGTGTGGCCGGCGCAGTCCTGGCCGTCGCGCGCATCGGCGATGTTTTGTCCGGGCACGTCGAAGCCCGGCGGAATGATGTCCATCGCACGGTGCGGGCAAACGCGCGACAGCGTGCGGATCACGCCATCCTTCCCGTGCACGACGATGAGCGGCTCGCCGAGGAGGTCGAGCGTGATGAAATCGCCCGCCTTCGGGAGCTGCGAGATGTGCGCGAGGCAGAGCCAGTCTTTCTGCAGAATGTTCTGCGTCTCCCACTCGAAGAACGCGTCGCTGGTGTAGATCTCCGCGGGCAGCGTGCCGCTGCGCTCAAGCGGGCGCGCAGCGGTCTCGCGGACGTCGCGGAGGATTTCCTCGACCGGCTTGCTCTGCCGACGAGCGCGGAAGAACGGGATGTCGCTGGTGACGTTGGGTGCACCTGGCAGGAGCGGTTTCATGCGCGTGGATTAGGTTGGTTGCGGTGGTTGTGGATGGGCGTCAGCGGTAGGTCGTGGCTCGCGTCTGGGGGCTCATCTCCGGGGCATGAAGGGGCGACGCATCGGCCGGGATGCGCGGGTGGTGATTGGAAAGCGGGCGGCCATCGGCGCTCGCGCCCACCTGATCGAAATCGAGCTCGCGGCGCGCCGTCGGATTCGCGCGGACGTAATCGGCGATCTCCGCGCCGCGGGCGAACCAGACGCCGCCCTTTGCCTGCATCGCGGAAACGAGATCCTCCAGCAGCCGCACGCGCGAAGGCCGCCCGCTCAGCCAGGGATGCAGCGTCAGCACGAAGCAGCAGCCGAAGTCGTGCATGGCCTCGAACTCCCGCCACCAGAGGTCATAAACCTTTGCGCAGTTCTCGGGGATGAACCCCCACGCCGGGTCGGCGTTGAAGGCGAACTGCTCCCAATCTTCAAGCAGCCATTGGCCGGGGATTTCGATGAGGCCATTCGCGTGCGTGTAAGGCACATCGTCGCCCATTTCGCTCGCGCAATAGCTCAAGCCGTGGCGCGCGAGCAGGTCGGCGGTCCAGGGGTTCGTCTCAAACCATGGAGCGCGATAACCTGCCGGAGGTTGGCCGGTGAGCTGCTCGAGAATCGCGATGCAGCGGGTGAGAATCTCCTCTTCCTGTGGCTCCGTCAGAGTGGCGAGCTTCTCGTGCAGATAGCCGTGCAGTCCGATCTCGTGTCCACCCGCGGCGATTGCTTCCACCATGCGCGGGTGCTTTTCCGCGATGTAGCCCGGGATGAAAAAGGTCGCCGGGACATCGAGGTGATCGAGCAACCCGAGCAGCCGCGGCACGCCGATCTTGGGGCCGTATTCGCACTGCGACATGAGCGTGCGGCGGCTTGCGAGCTTCGGGTCCTGCTCCAGCGCGGTCGTCTCGCCGTCCACATCGAAGCAGAGCATCGCGGCGCAGCGCTGGCCTGCGGGCCAGATGAAGCGCGGTGGCGGTGAAAAGCGAGCGACGCTCATGGTGGTTCAGCGTTCGTCGAGCACGGCGCAGGCGACGCGGAAGCCGACGTTATCGCGGCGGGTTTGCTGATGGAGAAAGTCGCGCCAGGCGCTGCGCAGGAGCCGCGGCAGGTAGTCCCACGCACCGCCGCGGATCACCCGCAGCCCACGGCTTTCCGCGCCGGCTTCCCAGCTCTCACCCTCGATCGGGGCCTCGCGAAAAGTCGGGTGCCACGCGTCCGAGACCCACTCGCAGACATTGCCGATCATGTCGTGCAGGCCGAAGGCATTTGGCGGATACGCGCCGACCGGCGTGCGGTGGCCGGG
>JAQGOK010000023.1 GCA_028293645.1 Chthoniobacter sp.
GGCGCAGCGGCAGCCGGCGTGGTCGCCGCCGGGGGCTGAGTGCGCTGAATGTTGTACTTCTGAATGACCCGCTTGGCGTCTTCATCGGTCGTGGAGAGTTCGATGAGGTCCGTCAGCAAAGATTGCAGTTGGTTCTTCAACTCGCCGGACTGCTTCACCGAAGCCTCGCGCGTGGCGATCTCGGTGACGAGTTGCTTGTCCAGGTTCTTGAGCGTCTCGATCTGCTTTTCGATCGTGGACATCTGCCACCGCATGATGCGGGCGGATTGCCCGGCCGCTCCGATTTGCGACGCGAGAAGAATGGCGATAGCCAGCGCGAGCAGTGCGATCGGCAGATGCGCGCTCGGGGTTTGAGAAGGATGATCGTTGTTCATGGCGCGGGGGTCGCAGCGGGCGTGGCGGCACCGTCTTCGGTCGGTTTCACTTCCACATTGTAGCCGTGCTTCGAGAGCAGGTTCTTCATCTTCTCGTTCTTCACGGAAACGGTCGCCATGTCTCGCAGCAAAGCCGGCCCGACTTGCTGGCTGATCGCGTTGCCTTCGCTGATCTGTCCCTGTTGCACCTGATACTGCTGCTGTTTGCCCTGCACCAACTGCTGCTGATTTTGCATCTCCTGCTGAAGCTGCTGGAGCTGGTTCTGCAACGATTGATTGGAGCCGCTGACGACGAAGAGCCAGATGCCCAGAATGAGGCAGAGGCCCGACGCAGCGGTCGAGAGGAGGAACGTGACCGATTTCATGGGGGTGCTCTTCTCTGTCAGCCGCGCAGCAGCGTCAAGGGGCAAAAGGCCCGGACGAGCCGCCTCAACTCCGCGCGACAGGCCCGGTGGATTCCCGCTCGACCAACGTCACCGGATAGATGGTCTTCCTCGGAGCTCCAGGGACCGCGGCGCGCACCAGGCGATCGATTTCGTGGACGCCGGCAATGGCGATCTCCTCGGCCGGCAGCCGGACGGTGGTGAGCAGCGGGCAGGAGTAAAGTGCGCGCGGATCATCGCCACAGCCGATCACGCTGAGCTGCTCAGGCACCTTTAAGCCGCGCACGTGGGCGGCGGTCAACACGCCGGCGGCCGCCGCATCGCTCATGCAGAAAATAGCGCTGGGCTCGACCTTCTTGCTGAAGAGTTCTTCAACGGCGCTCCGCCCAGATTTGTCGCTGAGGTCGCCGTAGATGATGCGCAGACTCTCGATGGGCAGCTTCAACTCATCGCACGCCAGCCGCACCCCACGATTCAGCTCCAGCACGTGCGCATCCGTGGCGCCGAACGGACCGGAGACGATCGCCAACTGCCGATGACCCAGGCTGTGCAGATGGCGGATCGCAGTTCGCGAAGCTTCCGCGTAATCAGGAACCAGGCTGAGCACGCCCGGCAGAGCGACTTCGTAACCGAGGCTGACCGCCGGATAACCACGGCGATGCAACGCCTGGAAGAGCGTTCCATTGGGCGAGCCGAAGCAAAGAAACTTGGAGCAAACCCCTGAGCGCACGGGCTGCGGCAGCGCCTCGCCATCGACGAGGTAATCGCGGTTGCCGTCGTAAAGCGCAAGCGTCAGCGGACAGGAAGCCTCGGGCAGAGCACTCATCGCCGCGCCGGCGAGACGAGCCGCCATCGGGTTCGCGAGCCCACCCTCGATCTTCGCGGAGATCAGCAACGAAAAGCTCCCGAACTCGGGATACATGCGCACCACCGCCCGCAAATCGTTCGGAATGTAACCCATCTCGCGGCAGACCTTGAAGACGCGTTCGCGGGTCTTTTCACTGACGCGGATTCCGTAATCCCGATCATTCAGGAGCGAAGAGATCGCGCCCTGCGAGACTCCCGCAGCCTTGGCGATCTGCGCCATGGTGATGGTCTTGTGCAGATCGCCTACGCTCTTTGGAAGCCTCGTGTCCCCGCCCGGTGCGTCGCCCCGAGCGGGAGAGTCGCCCTCGATCGGCAGATTCATGTAAGCGGACTAAATCAGGCGCGACGGGACCGCGAAAGCAAAAACCCGATTCGTTCCGGCACTTACATCCGCGAACTGAGCAGTTCGCGTTGAAAGATCAGCTCTTTCGGCAGGCGCTCGTAGAGCTTCAGATAAAGCTCATCCTGCAGCATCAACTCGCGCCGCCACTCGGTCGGATCGATCTTCATTAGTTCCGCAAACTGTTCCCTGGTGTAGTCGAGCCCCCGCCATTCGAAGTCTTCGTAGCGCGGCGTCCAGCCGATCGCCGTCTCGCGCGCGGCGACCCGGCCGCGGACGCGATCGACGATCCACTTCAGGACCCGCATGTTGTCGCCGAAACCCGGCCAGAGGAACTTGTCGTCCGCGCCCTTTCGGAACCAGTTCACGTGAAAGATCTGTGGCGGTTCGCCGATCTGTTTCCGCATCGAGAGCCAATGATGGAAATACTCGCCCATGTTGTATCCGCAGAAAGGCAGCATCGCCATCGGATCGCGGCGCACTTCGCCGAGCGTCCCGGCCGCAGCGGCGGTCATCTCGGAACCCATCGTCGCACCGAGATAGACTCCGTGGATCCAGTTGAACGACTGGAACACGAGCGGCATCGTCGTGGCGCGGCGTCCGCCGAAAATAATCGCGCTGATCGGCACGCCCGCGGGATCGTCTGCCTCGGGCGCGAGCACCGGATTGTTGCCCATGGGCGCAGTGAAGCGGCTGTTTGGGTGCGCCGCTTTTTCCCTGGAAGCCGGCGTCCAGGGCGCGCCCTTCCAATCCGTTGCTTGCGCGGGTGGCTCGCCGTCTTTGCCTTCCCACCAGACATCGCCATCGGGAGTGAGCGCGACGTTCGTGTAAATCGTGTCGCGCGCGATCGTCGCCATCGCGTTCGGGTTCGAACGGAGGTTCGTGCCCGGCGCAACGCCGAAATATCCGGCTTCCGGATTGATCGCGTAGAGCCGGCCATCGGCTCCCGGCTTCATCCAGGCGATGTCGTCGCCGATCGTAGTGATCTTCCAGCCTTCGAACGAAGCCGGCGGGATGAGCATGGCAAAGTTCGTCTTGCCGCAGGCGCTCGGAAAGGCCGCGGCGACGTAGGTCTTTTCGCCAGCCGGCGATTCCACGCAGAGGATTAACATGTGCTCCGCCATCCAGCCTTGGTTGCGACCGAGGTAACTGCCGATGCGCAGCGCCAGACACTTTTTGCCAAGCAGCACGTTGCCACCGTATCCAGACCCGACGGAGATAATCGCGTTGTCTTGCGGAAAATGGCTGATGAAGCGCCGCTCCGGATTGCAATCGAGCACGCTGTGCAGGCCGCGATTGAAGTCGCTCCCTTGCCCGAGTTGATCGAGGGCCACCTGCCCCATGCGCGACATGATCCGCATGTTGAGCACGACGTAGATGGAGTCGGTGATCTCCACGCCGACCTTGGTCATCGGTGAACCTTTGGGACCCATCAGATACGGCACGACATACATCGTCCGCCCGCGCATCGCGCCCTCGAGCAGCGCGCGCAGTTTGGCGTACATCTCGGCGGGCGCCGCCCAGTTGTTGGTCGGTCCGGCTTCTTCCTTGGTCGGGGTGCAGATGAAGGTGAATTGCTCGACGCGCGCGACATCATTCGAGTTCGACCGGTGGTAATAACAGCCCGGGAGCTTCTCCTGGTTCAGCTCCTGGAGAACGCCCTGCCGGATCGCCTGCTCGGTGAGGTGCTGCTTTTCCGCCTCGGAGCCATCCGCCCAAAAGATGCTCTCCGGCGTGGTCAGCGCAGCGACTTCTTCGACCCACGCGCGCAGGGTAGGATTCGCGGGGATCTTCGCTCCAAACGTGGTGGTGCTCATGCGGCGCGCAGCATCGCGAACCGTGCATCCCGTGGCAAGGGCACCCCGTGGCGATAGCGATCGAGAAGCTTCCGCGCGCTTCCGCGTTTGCCGGCGGCGCAATTCACGGCTACTGAATTCGCGCGATGCGCACGACGTCGAGCTACAGCGACTATCAACCACTCGGGCACGTGGGAAGGGTGCCGGTCCACGTCACCACGATCCTCACTGCGCTGATGGGAGTCGGCTTGATCGCCTATGCGCTGCTCGCGTCGGCGCGGATTCCGGTTGAGCGGATCTTCGGCTACGAAACTCCAGCGCTTTTGGATGGCGCTGTCTGGCAACCGTTCACCTATGCGTTTATCGAAGCGCCGAGCTTCTTCAGCCTGCTCGGGATGTTCTGCTTCTATGCGTGGGGCATTGAAACAGAGCGCTATCTCGGCCGCGCGCGCTTCATCAAATTCTTCGTCCTGCTGCTCCTTTTGCAGCCGCTCGTCGCCGGGCTGTGGTATCTCGCCGGACCTTCGCCGTTCCTGATCGGGAACTATGTCATCATGGCTTCGATGCTGATCGCGTTCGCGACGCTCTACCCGAACATCGAATACTTCGGCTGGATTCCGCTGAAGTGGTTTGCGTTCGCGTGTGTCGGCGTCGGATCGTTGATGTATTTTCCGAAAAACGACTGGGTCGGACTCTCCCTGCTTTGGGTGGAATGCGCCGCGGCTTACGGATTCATCACTTTTCTCAAATCGGGCGGCTCGGTGGAATTCGGGGAGTTCTTCGCGAAGTGGAATCCATTCCAGCGGCGGCCAAAGTTTCACGTCGTCCCCTCTCCGACGCCGCGCAGACGGAGCGTGCAGGAAGACGAAGCGGTCGATGCGATTGATCCGTTGCTCGACAAAATCGCCCGCTCCGGGATGGCCAGCCTCACGCCAAAAGAACGCGCCCGTCTCGAAAAGGCGCGCGAGGCCCTGATGAAGAAAGAGGGCCGGTGAGCGGTGCGCGGGGCGCAGCGACCGCCGATACCGAACCCACCGCGGCCGCGTCCGATCGAAGTCTTTGCCGACTCAGCGTGGTGATTCCGTGCTGGAACGACGCGCGAGCGCTTGCGGCGATTCTGGCGACGCTGAAGAATCTGGATTCCGTTCACGAGGTGATCGTCGCGGATGCTTCGTGCGACAACGAATGTCGTTCGCTCGCGAACGAAGCCGGCGTCACGGTCGTGGTTTGCGACGCTCCGAATCGCGGCGCGCAGATGAATGCAGGCGCACAACTCGCCACCGGTGAAGTGCTGCTCTTTCAACACGCCGACACCGAGCTCACGCAGGCGCATATGAACGCGCTGCTCGCGGCAATGTGCGGCGCGCACACGGTAGGCGGCGCATTTCACCGGAAGTTTGATGCGCGCCATTCTGCACTGCGTTGGCTGGAACCGATGAATCGACTCCTCACGCGCTGCGGCGGCACGCTTTACGGCGACCAATCCATTTTCGTCCGGCGCTCCACATTCGAGTCGCTCGGCGGCTTCGCAGCGATTCCCCTGATGGAAGACGTCGAATTCTCGCGTCGGTTGCGACGTGCCGGACGGATAACAATCATCCCTCCGCCGATCGCCAGCTCCGCCCGCCATCATCTGCGCCGCGGTGCGTGGCGCACATCGCTCCGCAACGCCGTCATGATCGCCCTCTTCCGCCTCGGCATGTCCCCGCAGCGCCTGCACGCGTGGTATTACCGCGATGCGGTTTGCCGCTCGACAGCCGAAAAGCGCACCGCTCCCATCCCGACATGAGCGCCGAGCATAGCGAACCCAAGCCTGAGCCGACGCCCAAGCCACATCGGCATTTCGACCCGAGCTACGTGAATGCGATGTCGCATTTCTATCGCGGCGAACTCGGCCGCATCATGGCCTGGCGCGGCCGACTCGATCCGACCACGAACTGGGCGATCACCACTACCTCGACCATTTTCACCGTCGCGTTTTCCATCGAGCGCGTTCCGCACATCATCTTCTTTTTCAATCTGGCGATTGTCTGGATGATGCTCTGGATCGAGGCGCGGCGTTACCGATTCTACGACGCCTTTCGCGCGCGGGTTCGGATGCTTGAGGCCCATTTCCTCGTGCCGATCGTGGCGCAAAACACTTCGCTCCTGATGGGCGAATGGCAAAAGCTCGTCTGCGAAGATCTGCTCCTGCCATCCTTCAAGATCAGTGTCTTCGAAGCGGTCGGCCGCCGCTTGAAGCGCAATTACGTGATGATCTTCATGGTCATCCTGCTCGCCTGGATCACCAAAATCTTCCTCCACGCGCAGCCGCAAATCACGTCGTTCGGCTCGTTTTACAACGCGCTGCGAGTCGGCACTTCCATCCCGAGCTGGCTGGTCGCGATCCTCTTTGTATTCACCTTCGTTTCCGTTCTCGGCGTCACCATCTACATCTCAAAAAAGACGACCGGCGAAATCTCGGAATTCGGCACCCATCGCTCGCTATGGCGGATTTGAACGGTGCAAAGAACGCCGAGCTGCGCGCCAGCGCGCTCGATTCGACACAGCCGGGAATCGACCAGCTCTGTGCGATCGTCGCGTTCCTGCGCAGCCCGGAAGGCTGCCCTTGGGATCGTGAACAAACCCACGCGACGCTGCGGCCGGGGCTGATCGAGGAAGCCTACGAAGTCGTCGAAGCGATCGATCGCACCGACGACGAAAACCTGCGCGAAGAGTTGGGCGATCTCTTGCTGCAGTCGGTCTTTCACGCGCAGATCGCGTCGGAGGAAGGCCGCTTCAGTTTCGAAGAAGTGGCGCGCGGGATCGCGACCAAGCTCGTCCGCCGGCATCCGCACGTCTTCGGCGAAGACTCCTGCGCCGACTCCACGGCCGTGTTGAAGCGTTGGGATGAAATCAAACGTGCGGAAAAGGGCGCCCATGTTGAGTCAGTGCTCGACGGCATTTCCGCGGGACTGCCGGCACTGATGCGCGCGGAGAAAGTGCAAAAGAAAGCGGCTCGCGTCGGCTTCGACTGGAGCGAGCTCGCGCCGGTTTTTGAAAAGATCCGGGAAGAGCTGGAGGAAGTGGAGGGCGCCGTCGCGGCGGGCGATTCGCTCGCCATCGAAGACGAACTCGGGGATTTGCTTTTCTCGGTCGCGAACCTCGCTCGCAAGCTGAAGGTGGATGGAGAGACCGCGCTCCAGCGGGCGACGGGTAAGTTCATTGCCCGTTTTCAGAAGATGGAAGCGCTCGCGGTGACGCAACAACTCGCGCTCGAAAAATTGAGCCTCGCTGAACTCGACGTGCTCTGGGAGCAGGTGAAGGCGGGCGCTTAATCCTTCCAGAACCAGACCGTCGCGACTCCCTGGTTGTACGAGCATCTGGAGCTGCCCAAAACTGCGGGCACGTTAATGATCTCTCGGCCGTCGATTGCGCGAAGTGTGGCTTCGCAAAACCAGCCGCCCGCCGCGCGACCCGAACGCGCCATGTGGTTTTGAGGTGTTTCGCGCTAGCCTGATCAGCTGGCAGGCGCTGTTCGCGTCAGCCGCGGAATTGGCGACGAAGAGCGGTCCAGAAAACCTGATCACCCTCTCTCATTCGCAAGATCAGACGGGCGTGACTTCCAGCAACTCGGCCACTTGCGCCGGGATGTCTCCCGTCCGCATCAGACTCTCCCCGACGAGGATCGCCTGGCAGCCGGCCGCAAACGCCCGCTGCGCGTCCGCTCGGTTTTTCAGACCGCTTTCGCTCACCAAAATCACGCCATCAGGAATGTCCTCGCTGAGAGTCTCCGTGGTCGCGAGATCCACCTCAAAGGTTGTCAGGTTGCGGTTGTTGATTCCGATCAGCCGCGCGCCGACCTCAAGCGCGCGATCCACTTCCTCGGCGGTGTGGACCTCGACCAGCACGTCCATCTGACAGGCTTCCGCCGTCGCGTGGAGGGCTGCCAGCGCAGGCTGATCCAGCGCCGCGACGATCAGGAGAATGCAATCCGCCCCGGCGACTGCCGCCTCGTAGATCTGCACGTCGTGGATGATGAAATCCTTGCGCAAGCATGGCAGCCCGATCTCGGCGCGGATGCGTGTGAGATAGCTGAGGTTGCCTTGGAAGAACTGCTCGTCCGTGAGCACGGAGACGCAGTGCGCACCGGCCGCTTCATATTGGCGGGCGATCGCGAGCGGATCGAAATCGACGGCGATCACTCCCGCGGAAGGACTCGCCTTCTTTACCTCGGCAATCAGCCCCAGCGCTTCCGGCCCGCGGTCCAACGCGGCGGCAAAAGGCCGGAGATCGTTTCGCTGGAGGGCCGCCGCGCGCAGCAATTCCAACCGCGGCAAGATCCGCGCAACCTCGCGTTGTTTGACTTCCAGGATCTGTGTCAGGCGATTGGCGGACATCGGATGCGGAGTCTTGAGATTCCGCACCGCGGTGTCAGCCGGAAACAGCACGCGCGACGCGACGAACCAGAACCTTTGAAATAATCCTCGCCTTCGCCGCGACGCGTCACGAGATATGCTTTGGATCGAGTCACCCCGTGAGAACGCTTCTGCTTGCCATGGCACTCAGCTTCCGCTGCTTCGCGGAAGATCCGCAGGTCTCGGCACATCTCCAGCGCGGGGACGCCGAAGAACGGCGCGGCCACCCACGTGCTGCTCTTGCCTGCTATCGGCTCGCCGAAGAGCGCGATCCCAAAAACATCGCGGTGCTGCTCCGGATTGCGAAGCAGTACTCCGATCTGATCGCCCAAACCAAACCGGAATCAGCGGCGCGCGTCTTTGCCGATCGATCGCTGGAGTATAGTCAGCGCGCAGTGGCGATCGATCCGAAGAGCGCGAAGGGCCACCTCAGCCTCGCCGTGGCTTACGGTCGGCTGACCGACTTTGTCGGCAACAAGGTGAAAATGGATTACTCGCGGCTGATCAAGGAGGAGGCGGTGCGATCCATTGAACTCGATCCGACTGACGACTTTGCCTGGCACGTGCTCGGGCGGTGGCATTCCGGTGTGGCCAATGTCGGTTCGATGCTCAAAGCCATGGCGCGGGTTGCTTATGGTGGACTGCCGCCCGCGACCAATGAGGACGCCGCGAAGTGCCTCAAGAAGGCGGTGGAGCTGGCACCGCAGCGCATCATTCATCACAGCGAACTCGCGCGCGTTTACCAAACGATGGGGCGCAAGGAGCTGGCGAAAAAGGAATGGCAGGCCGTGCTCGCCCTTCCTGCGCTGGACAAAGAGGACGAAAAAGACAAACGCGAGGCGCAAGCTGTGATCGGGGCGCCGCTCAGCACTCCGGCGCGATCCGCGGCAAGGTAGCCCCAGGACGAAGCTGCGGACTCACCCGTTACCGTGGATCGGCTGTCGGCCGATGAAGCGCCAGCGCGAGCCAGCCGCCGAGCAGACACAAACCGCCCAGCGGAGTGATCGCGCCCAGCCAGCGGATATTCGTCACCGCGAGCACGTAAAGGCTGCCGCTGAAAATCACCACGCCCGCAAGGAACAGCCGCGCCGCCCAAGTCGGACCGGGCCGATGCACGGCGATGGCCAGCAACACTCCGGCGTGAACCAGATGATAGAGCGCAGCCGTTTCCCAGATGGCACTCGTGCCATGGCTTGCGAGCGTGTCTTTGAGCGCGTGCGCGCCAAACGCCCCGAGTGCGACCGCCAGAAAACCGAGAACCGCTGCGGCGCGAAAAGTGAAGGTCGAATGCATGCGGCACGATGCGCAAAACGCGCCCGTGGAGACAGCCCTGAACTCGGGCGCTTGCGCGAACTGTTTACCTCCGCTCTGATGCGCCGGTGATCGATTGGAGCACCTGGACGCCGCAGGAACGAGCCACCCTTTGCTTCATCAGCAAAGAGGGACGCGTGCTCCTGATTGACAAGAAGCGGGGACTCGGCGCCGGCAAGATCAATGGTCCGGGCGGCAAGATCGAACCGGGTGAATCCGCGATCGATTGCGCCATTCGCGAGGTGCAGGAGGAGATTTGTGTGACCCCGCTCGGCGTGGAAGAGCGTGGCGTGCTGCGCTTTCAATTCGTGGATGGATACAGCCTGATCTGCACCGTGTTCCTCGCGACGGATTGGGAAGGCGAACCGCTCGAGACGGACGAAGCGACGCCGTTCTGGTTTGCGATCGACGAGATTCCATTCGGACGCATGTGGGCCGACGATCGGCATTGGTTGCCGGGGATTCTCGCGGGCGGGCACTTTGATGCGTGGTTCGAATTCGATGGCGACACGATGCTGAGTCGGGAGGTCCGCTGGACGGTCCCGCCGACCGCCAGGCTGTGCGCGACGCCGGTTTGATCGACCGGGATTGCCGCCAGCACGTTTCCAGTTTGCGCCGCTCCGCCGCGCCCAGCTAGCCTCCGCGCCATGGAAAAAGTCACCCTCGGCAGCAGTCCTTTGGAAGCCAGCCGCATTGCCTACGGGTGCTGGCGGATTGCCACGACGGGCGACACCAAGACCGATCTGCTGACCGCGCGCAACGCAGTTTTGGCGGCGGTCGAAGCCGGCATCACCCTCTTCGATCTGGCGGACATCTACTGCCGCGGACGCGCGGAAAGCGCTTTCGGCCAGGTGCTGCACGAGCATCCGTCGCTCCGCAAAAAGATCCTGATCGCCACGAAATGCGGCATCCGCTTTGAAGGCGATCCCGCGGGCGCGCCGTATCGCTACGACAGCACGGCGGAGCACATCATCCGCTCGTGCGAAGGTTCACTGCGCCGGCTCGGCGTCGATCGGATCGACCTCTTTCAGATCCATCGCCCGGATTGGCTGATGGATATCGATGAGGTGGTGAAAGCGTTTCAGAAGCTCGAGAAACAAGGGAAGGTTCGCGACTTCGGCGTCAGCAACTTCACCCCGACGCAGGTGGAAGCACTCGGCAAGGTGATGCTCAAAAACGCCGAGTTGCCGATCGTGGTGCATCAGATGGAGATCAGCCTGGCGCAGCTCGCGGCGTTCACTGATGGCACGCTCGATCAGTGCCAGATGAATAACATCACGCCGCTGGCGTGGAGCCCGTTGGGCAGCGGCTTCCTGGCGGACGGCGGCAAAGATCCGCTGCCTTCGCAGGCTGGTTATGAGACCGCAGCGATCATTGCGGAACTCGACGAGATCGCGGCCGCGCATAGCTCCACCCGCACCGCGATCGCGCTCGCGTGGTTGCTGCGACATCCGGCGAAAATTGTGCCGATCATCGGCAGCACCAATCCTGACCGCATCACGGCGGCCGCCGCCGCGGCGAAGATCACGCTCACGCGCGAAGAGTGGTATCGGCTGCTCACCGCAGCGAAAGGTTCGTTGCCGTAGCCATCGACGATGCCGCGGGTGCTCATCGCGGGGTGCGGGTTTGTGGGGCTCGCGACTGCGCGTTTGTTTCACAATGGCGGTTGGGAGGTGATCGGCTGCACGCACTCCGGGGAATCCGCGGCGCGCCTGCAGGAGGAGCCTTTCATGGTGGAAGCATGCGATTTCGCGGATCGTTCCGCGCTGGCTGCGAAGGCCAGTGGCTGGCGAGGGTTTAATGCGGTGATTCACTGCGCAAGTTCAGGAAAAGGCGGTGTGGAAGCGTATCGCCGCGTCTATCTGGAAGGTGCCCGGAACCTCTCCGAACTCCTCGAGCCTGCACGGCTGGTGTTCACCGGGAGCACATCGGTTTATGCACAAACCACCGGCGAATGGGTGACGGAGGAGAGCGCCGCCGAGCCTGATCGCGAGACGGGCAAGGTCTTGCGGGAAACCGAGGAGCTGGTGCTTGCAACCGGTGGAGCCGTCGCGCGGCTGGCAGGAATCTACGGGCCCGGGCGCTCGGTTTTGCTACGGAAGTTTTTGGCCGATGAAGCGCTGATCGAGGGCGGCGGCGAGCGATGGATCAATCAAGTGCATCGTGCTGACATCGCCGCCGCGCTGTTGACGCTGGTGCAGAGCGGGGCGCGCGGCTTGTTCAATGTCAGCGACGATCAGCCGATCAGGCAGCGTGAGCTCTACGCGTGGCTTGCTGAGCGCTTCCACCGGCCGCTTCCGCCGAGTGGACCCGTCGATTCCAACCGAAAGCGCGGCTGGACGAACAAACGCGTGAGCAACTCACGGCTGCGAGCCCTCGGCTGGGCCCCGCGTTACCCTTCGTTTTTCGATGCGGTGGCGAATGATCGGGAGCTCGTCGCCGGCGTTTGAGGTCTCGGGCGCGGATCAGAAGCGGGTGTCATCCTGAGCGAAGCGAAGGGACTTGCAGATCTTCGGAAGCGCTGAGAGGTCCTTCGCTGCGCTCAGGATGACACTTCGGTGGGAGATTCACGCCAGCCGAGTGGCGCAGCCCGCTCACCGCGCTCGCGGGTGGAACTTGTGGTGAACCGCTTTGAGCCGTTGCGAATCCACGTGCGTGTAGATCTCGGTGGTCGAAATGTCTGCGTGGCCGAGCAATTCCTGAATGATGCGGAGGTCGGCGCCATTGCTCAGCAAGTGAGTGGCAAAGCTGTGACGCAACAAGTGAGGATAGACGTTGGAACTGATCCCCGCGCGCTTCGCGACTTCTTTCACAATTTGCCAGAGCCGAACCGTCGTGAGGCCAGTTCCGCGCGCGGAGAGAAAAACCTGGCTCCCTGTTTTTTTCTTCACCATGCCGGGCCGTTCCTTTTCGAGATAAACGCGGATCGCTTCACACGCTTCCCGACCAATCGGCACGATGCGCATCTTATTGCCCTTGCCCGTCACGCGAATCATTCGGGCGTCCAGGTCCATGTTTTCCAGCCGGGCATTAACCAGCTCGGAAACGCGAAGACCGCTGGCGTAGAGCAACTCGATCATCGCTCGATCACGCAATCCGCGCGGCGCGTTGAGGATCACTCCATCGAGCAGCCGTTCGACTTGCAGCTCGTTCAAGACGTCTGGCAGATAGCGCTCGACTCGCGGCAGCGAGAGCGGTTCGGCGATGTCGAGGGCGACCTTCCCGCGGGCTTGCAGCCAGCGGAAGAAGATTTTGATCGCGACGATGATCAGCTTGATCGAGGCCGCGGCGAGACCGGCGCGCTTCCGATGCAGGAGAAACTCGGTGATGTCCGGCAAAGTGATCGCGTGCAGATCGAGTTCCACCGACGGCGGTTCGTCTCCCCGCTTGAGCAGGTCGTCGAACGCGGCCTGGCCCATCGCGGAAACGAGGTGGCGCCGTTCCAGCCAGAGCGCGAAGCCTTCCAGCGAAAGCCGCGTTGAAAGCTGGTAGCTATCCGAAAGCCCGCGCTCCGTCGCGAGGTAAAGGATGAAGTCGTCGATCGCCTGGCGCATCCGCGTTGAGTCAGGCCCGAGGGCGCAACCTGCGCGCGAGGCTCGCCGCCCGACGGCTGTGCTCCTGCCACCGCGCGCGCAGCCCAGCCAGCAGCGCTGGTGCGCGGGCCGCGACAGGCTCGCCGCGTTCGTAGCGGTCGAGTTCACAGCGCAGCTCAGTCACGCTGGCGTAACGGTCGGACGGGCGGTTGCGAAGCGCTGTCGCGACGATGCGTTCGAGGTCGCCGTCGAGTCTGACTCCCAGTTCCGCCGGCGCGATGGGTTCGTGCGTTTGCAACCGTTGCGCATCGTGCAACAGATGTCCCGAGGTGAGGAACGGTTTCCGGCCGGTGAGCATCTGATAGAGGATCGCGCCGAGCGCATAGACGTCTGCGCGTTCATCGATGTCCCGGCTCGAGCGCGCCTGTTCCGGTGCCATGTAGTCGAGCGTGCCGAGAATCTGGTCGGCGTGGGAAAGCGACGCGTCGCCGGCGAGGCAAAGTTTACCAAGGCCGAAGTCGGTGATGATCGGTTCGCCGTCTGGACGAACGAGCACGTTGCCCGGTTTCAAGTCGCGATGCAGCACGCCGTGAGCGTGGGCATATTCGATCCCGGCGCAGATTTTTCGCATCAACCGCAGCGTCTGCGGGATCGGCAGCGTGCGACCTTTGGCCAACGCTTCTGAGCGCATGACCGTCGGTGGCTCCTCGCAATTTCCCGCCAGCCGGCTTCGCTCGCCGGTCATCTGTGTGATCAAGCTGGAGAGATCCGCGTTGAGGCGAATGCTGGCGTCGCTGGCCGTGGAAAGGCCGCTCACCGCAGCGAGGATTTCCGCCAGCGTGACGCCCTCGATGAATTCCATCGCGATATAGGCGACACCGTCCGCCGCCCCGACCTCATGCACGCGGCAGATTTGCGAATTCTGCAAACGCCCAAGGATTTCTCCTTCGCGCTGGAAGCGGCGGCGCTCCTGGTCAGTCGCAGTCGAGCCGCTGCGGAGTCGCTTGAGGGCAACAACCTGACCGCGGTCGTCATAGGCGCGCCACACGTCTGCGCACGCGCCGCGCCCGACGAGTTCGACGAGTTGGTAGCGCCCGACGCGCTGTTCAGAGCCGGGGCTGCCGAATTCCGTCAGCGTTTCATTCCGCTCATGCGTGGGCCGATCCACGGCATAGACGATCACTGCGGCGGCGGCTCGCTCGAGCGGCAGCGCCCCGATGCAGCGGAACCGAAACGCCGCGAGTTCGGGGGAAGAGCGCACATGCGCGCCCACGAGAACGGTGCGGCCATGCAGTCCCGCAGGCGTCGGTTGCAACCCTGCGGGCACGCCGAACATTTCTTCCTCCCGCCGATTCACGATGTCCCAAAGATTGGGCAGGACTTGCAGCACCGCATCCACCGCGGTTTGTGTCGCGAGCACGACGCCGGGTTGATCAAGGCGGCTGAGCATGGCGAGCGCGGCGAGTTCATCGGCGATGCCAACTGCGACGGTGCAGTGCGATCCGGAGCCGCTTTGCGCACTCATCGCTGCCAGGAAACTGATTTGATCGCACGCGGCGCGAAGTGCGCGGAGCGCGTGATCCGCGTGACGTTTGGGCGCTCCAAAACTGGCGATCACCTCGTTCGCGGCCGGAGTCCTGGTTGATCCGCCGTGGACCTCCACCGCCCGGATGATCTCCTCGCGCGCCTTCTCCAGATCATTCCCGCCGAGTGCCGTGACGCAGAGCGTCCCAGAGGAATCCGGTGGAAGCGGCTGGAGCACCCGGCCACTTTAGCGCCTGCGCAGCGCTGGTGTGAAGCCCGCGCCGTCAGTCGCGCAATCGGCGCAGCGCCTCGCGGTATTTTCCACTCGTTTTTTCGATCACCTCCGCGGGAAGTGCAGGCGCTGGTGGGGTCTTGTCCCAGGAGAGTGTTTCGAGGTAATCGCGCACGAATTGCTTGTCGAAGCTCGGCGGATTCGAGCCCGGCGCATACTCAGCGGCGGGCCAAAAGCGCGAGCTGTCAGGAGTCAGACATTCATCGATGAGGATCACCCGCCCCTCGAACATTCCGAACTCCAGTTTGGTATCGGCAACAATGATGCCGCGGCTCAGGGCGAACGAGCGACCGTGCTCGTAAACTGCGAGGCTGAGCGATCGCACTTGCCCGGCAACTTCATCGCCAAGGATGCGCCGGCATTCATCCCACGAGATGTTTTCGTCGTGTCCATGCGCGGCTTTGGTGGAAGGCGTGAAGATGGGAGTCGGCAGCGCTTCGGCGTGCCGCAAGCCAGGGGGCAGCGCGATGCCACAGATCGTTCGGGAACTTTGATACTCCTTCCAACCCGAGCCCGCGAGGTATCCGCGTACGACGCATTCCACCGGCAGCGGCTGAGCTTTGCGGACGATCATCGATCGCCCAGAAAGCTCGTCAGCAAAGGGGTGCAGGATCGATGGGAATTCTCCGAGCTCGGTGGTGATCAGATGGTGCTCAAGAAAATCGAGGCGCTTAAACCAGAAGGCGGAGAGCGCGTTGAGCACCTCGCCTTTGTGCGGAATCGCGTTCGGCAGGATGCAGTCGAAGGCCGAGATGCGATCGGTGGTGACGACGAGCAGTCGATCTTCGAGGTCGAAGATTTCGCGGACTTTGCCGCTGGCAATTTTTGGGACGCCGGGGAGTTCGAGAGTCAGGAGATCCATTGCTCCGCCGAGCATGAGCTTCCGCTGCGCACACGCCAACTGCGGACCTAAGGAAACGCGAGGAGGGCGTCCCTCAGCGCTTCCATCGGCAGCCCGATGACATTCGTGAATGAGCCCTCAACGCGGTCGATCAGTTCGCCGCGATCGTCCTGCGCAGCGTAAGCGCCAGCCTTGTCCAACGGACCAATGCGTTGCAGATAGGAGCGCAGCGCGCCGGGATCGAGCGTGCGGAAGTGCACGCGCGTGATTTCCACAAAGCTACGCTGGCGAGCCGATGCACCGTGAATGAGGAAGACGCCGCTGAAGACTTCGTGCGTGCGGCCATTCAGCCGGCTGACCATGGCGAATGCGGCATCGAGATCGACGGGCTTGCCGAACACTTCACCCTCAAACGCGACGAGCGTATCCACCCCCAGCACGAGCGCCGCGGGATGGTGTGCCGCCACGGCCGCAGCCTTGGTTCGGGCGTTCCAGAGCGTGATTTCACCCGGCGTGAGGTGCGGTGGCGCGATCTCCTCGACGTCGGCAGGAATGACTTCGAACTGGTATCCGTACTCTGCCAGCAAGCTCCGCCGACGTGGCGAAGTGGAGGCGAGAATCAACGGCGGCACGGTCGCACGATCTCGCCTGTTCCCCCGCTCCGCGCGGAGATCACGGCTTCTCCGGGGGCGAAGGCAACGCTTTGTAATCTTTCGGAATCTCGAAGATCGCCGGATCCACCGGTTCCTCTTTGACCGAGACCAGCGTGGTGGTGACCTTTTGATCCCCTTTCTCGATCAGCGTCTTGATCTTCATCCCCGGGAAATCCTCCGGAGGCGGCATCAACCCGGCAGCGGTGGCGGAGAGCGCTCCGCCTTCGATCACTTGCAGTTCGCTGAGCACCGCCTGGTAATTCGGAAACTCTTTGGCGATCCAATAGGTGACCTTCACCGCGCCAAGATTCGTGGTGAAGACGTCGCACGCGTACTCCCCGACTTTCTCCTGCTTGCCAGCAGCGACCAGCTTCGGTGGTTCGGTGACCTGGCTGGCTTTGCGCATCTGCTCGAGCATCGCCTTCGCACGCTCGGGCGAGATGGTGAGAAAGCCTTTCTGCGAATGCGCGAGCGTGATGCTCTCGCCGCTTTTGCGGTCGGTGATCAGGCTGATCGCCGGGCCGATATCGCAACGTGCGCGGTCACCTTTGATGCGAATGATCTGGTCGCCGGATTGTCCCCCGCCTTCCACCCGCTGCGTCAGCGTGAGATCTGCACTCGCCGGCACCAGCGCGCCAAACCATGTCACCGCCAGCAGGACGAGCGCTTTCATGAACGCCTTGCGCCGGCTAGATGCCGCCGTCCGCCGAACCGCCGATTTGTTCGCGATACTGCGCAGGGCTTTTCAGATTTTCGATGTCCTCGCCGGCTTCGACTTTGATCTTGAAGATCCAGCCTTCGCCGAAGGGATCGGTATTGAGCAGAGCGGGATTGGCGGTGAGCGCTTCGTTCACGGCAGTAATGGTCCCGGAGATCGGTGAGTAAATGTCGCTCGCCGCTTTTACCGACTCGACGACACAGACCTGATCTTTGGCATTCACGTTTTTGCCGACGGACGGCAATTCGACGTAAACGACATCTGTCAGCTCGGCTTGCGCGTGATCGGTAATGCCGACGGTGCCGTCAGCGCCGTCCAGGCGGAGCCATTCGTGACTTGCGGCGTATTGCAGTTCTTCAGGAACGTTCATGAGGTTGGGTAAAGCGACAGCCTCAGGCAGCAGCGGTGCCCGCGCGGTGCAGCGGCTTTTTTTCAATGACCGCGGGAAAACGTTTGCCCCGAATCTCCACCTCGATCTGCTCGCCGATGCGCGCGAACTCCGTCGGGATGTAAGCCATGCCGATCCCGCATTTGAGGGTCGGCGATAACGTGCCGCTGGTGGTCTCGGCGATCTGGATCCCGTTCCGGAAGATCGGGTAATGCGCCCGCGGTGGTGGCGACGCGCCGGCCATTTTGAAAGGCACGAGCCGCCGTTTCACGCCCGCGGAACGCTGCTCGGCCAGGGCTTCGCGGCCGATAAATGCGGGTTTTTGCAGATCAACAAAGATGCTCAGCCCCGCCTCGATGGGTGTTGTTTCCGCCGACAAGTCGGAGCCGTTCAGCGGGTAACACATCTCCAGGCGCAACGTGTCGCGAGCGCCGAGACCACACGCTTTGATGTTAAACTGCGCGCCACGTTCGAGGATGTCTTTCCAACTCCGAACTGCCTCGGTGGCAGGGCAAAACACCTCGAAACCGTCCTCGCCGGTGTAGCCGGTGCGCGCGATGTAATAGGTCGCGCCGTCGATCTGCAGCGTCAGGATTTCGTTGCGCGCCGGCCGGGAATACTTGCCGTCGAAAAACGCATCGAAGAGCTGCGCCGACTTTGGTCCCTGCACGGCAAAACCGGCGAACAGATCACTACAATTCTGAAAGGACACCCCCGAAGTCAGATGGCTCTGCATCCAGGCAAAATCCTCTTCGATCTTCGCCGCGTTCACCACGAGGAGGTAAGCCGCGTCTTCAATGCGATAGACGATCAAGTCGTCGATCACGCCACCCGCCGCGTTCAGGAGAAAGGTGTATTGGCATTCCCCAACCTCGAGCCGCGTCACGTTATTGGTCAGCAGCGTGTTGAGCCAATCCGCAGCGCCCGCGCCGGCGGCGAAGAACTGACCCATGTGCGAAATATCGAACACGCCGAGGCTCGTCCGCACCGCCTGATGCTCGTCCATGATGCTCGAATACTGCACCGGCATCGCCCATCCACCGAAGTCCACCACCTTTGCGCCCAGCTGCACGTGCTGGTCATATAACGGCGTCTTTTTCAAAGGTGCTGGCGCGGACACGGGGGCAGGCTAGGCGCGGCGTCTTGGCTGTCTAGTGCGAAAAGCAAAAACGCCGGGCACTCGCCAATTGCTTTCCGATGCGGCCCAGCGAAGAGTTCGCGCCCCTGTCTATGAAGTGGCTCGATCGCGCCGAACGCAAATTTGAACATCTGGCGATCCCGAATCTCATTCGCGTGATCGTCGGGTTCAATGTGCTCGTGTTTGTCCTCTACAAACTCAACCCGGCGGTGCTCTCGCTGCTCGAGCTCGATCCCGAAGCAGTGAAGCGCGGCGAGGTCTGGCGACTGGTGACTTACATCTTCATCCCGTCGGTCGGTGCGCCGTTGGTTGATTGGCTGTTTACGGCGCTCTACCTTTGGTCGCTCTGGTGGGTTGGCAATGGCCTCGAGGAGGCGATCGGCAGCTTCCGCTTCAATGTCTTCTATCTGCTCGGCATGGTCGGAACGACGGTCGCAGCGTTCTTTACCGACTCGAATTTCTCGTCCGTGATGTTGAATGCTTCGATGTTCTTCGGCTTCGCGCGATTTTATCCCGACATGGTCATCTACGTGATGATGATCCTGCCGGTGAAAGTGAAGTGGATGGCTTGGGTTAGCGGCGCCATGCTACTGCTCGGATTCATCGGCGGTGCGTGGGAATATCGCCTCGCGGTGATCGCGGCACTCTCGAATTACCTGCTCTTTTTCGGCCGCGAGATCTTTCAGGATGCCAGGCATCGAGGCGAAGTGCAGACCAGACGGCGCCGTTTCGAAAAGGCGCAACTCCCCGCGGACGAAGCGCTGCATACCTGCGCCACCTGTGGCCGCACCGAGCATGTTGCGCCGGATCTGGAGTTCCGCGTAGCGAAGGACGGCAACGAATACTGCTCCGAGCATCTTCCGCGCACGCCCGTGGCGTCCTAGTTTGCTTTAGGCAGCCGTGCGGGCTCCGCCGGGGTTCTGAGCAACGCTTTATCCAGCGTGGCGAGGAACTGCGGCACATCGAGCGGCTTCGTGAGATACGCAGTGGCGCCCGCGGCGAGCAGACGATCAATCTGCCCGAGGGTTGCGTCCGCGCTGAGGACCACGACTGGAATCGCGCACGTTCGAGGGTCGCTGAGCAAATGCACGAGTGCTTCGTGCCCGGTCATATCCGGCAGATTCAGGTCGAGCAGGATGAGATCAGGGAGGTGTTGCGCGGCGAGCTCCAGGCCCAAGCCGGCTTGCATGGACGCCAGCAGCTTGACGCTGCAGCACCGCGCGAGGAGCCGCTCGACGAGGCGCAGATTGGATAAATTGTCCTCGATATAGAGGACGGTGTGCTGATGCGTCGCCTCCGGCCGCGGCGCTTCGGCATGCCGGAATCTCGCAGCCGCAGTTTGCACGGGGCAATCCGCCAGCGCGACTTCCACCCAGAACGTGCTGCCTCGCCCGGCGGTGCTTTCGACTCCCATGCTGCCGCCCATGAGCTCGGCAAGGCGTTTCGAAAGGGCCAACCCGAGCCCGGTCCCTTCGATCGGTCCGCGATCCGCCCCGAGGCGCTCAAACGGTTGGAAGAGCTGCGCCAGCTTGTCCACCTGGATTCCCACGCCGGTGTCGCTCACGCTGAAGCGCAACCGCCCCTCGATCTCGGAACATTCCACGTTCACGCTGCCACCCTCGCGGTTGTACTTGATGGCATTGGAAAGAAGATTGAGCAGCACCTGCTTCAGCCGCTGCCGATCGGCCAGAACGTGGCGGTCGCAAAGCGTGGCTGCTGATCCGGTGATTGGAATTCTTCGCTGCGCCGCGAGTGGCCGGATGAGATCGATCGCTTCCTTGAGCACTTCACTGACCCGGACCGGCTCGGGTGAAAGGTGCATGTGACCCGATTCGATGCGCGAGATATCCAGCACTTCATTAACCAAATCCAAAAGATGCCTGCCGCCCTTGAGGATGTGGCGAACCTCCTCGCGTTGCCCATCCGAGATGTTGTCCATCTCGAGGAGCTGCCCGAAGCCCAGGATGGCGTTCAGCGGGGTGCGTAGTTCGTGGCTCATCCTCGAGAGGAACTCGGACTTCGCGCGGTTTGCCCGGTCTGCCTGGTCGCGCGCGTGGCGTTCGAAAGTGCGGCCTAACTGCACCCCGGCCTGAGCGGTCACTTCCAGCCAGCTCTCTTCTGGATCAGCCACTTCACGGGAGAAAAACTCCAGCACGGCGACGACGCTGTTCCCCGCGAGCACGGGAATGGCAAACGCGCCCACCACGCCGGCGTTCCGCGCCTGTTCGGCATGCGGGAAGTTATCGTCCTGTGTGACGTCTGCCAGCCACACCGGGCTTCCGCTTTCCAGGACACGCCCGGGCAGACCTTCGCCCCGACGGAACTTCAATTGTTCCGTGGCGGCGCAGAACGCCTCGCACTGCTCCTTGTTGTCCAGGTGCCACAAGGTCGTGGGCACGAGCGGATGCAATGGATCGTCGCCAACCAGATAGGCGTGGCCGATCGGCCAGCCAGTGTAGGCGCAGAGCTCGTCGATGGCGACCTGAATGGCCGCCTCAACGGAGCCTGCGCGGCTGGATGCATCGGCGATCAAGTAGAGTAATTGCATCTGCTGACCGCGCTCGTAGAGCAGGCGCGTGCCTTGTTCGGCGATCGCCTCGGCTTGCTGGCGGGTGCGACGTTCCCGGTCGTTCCGTTTCCGCAACCGCTCCAGTTCGGGCTGGATTTTGAGATCCATCATTCACCAGCGCCCGGCACTGGAGCAGAAAATGAGAGTTCCAGCCGGCAACTGCTGTCCCCGCGTTGCATGCAGCGCCCATGCACAATCCGGACGCGCTCGCCAAAGTGCGCCGCGGCACCTTCCACAAAGCCCTCCGCGAGAGCACAAAGCTTCCGTTGCGAATAGTAACCCATCACCAGCACGTCCGGGGAAGAGGTGTCGAAGTCGAACATCGGCGGCTCTGCCCCCGGATACAGTTTGCGGACTTCGGGATGAATGATGGCGTTCAGGGTCAAAACGAACGGCCGTGTCGCGATGTGTTTCGCGAAGAACGCGGGATATTTGTGCGCGAGCAACGGAAGCGCCTGTACTCCGAACCAGCGAACGATGGTGTCCGGCGTTTGATTCAGAGCCGCGGAGGCTGCGCCCACCAGCTTGAAGAGATCCTCGTCCGGGTAATTGCCCAGCGAGGTGAAGACTCCATCCACCTGCGCAGCGTCCAGCAATTCGTCCCAAACTTCTTCACCGTGCCCCTGCGTCACAACCTCCTCGAGCAAGTTGAAGATGATGCCTTTCATCGAAGAGCCCGGATCAGGAAAGCTGCGGTCTCAAAGGTGGATACAAGGTTCTATGCAGACGGGAGGAGCGCTGGCGCATGCCTCACTTCTGCTAGGGCAGCATCCTTGCCTCCTAGCTTCCATAGAGCCCAGAGTTTTCGCGCGTGAGTGAAGACAAAAGTGCGCTCGAGATCCGAATACGGCTCTTCAAAGAGTCTTTCGAGCGCAGACCCTCGTTCCCGCCCCTCGCCGCCGAGGCGCGGAAATCTGCTCAGTCCATCCCCACCGCCCACCACTCCGCACTCAGACGATCTTCTCGCGCGCGGCGACGACAACGTTCGCCAGCTTGCGTAAGCCGAGTTCGATGCGCGTCTTCACGGTGCCGAGCGGGAGGTTCAAGGTCTGTGCGATCTGCCGCTGGCTCATGCTTTGGAAGAACGCGCAGTCGATTGCTTCGCGTTGGCTGGGCGGGAGGCGGTGCATGAGCTTGCCGAGCAGGTGGCGGAGATCGTCCTGGCAGGCGTTGCGCTCGACCGAATGGATCTCGTCCACGCCTTTGCTCGGGTGTTTCGCTTCGACTTCGAAGCGATCGGTCGCGCGACGATAGGCGGAGCGCTGACGCAGCCGGTCGATCGCGCGACGCCGCGCGAGGGTGATCAGCCACCCGAGGGGTTTGCCTTTTTCCACTGAGTAGTTCTCGGCGCGGCTCCAGAGTTGCAGAAAGGTTTCCTGCAGCACGTCCTCGGCATCGGTCTCATCGTGCAAAACCCGCAAGACGACACCGCGGAGGACCGGGCCGTAGCGTTGATAAAGTTCTTCAAGTGCATCTGGATCGCGCTGAACAAGCGCTTCCATCAACAACTCGTCTTCCGTTCCATTTCCGTGAGCGACTTCGATATCGAGGACTGGGTTTTTCATGGCACCGGTGGTTGTGGCCGCACGTGAAGTGCGAGGCCGGGTTTGGTCGGCCTCAGGCTAGTCGCCATGGAAGTCGGGCCAATCGGGCGCGCATCCCGCGAATTCATCGGAGCAACCCAAGGGAAAGCGCCGCCTCCGCAGGGCCACCTCAGCCGACGCCCCGCAATGGAAACCGGCTCTCCCCTGAGCGGTGACTTACGATCCCGCGACGGCAGGCGGCTTTATCCGCGCCAGGCAGCCACTCCGCGCCGCACGCCGCTGCAGCTTATGCCGCCGTTTTCACCCAGCAACGCAGCGCCTCCGCAACGCTCCAGGCCTGCGCCACGCAACCGCGCGGTGTGAATGGCTTCTCCGCGTCGAAGATCTCCGAGATCGATCCGACGCAGCCCTCATCCAGATGCGGGAGCATTCCCTCGATGAACCGCCGCGCGCCGGCGCGATCTTCAGGATGCACTTTCAGCCAGGCATCCACAAACGGTCCGATCAGCCAACCCCAGACGGTGCCTTGATGATACGCCGCGTCGCGGGCGCGGAGATCGCCGAAGTAGCGCGCTTTGTAATCAGCATGGCTGCGACTGAGCGAACGCAGACCGACGGGCGTGAGCAGTTCCCGTTCGACGGTGCCGAGCACCGCAGCCCAATGCGCTTCGTCAAGGATCGGGTGCCGTAGTGAGATCGCGAAAACCTGATTCGGCCGGCATGCGGGATCGTCGCCCTGTTCACCGTCCACGACGTCGATGAGGTGTCCGAGTTGCCCGGACCAGAAACGCCGGTTGAAGCTCTCGCGGGCGCGCCGCGCGGCATCAGCGTATTTGGCTGCGCCGGTTTCGTCTCCGGATTCACGCAGCCAGCCTTCGAGCAAACGGAGCGCGTTATACCAAAGCGCGTTCAATTCGACTGCTTTTCCGCGGCGTGGCGTGACCACCCAGCCGTCCACCTTCGCGTCCATCCAGGTGAGTTGATAGCCGGGCGCGCCTTGTCGCAGCAAACCATCAGAAGGATCGACGCCAATGCCAAAGGACGTGCCTTGCAAGTGCCGCTCGGCGATGTCCACGAACTGCGGGAGGATGCGCTCCAGAGTGATGCGATCGCCGCTCACCTCGACGTAGCGATCCATCGCGTGGAAGAACCACAGCGTGGCGTCGGCGGTGTGATACACGCCTTCGTTCTCCCCGTCGGGAAAGTAGTTCGGGATAAGTCCGTCACGGATGTAGTGCGCGAACGTGCGCAGAATCCAGCCGGCTTCGAGATGCCGACCCGTGGTCAGCGTGAGCCCTTCGAAGCTGATCATCGTATCGCGGCCCCAATCGGTGAACCAATGATAGCCGGCGATGACGGTGCGCACTTCATCACCGGTGGCGCGAGCCCGAGCGGCATCTTCCACGCGACCAGCGGGCGTGATGATGAATTGGTCGGCAGCCAGCACCAACTCCGCGGCCGGGCCTTCCTGAGCTTTCGGGTGGGCGAGCGCGAGCAGACGCTGTCGGCGCTCCGCATCGGCGTTGCGCGCTTCGGCAGGATTGAGCGCGAGAATGGTCGCCCAGGGTTCTGTCGAAGCAATCAGCGTGGTCGGTATCCCCGGCCGCAACTCGACGCCGAAGTAGCCCGGACTCCAAAGTGAACCACGCGCGGGATAACCGCGTTCCGCTTCCACCTGGTAGGGAATCTCACGCGTCCGTCCGCCTTCACTAGTGAAGACGGCGGTCTCGTCATCCATGGAGAGCCGCAGCGGCGGCATCGGCTCGCCGGCGGCTACTTCGAAATGTCGGCCGCGGATGGAAAGGGTGTATTCCTGGAGCCGCTGGGCGACGTCGTCCTCGTGCCGCCGGAAGTGCAACGAAGGGCGCAGATGCAACCGCGCGACATCGGTGCCGGACTCGAGGTTGTAAGTGACGTGCAGCGTGTTCTGGCCGTGGACGAGGAGGAGCCGCTTTTCGAGCACGATGTCCTCAGCGACGAACCGCCAGGCGGGCAAGCCCTCCTCGAGGCGGAACTCCCAAAGGTGATGGTGCTCGGGATCCGCTTGATCGAGGTAACTCGGTTCCTCGCCGCCGATCTGCAGCCGTCGCCCGTCGTTCATCACCAGGAATTCGGCCAGATGATTGAGCATCACCACGCGGCCGAGCGGCGCCGGCAACGCGGCGATCAGCAATCCATGATAGCGCCGCGCAACGCTGCCGGAAATGGTTCCCGAGGCGTAGCCGCCGAGTCCGTTGGTGAGCAGCCACTCCCGGCGGAGCAGCATGCGCGCGTTCTCCGCCTCGGTCTTCGCCAGATCAATCTTTCGGACGGTCGTCGGGTTCATCGGGGCACGGTTGAGGGGTGGGAATGAGGAGCACCGTGGCACGCGCCGGCACGCGCCAGTTCTCATCGGTATCGAGCGGCGGCGTCGCTCCGCCGCCATATTTCGGATCTTCGCTCGACCAATGGATCTTCCAGCAATGATCAAGCGGCGGAGCAAGCAACGGTTCCGGCGCCGGATCGAGGTGAAGATCCTGCCCGAGGTTCACCACGAGCAGCCGATCGTCCTGCGCCGTCCCGAAGAACCGCAGCACAAACGCGCACGGCGCAATCACGGCACCATCAAATGCTCCGACTTTGGCGCGGGCGAGCAACGGATCACTTTTGCGGAGGTGAATGAGGTCCCGATGGAGCCGGTAGATTTCCGGGCGCTTTTCGCGGTCGGCGAAGTCGAGCTTGCAGCGGAGGAACGTCTGCTCGTCTTCGGGGTTCGCGAGCAGGGCCGTCGCGTCCGGTGAATCGATGCTCGGAAACTGCCGGAGAAACTCTGCCCGGCCCGCGGCGACGGCGACCGCCAGCTCCGGATTGTGATCCGCGAAGTAGAGAAACGGCGTGGAAGCCGCGAACTCCTGGCCTTGAAAAAGCATCGGCGTGCCGGGGCCCAGCAGGAGCAGCGCAGTGATCGCGCGAATAAGATCGGCGCTGCCGAGCGTATGCACGCGGTGGCCCCAGAGCGCGTTCGCGATCTGGTCATGGTTTTGGATGAACGTGACGAAATTCGCCGGCTCCAAACCAAAGGTCGGTGTGCCGCGGCGGGTCTTCTGCCATTTGTAGCGCTGGCCCTGGAAGAGGTAGCCCCACTTCGCGGCGGAGATGAATTCCTGCGGATTCCCCTGGTAATCCATGTAGTAGGCCTCGCGACGGCCGGTAAGCGCCACGATCGCGGCGTGGTGAAAGTCGTCGTTCCAGAGCGAATCGAGCTCGAAGCCCCCCTGCTCTTTCGCACGGATCAGCCGCGTATCCTGCGGCTCGTTTTCGCCAACCACATACGTGCGGCGCTTTCCCCCGGCGGCACGCACGGCGTCCACAATCTCGCAGAGAATATGCGGCTCCGAGTCGTCATGGATTTGCTGCGTCGCATCCAGCCGCAGGCCGTCGAGGTGATACTCATCGATCCAGTAAGCGGCGTTCGTCAGGAAAAACTCGCGGACCGGCTGACTGTTCGCGTCATCGAAATTCATCGCCTCACCCCATTCGGTCGCATGCCGGCGGCTGAAGTAATCGGGCGAGAACGCTTTCAGATAGTTCCCGTCCGGGCCGAGATGATTGTAAACGACGTCGAGCAGCACTCCGAGACCGAGCGCGTGTGCGCGATCGACGAAGTGCCGAAACTCATCCGGTTCGCCGTAAAGCCGCGTGGGGGCAAAAATGTCCACGCCATCGTAGCCCCATCCGTACCGACCGGGGAATTCCGCCACCGGCATGACTTCAAGCAGGGTGACTCCAAGTTCGGCGAGTTCGGTCAATTGCTCCGTCGCCGCGGCCCATGTTCCTTCGGGCGTGAAGGTGCCGATGTGCATCTCATAGATGATCTGCCCTTCCCGCTCGATGCCGCCCCACGCGTGATCGGTCCAAGGAAAGACGCCTGGATCGATGATGCGTGATGCACCGTGCGGACCGTCCGGCTGAAATCGTGAAGCGGGGTCCGGGAAGGCCTCGCCGTCCAACCGGAACTTGTAATGCAGGCCGGCGGCCGCGTCCGG
>JAQGOK010000142.1 GCA_028293645.1 Chthoniobacter sp.
CGGAAACCGCTCATTTGCGCGCTGCGAAGCGCACCTGATCTACCGGCCGAAACGCACTGACGACACAAAGCTCACCGTCGCATGGAAGAACGACAGTGGCGCCCAGCAGGCGGAGCATCTCTTCACCGGAGCTAGTGGCGAATGGGCGCTGCCAACCGGCAAGAACGTGCAGATGCTTTGGACCGAACTGGCGCCGGTCAGCAAGCCCTAGCGCAAGCTCACCTAGTCCAGGCGCGCTTTGGAGTAACCGAAAAAGCCGCGCTTCTTGATGAGCGCGACCACTGCTTCGGGCACCATCGCCTCCCAAGTCGCATCACCGGCCGCGATGCGTTTGAGCACGTCGCGCGAGAAGATCGTTAGATACTCTGGGTTGAAGTTATCCAGGTGCACAAAGCTGCCGCGGTCGGAGAGGTAGCCGTAGAGCTTCCGGAGTTCCGGCGCGACCTCGAGATTGCCGATCGTTTTCAGGTCCTCTTTCTCGTGCTGCCGCAGCGGATAGACGTAGAGCTTCAGGTCGTTCTTAAACAGCCGCCCGAAGCTCTCGAGAATGCCTCCGGGCAGCTGCGTGTAATACTTCTCGTCGAAAAGTTCGACGAGGCTGGGCACGCCCATGACCATCCCGATCCGCTCCTTGGTGCGCCAGGCCAGATACGCGGCCAGCCGGTAGTATTCGAAGAAGTCCGAGATCAGCACCGTCATGCCGCACGCCGCGAGCAGATCGGCGCGGGCAAGGAAATCGCGGCGGTCCACCTCCTTGCCACCGGCGAGCAAGTTCCGCATCGTGATTTCCATCAGCGGCAGGACTTCGCGACCCGCAACGGCGGGCTCGGCAGTAAACTTCTCGAGTGCGCATTCGAGCATGTCGAGGTTCACCCGCGTCGTCGGTCGAAAGCTGCCGCGCTCCACGAGCACTGCCTTTTTGTAGAGCATCTCGGACGGCTGCAGCACCTCGCGGTTCGGCGCGAACATGGCCGCTCCGCTCAGTCCGAGCTGCACCAGCTTCAGCGCCATCAGCCGGTTATCCACGTAACGAAACTCGATTCCGCTGAACTCGATCATGTCGATTTCGATGCGACCCGTCGTCAGTTTATCGAGGAGCGAATCGACGAGCTGATCGGGCTCGTGATGCAGAAAGAACGCGCCGTAACAAAGGTTCACGCCGACGACCCCGAGCGCCTCCTGCTGCAGTGAAGCTTCCGCATCGAGCATCCGCACATGGATCACGATCTGGCTCGGCTCGTCGCGCGGATGACTCTGAAACTTCACGCCCATCCAGCCGTGGCACTCGTTCCCGCCCTTGAAGCTGCGCGCCACCACCGTATCCGCAAAGGCGAAGAACGCGGTGTTATCGCCGCGCGCGTCACCGAGCCGTTCGATGTCGAGATGGTACTCGAGCTCGAGCATCGCTTGCAAACGGCTGCGCGAAACGTAGCGATCGGTCTGGCCGTAGATCGCATCGCTGACCTGCATGTCGTACGCCGAAATGCTCTTCGCGATCGTCCCCGCGGCGCCACCGACGCGGAAAAACCAACGGACTACTTCCTGTCCGGCACCGATCTCCGCAAAGGTGCCGTGGAAGCGATTATCGAGGTTGATCCGGAGCGCCTTGTTGTGGGTATCGATCGTCTGTTGGTCCGCCATGGCGCGAAGACGCTAGCGAGCCAGCGGCAATAGTGACGAGCTTCGAGTGCGCGCGAGCAGCCTTGTCGCCGCGCGTGGCGGCTACCCGCCAATTGGCACTTCGTGATACGCGAGCGCCCACTCGCGCATGAACCGCACACGTTCCGGCCGGATGCGGTAAATGATGAGCTCCGGGTTTTCCAAAGAGCCGAGATAGCGCCGCAGCAATGCGTTGCCATCCCAGATCTCGCGCCGTTTCTCCTCGTCCGTGAGCACCTCCGCGATGCCCGTGATCCGGACCTGATCGTGCGCCTCGTCGAGGTAGCAAAGTTCGACGCGCGGATTGGCCGCGATCTCATGGGTCTTCCCGTAGCTGCGCAAATTCGCGACGTAGATCGTGAAGCCTTCGACCAGGACCGGCGACACTGGCCGAAGCCGCGGTTGATCGCCGTCGATCGTCGCCAGCTGCGGGAATTTCGCGCGTTGGATTACGCCGCGTGCGAGCTCCGGCAGTTCATGTGGATCGATCGGCTTCGGCTCGGGCATGGCGGAAAACAGTGGTTGCAAGTTGCAAGGCCGCACCGCGAATTGCAACGCCATGCGCCTCATCTGGCTTTCTGTCGGGCTCGCGATCCTGCTCCTGATCCCGTTTGCGATCTGGGGCGACGCATTCACGGCGTGGTTCACGGGCGACGCGGCCATCGTGTGGTTGCGGAGCTGGGGCGCGCTGGGGTGGGCGGCAGTGCTCGCGTTGCTTTCGGCGGACCTGGTTTTGCCGCTCCCGGCCACGGGCGTGATGTCCGCCGCAGGGTTTGTGTATGGGACCGCAATCGGCGGTGCGCTCTCCGCGTTGGGATCGTTCCTCTCGGGAATCCTCGCGTATGGCCTATGCCGCCGGTTCGGCCGCCGGGCGGTGCGGTGGATCGCCGGCGCAGACGACGTCGCTCGTGGCGAAGCGCTTTTCCGCGCCCGCGGCGCCTGGCTGGTCGCCCTTTCGCGGTGTCTTCCGCTGCTTCCCGAAGTGATCGCCTGCCTCGCCGGCGCAACGCGGATGCCGTTCCGGATCTTCGCGCTTTCACTCGCGTGCGGGTGCGTGCCGATCGGTTTTATTTACGCCGCCATCGGCGCCGCGGGTCAGGATCGTCCCGCCCTCGCGCTCGCCTTGAGCGTCGCGGTTCCCGCCGTGCTGTGGGCGCTCGTGCAGCTTTGGCTTCTGCGCCGCAAACGCGTTTCTGCCGAATCAGATCGGCCGCCCGCGTAGCTTCTTCACTGCCGAGCGGCGTTTCTTCCCGTCGAGGATTCGCTGCTTCACTCCCCAGGGCCGCTTCGCGTTTTGTCGCCGCTTCTTCTCGCGAGCAGAACGCTCCGCCGCCTTCTCGTCGCGGCGCTTCGTTTCGATCGCATCCAGCAACCGCTCCCACGCGATCTGCCGGTTCATCGATTGCGATCGCGAATCCTGCACCGTCACCGCTGCGGCGGTCGGCACATGCCGCAACGTCACCGCGGTCGAGACCTTGTTCACATGCTGTCCGCCCGGCCCGGAGCTGCGCGCGAACTTCTCCTCAAAGTCTGCAATCTCCAGCCCGAGCCGCGCGAGGCGCGCTGCTTTTCTGGTGTGAAAATCCGCAGGCAAACTCATAGTCCGGACAATGGAAGTGATCATTAAGCCCGACTCCGATGCGGTGAGCAAGGAGGCCGCTCAGCTCTTCGAAGACCAGCTCGAAAAGAAGCCGACCAGCGTGCTGGGTCTGGCGACCGGCAGCACACCGCTGGGACTGTATCGCGAACTGGTGATCATGACCCATGCCGAGCTCCTGGATTTCTCGCGAGCGATCACCTTCAACCTGGATGAATACGTGGGCCTCTCGGGCGAGCACCCAATGTCATATGGCTCCTTCATGCGTGAGCACCTCTTCGCGCACATCAATCTACCGGCGGAAAACATCCACGTTCCGGATGGCCTGGCCGCGGACATCGCGCAGCATTGCGCTGACTACGAAGAGGCAATCCGGAGGTGCGGCGGGATCGACCTGCAACTGCTCGGCATCGGTTCGGACGGCCACATCGGCTTCAATGAACCGAGTTCCTCGCTGAGTTCGCGGACCCGGTTGAAGACGCTGACGCCGCGAACCATTGCGGATAATGCGCGGTTCTTCGGCAGCGCGGCGGAGGTGCCGCGTCACGTCATCACCATGGGAGTCGGCACGATCATGGAAGCGCGGCGGGTGGTCGTGCTCGCGACGGGTGCGAGCAAGGCTTCCGCGGTCGCTGCGATGGTCGAAGGTCCAATCCGCGCCAGCGTTCCAGCGTCGATTTTGCAGATGCACCAGAAGTGCGTGCTCATCATCGATGAGGCGGCGGCCGGCCAGCTCGAGCGGGCGGATTACTATCGCTGGGTCTATGATCACAAACCCGAGTGGCAACGCGCCTGAGCCATGTTGTTGCGTAACGCTCGACTGATTCTGCCCGACGGGCTCGTCCGTGGGTCGTTGCGCATCCGCGACGGAAAGATCGCGGAAGTGCTCGGACCCGACGCGACGCCTTCGACTGGCGAAGAGGTTTGGGACGCCGAGGGGCAGTTCATCGCACCAGGCTTCATCGATATGCACATTCACGGTGCATTGCGGCGGGACGCAATGGATGCGGATCCTGAAGCGTTCGCGACCATCTGCCGCTATCACGCGCGCGGCGGCACCACGTCGCTGGCGCTGACAACGATTACCGCAGAGACCGAGTCAATCCTCGCGGTGATCGAAGCCGTCGAGCTTTACCGCAAAGCTCCGGCGGCAGACGGGGCACAGGTGCTCGGGGTGCATATTGAAGGTCCGTACTTCTCACGCGATCGCCCCGGCGCTCACCGGCTCGACCTGATCCGCAATCCGGTCCGCGCAGAATGGGAACAGTTTCTCGCGCATCGCGAAGCCATCACTCAGATCACATTGGCGCCGGAACTGCCCGGCTCGCTTGAGTTGATCGAGGCATTCTCGACCGCCGGGATCCGCGTGAGTGGCGGCCACACGGAGGCATGGGACCACGAAGCGGCCGCAGGGTTCGCGCACGGCATGCGCCAGGCGACGCACACCTTCAACTGCATGTCATCCGCGCGGCGACGCGGTCCTTTCCGCGAAGCGGGCATGCTCGAGTTTGCGCTCGGCGAGCCGGAGATTCTTTGCGAAGTGATCGCCGACGGCCGTCACGTGTCGCCGACCCTCCTGCGCATGCTCTACCGCGCAAAAGGTTACGATGGTATCGCGCTGATCACCGATGCGAGTGCCGGCGCCGGTCTGCCGGAAGGTGAAGTCTTCAACCTGGGCGACATCGCCTGTGTGGTGCAAAACGAAGTGGGCATGACTGCTGATGGCCGCGCCCTGGCTGGCAGCACGGCGAACATGATGCGGATCGTTTCGGGGATGGTGAACCTCGGCGGCGTTCATCTGGTCGAAGCGGTGCGGATGGCGACGCTGAACCCGGCACACGCCTTGGGCATGCAGGATCGCAAAGGATCGCTCGAAAAGGGAATGGACGCAGATTGCGTCGCGTTCACGGATGATTTTCAGGTGACGCAGACGTTCATCGCCGGGCGCGCACTCTGGTAAGTCAGGCTCCGCGTGCGGGGGAAATCCGCTTGCGTCGCCAAAGAGCGGTGCGCGATAGTCCGCCCCCTTTCCATGCTGCAGTCATTTGGCATCGGCCTCGCAGGTCTCGGTAACGTCGGCGCAGGTGTCTTCAAGCACCTGACGCAGAACCGCGCGTTGCTCCGGGAGCGCCTTGGCGTTGAGCTGAATGTCCGTAAGATCGCAGTGCGCAATGTTTCCAAGGAGCGTGGGATCGCGGTCGCGCCGGAACTACTCACCACAGAATGGCAGGACCTGCTGGCGGACCCAGCAATCAGCATCATCGTCGAGTTGATGGGGCGCAAAGAGGAAAGCCTGCGATTGATTCTCGGCGCAATCGAGCGTGGCAAGATCGTGGTAACGGGTAACAAAGCCCTGCTGGCGGAACACGGTCGGGAGATTTTCGAAGCAGCGACACGTCATAAGATTCCGGTGTTCTTCGAAGCCGCGGTCGCTGGCGGCATTCCGATCATCAAGTCGATCCGGGAAGCTTTCATCGGCAATCACATTGAATCGATCCACGGGATCATCAACGGCACGAGTAACTATATCCTCACCCAGATGGTGGAAACGGGCGCGAGCTTCAACGAAGCGTTGGCAGAAGCGCAGGCAGCAGGTTACGCCGAAGCAGATCCGGCATTCGATGTGAATGGATGGGATGCCGCACACAAAGCAATCATCCTGGCTTCACTCGCCTACGGCTTCTGGATCCCGATCGATAAGATTTTCGTCGAAGGGATCGAACACATTACCGCTAATGATATCTGCTTTGCACGGAAGCTGGGCTATACGATCAAGTTACTGGGAATCATCAAGGCTAGTACCAGTGGAGAGATAGAAGTCCGGGTTCACCCGACGCTCATTCCGGAGAAGCACGTGCTCGCAAGTGTTAGCGGAGTCTTCAATGCGCTTGCTGTCCACGGAGACGTGGTCGGGGACACTTTGTTCTATGGCCGGGGCGCTGGGCAGGATCCGACCGCCAGCGCAGTCATCGCAGATATCGCCGAAGCCGCCGCCGCTCTCCAGTCGCCACGAAGTAATTACGGTTTCATGCCGCATGGGCTCTACGGCACGTGCACTCCACTGGATAAGATTGTTTCCGAATACTATCTGCGGGTGCTGGTCGAGGATCGACCCGGAGTCATGGCGCAGATCGCGGGAACTTTGGGGGGGCTAAACATCGGTATCTCCTCTATCTTCCAGCCGGAGGGAACCGAGGGGGAAGCCGTTCAATTGATCTTAGTCATTCACAAGGCGACTCACGGGCAAATGTCCGAGGCGCTCGCGCAAATCGGGACTCTGAACTGCGTTAAACAACCACCGCGGATGATTCGGGTGGAAAACTTCGCATGACGCCACAAACTCTCCACGATCGAGGCGTCCTGGCGCGTTGGCGGCACTTTCTGCCAGTCACCGACGCCACGCCGTTCATCTCGCTAAACGAAGGGTCGACGCCACTGATTCACTCGCCAAAGCTGAGCGCACGCGTCGGCCGGGGGTGCGAGGTGTATATCAAATACGAGGGTCTAAATCCGACCGGGTCCTTTAAAGATCGCGGCATGACCGTCGCTCTATCCAAAGCGGTCGAATCAGGGGCGGAGGCTGTGATCTGCGCCAGCACCGGCAACACCAGCGCCGCCGCTGCCGCATACGCCGCGCGCGCGGGCATCGCATGCATTGTTCTGTTGCCAGCCGGGAAGATTGCCTTCGGCAAGCTAGCCCAGGCTTTCATGTACGGCGCGAAAGTTATCTCGATCGACGGGAACTTCGATGACGCCCTCCGCCTGGTCCGTGAGATCGGCGCAACGGAACCCGTGGCCATCGTAAACTCGATCAATCCCTTCCGCCTTCAGGGTCAAAAAACGGCTGCATTCGAGATAGTGGACGAACTTGGCGACGCCCCCGACATACATCTTCTTCCAGTAGGTAATGCAGGTAACATCAGTGCTTACTGGATGGGATATTCGGAATTTCACCAAATCGGCCGCTCCACGAAACAACCCAGGATGCTCGGCTTCCAAGCTGCAGGGTCGGCGCCGATCTACTTCGATAAGGTAATCGAACACCCCGACACAGTAGCTACCGCTATTCGCATCGGCAACCCTGCGAGCTGGGACCTCGCGAAAGCGGCGGTTCGGGATAGCAACGGCCGGATGGAAATCGTCACGGATCACGAAATCCTCGCAGCGCAACGCTGGTTAGCCTCGAACGAAGGTATTTTCGTCGAGCCAGCCAGCGCAGCAAGTATCGCAGGGCTGTTCAAGTCTCTCGCCAGTGGCCCGGGTTCGAACGCTTCACCGCTTGTGGCGGAAGGGAGCACGATTGTTTGCACGGTCACCGGGCATGGGCTTAAAGACCCCGATATTGCACGGGAGCAGTGCGGTGCTGTTATCCCGGCTTCAGCCACGAAGAAAGAAGTACTCCGATTGATCTCCGCTTAGCGGGGTATCCGGCCGTCGCCGAGCGTGGCAGGAAGGGTCTGTCGGAGATCCTATGGAATCCAATATATCAGGGGCAGTCCCCCCCGGAATGGGCGATCTCCTCGGACTGCGCGCAATACACCTCCAGCGCATTTGAGCAGAATAGGTGTTTTGCAGCGCAATCCGCTCACCTCACCGGGGTTCGTTTAGCGGTCGAGATGTCAGCGGATCTGATCATCGAAAGA
>JAQGOK010000024.1 GCA_028293645.1 Chthoniobacter sp.
AAGCAATCCGTTCTCGAGAGAGGCGGCCGGTCCACGAACGCCCGACGGCGTGGCGGAATCATTTCTCACGAGCGCTTAGGAATTGTTCCGGTGACCACCCAGGATCGGCAGGGCTGCCTTGATGGTCGGTGCGCCGGAACCGATGCAAGGTGTAGTCCTCGTTTGCCCAGTCGAAAGTGATCGCCGGCTGCTGGTCGCGTAAGAAGACTGCGACCTTCTTCTCTGGATCGATCTTCACCTGGCTGGCGGACCAGTAACCATCCTCGTGGTCATAGTAAAACCAGCGCCAGACGTCACTGGGCCGGCGATAGAGGAAGCTCGTGGTGAACAGCTCAGCGCTGAAGTTGCACTTCTGAATCACGCACATCTCGACGCCATCCGGCGTGCTGACGCGTGCGAGAATGCGTGGCCGGACCATTTCGCGAATGCGGAAGACGCCCACCATCGAGACCACGATCACGCCAGCGAGTAGCGCGATCAGCAGGTAGCGGTTGAACGTCCTCATGGCGCGCTCCGGCTTTACTCTTCGTCGCTCGCCGCGCCTTTCTCTCGTTTCAGCCCGCGCAGTTTGCCTTCGATAAACCGGTCGATGTCGCCGTCCATCACCGCCTGGATGCCGCTCGTCTCCACGCCCGTCCGGAGATCGATCACCTTCTGGTACGGCTGGAAGACGTAGCTGCGGATCTGGCTGCCAAAGGCGACGTCGGCTTTCTCGCCGTAAGCTGCCGAGATATCTGCCGCGGCTTTGTCGGTCTCGATTTGCTGAAGCTTGGCCTGGAGCATCCGCATCGCGGTGACCTTGTTTTTCTGCTGACTGCGTTCGTTCTGACACGCGGCTACCAGCCCGCTGGGGATGTGCCGAATGCGCACCGCCGTCTCGACCTTGTTCACATTCTGCCCGCCTTTGCCGCCGCTGCGATAAGTGTCCACTTCGATGTCTGCTTCGTTGATCTCGATCGGCGCGCTTTCCGGTAACTCCGGGACAACATCCACGCCCGCGAAGGACGTGTGCCGGCGTTTGTTCGCATCGAATGGAGAAATGCGCACCAGCCGATGCACCCCGCGTTCCGTCGCAAGATAGCCGTAGGCAAAGTCGCCGGACACCTGCAGCGTGCACGACTTGATGCCCGCTTCGTCGCCGAGCTGGATGTCCATCACCTGGCTCTTAAAGCCGTGCCGCTCCATCCAGCGCTGATACATGCGCAGCAGCATATCCGCCCAATCGCACGACTCGGTTCCGCCGGCGCCGGAGTTGATCGTCAGGAACGCGTTGTAATGATCGTTCGGACCGGAGAGCAGCATCTTCAGCTCGAAGTCGCCCAGCGCGCGGCCGATCGACTCATACTCCTTTTCGACCTCCGCCGCGGAAGCCGCATCGCCCTGCTCCTGTGCCAGTTCGACCAGCACCGGCAGCTCTTCCACCTGACGCTCCAGCGTGAGCAAAGGGGTGATCTTGCCGCGCAACGTGGAGACTTCCTCCACCCGTTGTTGCGCGCGTTCCTTGTTGTTCCAGAAGTCCGCCTCGGACATCTGGCCTTCGAGCTCCGCTAAGCGTGCCTGAATTGTTGGGAAGTCAAAGATACCTCCGGAGCTCACCCACCCGGGTCTTCAGTGCGTCGGTATTGATGGCTTGGGGATCGAAAGACATGACCATCCGAGAACGTACGAAAACCGAGGCGGACGCAAGATGCGCGACGCCTGGGAACGGCACACTGTCAAAGGCGCTGCCGAGCTGCGCGAAGCTGAAAGCCCGCTACGACAAGCGCCGCGAGCGTCGAAAGCCGGCGAGCATCGCCATTCCGCCGAGCATCGCCATCCAACCACCCGGCTCGGGAACGGCAATCAGCGCGACGTCGTTGCTGACTCCATCTGAGCCAGCACCCGTGAAATTCGCGGAGTAGGTGAGCTGAAACGGCTGTCCGTTCACGACGAAGTTCGAGGCATTGAACGAGGCGCCGTTCATGGTGCCGAACGTGCCCGTCACTGGGGAGCCGCTGTTGTTCACCACGACGAAAAGGGTGCTGCCTTGGGCGAAAGTCGGCGTGCCCTGCAGCGTCAGCTTGAGGTCGCCTCCGGTGAAGGTCACCGCGCCGGCCGCGACGATTTGATCGTAGCCCGTGGTCGATTCGCCGCCCGCGGTGGTGCCGCCAATCTGCAACGACAAATGCGCGCCGCTCGTGATCGACAAAGCGCCCGTCCTCAAGATACCGGCGGCATTCGAGGAGTTGCCGGGATCGACCGTCGCACCACTGGCGCCGGGCGAGGCGGCACCGAAGGCAGTGACATCGCCGACCACCCCGGAACCGCCAAGTAGCGCCGTCGTGGAGAGATTGGCCCCGTCACCGACTGTCACGACGCTGCTCGCGGAGAGTGAACCGCTCACGATCATGTGGCCCTCATTCACGGCGCTCGGACCCGTGAACGTATTCGCTGCGGAAAGCACGAGCGTTCCCGCGCCGACTTTGGTGATTCCCTGGCTGGTCGCGTTATCGGTCTGAATCACGCCACTCACCGTGGTGGTTCCGCCGACGATCTCGAACCGGCCGCTGTTGAAATCTTCACCGCGGACGCTGATGCCCTTGCTGATCGCGTTACTTCCATTGGCGATGAAGCCGCCGCGCGTCAGGAGGAATCCAGGCGAGGTGCCGGAGATCGTGCCGTTGGTGATCGTCACCGCGGGTGTAATTCCCTCGACGAACGGACCGACGTCAAAGGTGCCGCCGTTCATCGTGAATGCGGTGATCTCGTCGTTAATCTGGCTGTCTGCGCCAATCTGCAGCGTGCCCGACGGTCCGATGGTGAGCGTGTTGCCGGCGGGGATGGCGTTCTGATTGCCCGTAGGTTTTTGCAGCTTCAGGGTTCCGGCATTGATGGTGGTGGAGCCGGTATAGGTGTTGTTGCCAGCGCCGCTGAGTGCCTGGATGCCGACGCCTTCTTTCATGAGTGAAAGGTTCCCGCTGATCACCGCGTTGCCACTTGGTTGAGGGACGGCGACCGTCCCGGCAAAGCTGAGCTGGCCAGCGACATTCAGGGTGAGGGTCTTCGGCTCGCCGAGGAGAACGCTATTCGTGACGGTCGCCGCCTGGACCGAGAGCCGCGTCAAGCCGGCGAGCGTTTGGTTGAAGCCGTTGAGGTCCAGGGCTCCTGTCGCGCTGGAGGCGACGTCCACGATCGCGCTGGAGGCGATGCCATTGTCGGCGCCGACCAGGACGTTATCTCCCTGGACCTGCAGGCTCTTGTATCCAGTGCCGCCTCCCGAAAACATCACATTGCCCACGCGGCTCGTGAGGGTGACCGAATCCGGTGCGGTGATCACGCTCGCGACGTGCAAGGTCGATCCCGCGCGCGATGCGAAGTGGCCACCTGCGAAGGCGTTGTTGGTGATCGTGAGTGGCCCGCTGATCGTCGCCGTGCCAGCAGCGTTTACCGGTTCGATCAGGCCGGTTCCTGCGACGCCGGTATTCACCCCGATGGTGATCGGGTTCGCGAGGTTCAGGCCCACGCCGACGAGCAGTCGTGTGCCGTTGATTCTGATCAAGCCGGTGCCGAGCGCATTCGCGTGGCTCGCCTGAAGCACTCCAGCGGAGATCGTGGTCGGACCGGTGTAGTGGTTCGCCACGGTGAGGTTGAGCGTGCCCGCTCCGGACTTGGTCAGGCCGCCGCCGCTCGCAATCGTGATCGGAGTAGCGATCGTCAACGAAACGGGCACCGGCGGAGTGGCCGAGGTGGCGGCCACGGAAACGGTGATGACGCCTTCACCGTTTCCCAGATGCAATCCCGAGAAGCTGCTGTCGATGGCGTAGTCGAACGCGCCCGTGGTTCCGATTGCGCCGCTGTTGACGGTGAGCGCGTTGGCCGTGCTGGCGCTACCGAGCGTCGTCGTCGCGGCCCCCGCAAAGAGCAACGAGTTCACCGTCACCGCCGCGGCTTCACCGAGCGTGGTGGTTGCGGTCACCCGGACGTTTTCGGGCGCAGTAGCTGTCGCATAGGTTCCGGTAAGCGCCGTCTGCTGGGCCGCGGTGAGAACACGCAAGCCAAGCGCCGTGTCGTTGGTGACGAAGTTGTTCCCGGTCCCAGTGGCGCTCGTGTCTCCGAAAAAGTACGGGACGATCTTGAGGTCCTTGGTGGCGTCGTCCGTGGCGCCATTGTTCAACGTGCTCGTCCCGACGCTATTGAGCGATGCACCGCCATCGCCGAGCGCGATGCGGGCGACATTTGTCGCCACCGACTGGTTCAGGCTGGTGCCGCGGATCAAGGCGGTCGCGTTCTCCGTTCCGCGTGAAAGCGAAGCGATCGTGAGCGTCGTCACCCGGCTCGCGGCCGAGGCGACCGAAACGGTCGTGCGGCCGCTGTGCATCGTCAGCGCTCCGATGGTTTCCCCGGTGTCGGCGGTCGCGTTCGCGCCCAGGGAAACGGTTCCTGCGCGGGAGGTCACTGGCGTCGCGTTCCCGACCCGATCGAGATTCCCAGCCGTGTTGACCAAGGAGAGCGTCCCGTTCAGCAGGTCGATCGCCGGGGTGGTGAGGATTGAACCGGAAGCTATCGTAGCCGTGCCCAATGCCAGCGTGGATCCATTCACCGTGGTGGTGCCGGTGTAGGTGTTTGCGCTCCCCAGCGATACCGTGCTCGCGGTGGTGGTGAGACCGCCGCCGCCGGTGATCGCGCCCGGTACCGTGATCGGCCCGAGCAATTGCCCGCCACCGGCTCCCAAGGTGATTCCGCGGTTCACATGGAGCACCGAGTTCGCCGCAGTGAAACTCGTGCCGATCGTCCCACGGCCTGACAAGGTGATCGCATCGGGCGTGAACGCGAGCGGCACCGCGCCAAAGCCGCGTTCATCGGAGATGTCGCTGTTAAATCCCAAACGAAACAGCCCCTCGGTTACGTTCAGCTTGGCAAAGGTCGTGTTCGGCAGTCCGGGACCCTGATAGCGGAACTCTTGCGGACCAGTCTTGGTCAACGTTCCAGCACCGCCGTTGGTCGTCGTCCCGCCCGTACCGGTGATTGTGCCCGCATAGATGACCGATGAAACCGGGTTTGGGTTTTGTTGCGTGACGTTCACGGTTCCACCGGCTGCGCCTATTTCCAGACCGATGAGCGGCTGCAAAAAGACTGATCCGTTGTTGGCTGCGGTCGAGCGCATCGTGCCTTGATCCAGCAGGACCCTTCCGCCGGCGGTATTGGCGAAGCGGCCAACGCTATCCACGTTCAAGGTCGTCCCGGGATTCACCAAGGCGGTGTTCGCTCCCAATTGGATCGTGCCCGGCCCGAGCAGGCTGACGAACCCTTCCTCAATGATCAACCCGGTGGTCGTGTACGTTCCGGTGGCCAGCGTCACCGTGTACGGAATGACGGCGTCGCTGCCCGCCGCAAACACCGCGGTGTTGCCGTCCGACCACGGCGTCGCCGGACCAGTCCCGTTTGCCAGAGAGTTCCAATTTGCGTCGAGCAGGCTCCATGTGCCGCTTGGAATCGGTGACGCCCCCGCAGCAGTTCCGTTCAAGTCCCAGAACAGATCGGCGGCCGGAAGCGACAGCGGAGCAGAGGCTGCGATCAGGCCAGCGAGGATGAAGGAGGGACGTGAGCAGGGGCGTAGGATGGGCATGGGGAGGGTGCAGTTAAGGGGGGATCCGGTCCGGGTCCGGGTTGGAACGAGCCATCACTTACAAGCCATGCTGAGGCTGGGAAGCTCGGTTCGCTGCCGGCGAGCCTGCGCCATTCGCGACGCTTGAACAACTGATACTATCAGTCGCGAACTCGGGAAGGTTGCCGCAGTGCTATGACCTGGCGTCACCCGTCCGTTGCAGGCCCTCAGGATTTCAAAGCTGCGCAGCGTCAGCGCCGGACGGAGCCAGGACGCCTTCGTCCCACCACTGGCGATGCACGACGAACGCGAACCGCAGTGACATCGAGACACGGCCGCTAATCGTGTCTGATGCCAGATGCGCCCTTCCCGCGTCGCCAGAATCCCTTGGATTTCGGCGCCGGGCACCGTGGCAAAGACCGTCACAACCCCGGTCGGTGAGATCGCAAAGACTCGCGTCGTGGACGCCACAAAGGCGCGCGTTAAATCCTTCGTCCAGGCGAAGCCCGTGCTGGGATTCGCCGGCAATGTGGCGAAAGCGCCCGATCCGCCAAAGGTCCCGCCGCTGGTGATTCGGGACACCTGGAAGAACGACGCTTCCGTTGCGAAGAGATCCCCTGGCGTGAAGCCGGTCTGTGCGGCGCCGGGAGTGCCGGTGAGCAACCGCGCCAGAAGGACAGGAGTAACGTCGAGCGGAGCGCTGTGTTCATCAGTGGCGGAGAGGGGAGCTATGGGCAGAACGGGACTTTAGCGTCGCGGTTCCCTGGCACCCACATCCCCACTGCGCCTCGCTCGCGTGGCAAGCTCGTCGATCCAGAAGTCTGCGGACACCCTTTGTCCCCGAGGCGTGCGCGGCTGCTATAAGCTTGCGGCGCGTGCTCCCAAGGAACTGGCCATCGCTCCGCGATCAGAATCCGGTCCCGAAGCGAGCCGATCTGATTGGCTACCCGACAAGGATTTGAACCTTGACTAGGTGAGTCAAAGTCACCTGTGCTACCGTTACACCATCGGGTAAAAATGCGGGCGGCAGATGTAAGCTGATGGGAAAGGCATTGCAAGCGGAGCGCGGAGGCATTTCCGATCCGGCGTTCTGCAGAGTGGCGCCGGACCGCGCGCGCAACATCCCGGTTCACCACTGGCCGGTGCAGGCTCGTCCTGCGGCCAGGCGCCGCTACTTCGCCACGAGCAGGCTGCGGCCGGTCATCTCAGCGGGTTGGGCGATGCCCAGGAGGTGCAGGATGGTCGGCGCGACGTCAGCGAGAATGCCGCTATCGAGCGTATATTCGGCGGGTTCAGGCGCGACGTAGAGGAAATGCACCAGGTTCGTGGTGTGGGCGGTGTTCGGCGAACCGTCTGCGTTGCGCATCAGTTCGCAGTTGCCGTGATCCGCGGTGAGGAGCAGCCGGCCGCCCAGCGATAACGTCTTCTCCACGACCCGCTGCACGCACGAATCGATCGTCTCGACGGCGGTGATTGCCGCTTCCACGACTCCGGTATGGCCGACCATGTCGGGATTCGCGAAGTTCAGGACCACCAGGTCGTAGTCCGCGAGCGCGGCGATCACTCGGTCGGTGACCTCCGGCGCGCTCATCTCGGGCTTGAAATCGTAGGTCGGCACGTCTTTCGGGCTGGGCACGATGATGCGTTCCTCACCGGCGAACTGTTTCTCCACGCCTCCATTGAAGAAGTAGGTGACGTGTGGGTACTTCTCCGTCTCGGCGATGCGCAACTGCTGCCGGCCGGCGTTGCTCACGACTTCCCCGAGGAGGTTGTCGAGTGACTGGGAGGGGAACGCCACAGGCACGTTATAGGATTTCGCGTATTCCGTGAGCGTCACGTAATGCACCAAAGGAGTGACTTCCCGATCGAAGCAGTCGAAGGAACGGTCCAGGAATGCGGTGGAAAGCTGGCGCGCCCGGTCGGCCCGGAAGTTGAACCAGAGCACCACGTCGCCATCGCGGATCCGCTGCTCATCGGCGTGGTGGAAGATGATCGGCTGCAGGAACTCGTCGCCGCGCGGTTCGTCGAGGTAAGCGGCGCGCACTTCCTCCGCCGGTGTGCCGGTCGCCACTTTGCCGCGCCCGAGCACGATGGCGTCCCACGCGAGTTTGTTGCGCTCCCAACGCTTGTCCCGGTCCATCGCGAAGTAGCGGCCGATGACCGTCGCGATCTTCGCGCCCGAAGGAGCGAGACCGGCTTCGACGTAGGCGATGTAATCGGCGCCGCCGGTCGGCGAGGTGTCACGACCATCCATGACGGCATGCACGAGAATGTCATCCACTCCGGCGTTTTTCGCCGCACGCGCCAGTCCGATGAGATGTTCCTGATGGCTATGCACGCCGCCGTCGGAGACCAGCCCGATCAGATGGAGCCGGTGCGATCGAGCGGCCGCAAACGCATCCTGCAGGACGACGTTGGTTGCGAGTTCGCCCTCGCTCATCGCTTTGTTGATCCGGGTGAGATCCTGGTAAACGACGCGCCCGGCGCCGAGGTTCAGATGGCCGACTTCGCTGTTGCCCATCTGCCCGGGAGGCAGCCCGACATCGAGGCCGCTCGCGCTGAGCGTGCTCTGCGGATACGTGGCGTAGAGATGGTCGTGAAACGGGGTCTTCGCCAGCAATGTCGCGTCTCCGTGTTCCACCGCCTGCGCGCGCCCACCGGGATTGATTCCCCAACCATCGCGAATGATAAGAACCACGGGCTTTTTCGACATGCCCGCGAAGGAAAGCAGCGGCCCCGGTGCAATCCAAGTCCCGACTTCCCGCGCTCAGTGATGGTCACGCGGCGTCCGGTTTCTGCAGATGCCCTCCGGATCTCCCTCAGTCCAGGGCTGCGAGCTGCTGGGCGAACAGTTCCACCAACGCCGACTCCGCGACGCGGTCGAACGGCAAGCCGTTGATCAAAGCCAGGCTTGCCGAGCGGTGCAGTGCGAACTCGCCTTCCCGCCGATACGCGTCCCGGACTGCGAGGTGAAATGCGGGCGTATCGCCGATCCCTTCCAACGCGGCCTGTCGGAACAGTTCGCGCGCAATCTCCGCGGCCATCTCCGTGAGCGCCGGCGTCGCGGGCTGATGTTTGTGATCGTAACCGCTCCCGCCATCGACCTGGCAACATTCGCGCGGATCGACCCTGCGAAACACTTCGCAAAGCTGGCCGAGCTCCAGGCCCCAGCCGTTCATCATCGGCAGGGAGCGCGCGAGTTCCGCAGTCATCGCCACTTCACCGGCCAGCGGGTAACGGAAGCTGAGCAGAAAACCGATCAGTGGCTGATGTCCGGCGACGCGCACCAGCGCGTGCAGCAACGGCGCGAGAAAAAGCCGGCTGACGCGTCCGTAAAGCCGATCGGTGGCGCGGCTGTAGTAGGCTTTCGCAAAGCGGTAACCCAACTCCGGATTGGCGACCGCATAACAGAGGCGCGCCAGATTCGCGCGTCGGAAAGAGACGACGTCGCAATCCTGAAAGACCACGATTTCGCATCCTCCTTTGCTCAGATACCGCACCGCTGCGGCGACGTTCTCGCCCTTGCCGGTGCGTGTCCCGGCAGGCTGCTCGCGATCGTTCCAAAGAAACGTGAGCGGCTGCGGCAAGGTCGCGAAGCGTTCCCGGGCAGCGTCTTCGGCTCCGCGCTCCACTCCGTTGATGCTGATGATTATCTCCGCAAGGAAGGCCGCTCCGGCGATTTCCTGCACAAGATGCCCGAGCGCGGGTTGCGCAAGATCCCGTCGATGGCAGGGCAGGACGAGTGCGATCGGTCGGTCGCTCGCCAGTTCCACGAGTTCTGCTTCCAGCTGTGGAAGGTGCGCATCATTGAGCCGCTGAAGCGTGCAGATCAGGCCGGTCTGCGCGAAGTCACTCAAAAGTTAGCAGGTGCTAAAAGCCAGCAGCGGAGATGATCGCGAAAGCGCTTTACGGACTTTCCAGCGGTTCCTCGTCTTCAAGTTCCTCCTCGATTTCCTCTTTCATCTTGCGCGAGAGGAACGGCCGCAGGAAGCCGTAGAGCAGGTAGGTGATGAAGATCACCGCGGGCATCCAGTGGAAGTTGATCGCGGTGAAAATGAGCACGCCGATGATCGCGATGAAGCGCGGGATCGAGCGCGTGCTGCGCCAGTTGAGCGACTTGAAGCTCGGGTATTTGAACCCGCTGAACATCATCCACGAGAGGAAGATCAAAAGCGGCGGCATCGCCCAGGTGGTCAGCCAGTGCTCGATCCGGTTGTTCGTGTACCAGAGCAGGAAGAGCGTGATCGACGCCACCAGCCCGGCCGCCGCGGGAATGGGGAATCCGCGGAATTCGCGGTTTGCCGCGGCGGAATCCGCGGCCGCGAGACAGTTGAAGCGCGCCAGCCGCAACGCTCCGCAGACGAGGTAAAGCGACGCGACCATCCAGCCCAGCTTTTGGTTTTCGTGGAAGACGATGCGATGCACCATCAGCGCCGGCGCCACCCCGAAGGAGACGATGTCCGCCAGCGAATCGAACTCCCGCCCAAACGAGCTGTCGGTGCCGCCGAGCCGCGCGAGCCGGCCATCCAACGCGTCGAAGATGCACGCGCCCAGAATGCACCAGATCGCAAAGTGAAAGCTGTCCGTGCCGGCTGCCGGGGTCGTCGCTTCCAAAAGGGCGCCTTCCAGGATCTTGATCGTCGCGAGGAATCCGCAGCAGAGGTTCCCTGCCGTCATCAAGTTCGGCAGCAGATAAATCTTCGGGCCGCGGTCGTCGCTCATGGGTTCAGACGAGTTTTGCGATGATCGTCTCCGCGCCGCGGACTTTGTCGCCAAGCTTCACTTCAATGATGGCGGTCATCGGCAGGTAAATCTCGGTGCGCGATCCGAAGCGGATCATGCCGAAGCGGAAACCTTTCTCCACCTGGTCGCCGAGCTTCGACCACGGAACGATCCGCCGGGCGATCGCGCCGGTAATCTGGCGGATGACGAGCGTCGCCGATTTGCCCTCGATCGCCCACGTGAGCGCTTCGTTTTTGATCGAACATTCCGGATTCCGCGCATCCAAAAAGAGGCCGGGGTGGTGCTGAAAATAGCTGATGCGGCCAGCGATCGGCGCCTTGTTCACGTGCACGTCGAAGACGTTCAGAAAGATGCCGATCCGTTTACACCGCGTCATCAACACTTCGCTCTCTTCGATTTCCACAATGTCCGCGACCACGCCGTCCGCGGCTGCCACCACCACATCATCTCCGGGCGGCACTTCGCGGTCGGGATCGCGGAAGAAATTGAGGCAAAAGATCACGAGCAACGCCGCGAGCACCACGAGCCAAAACCAACCGAGGAACCAGCCGAGCCAGCCGATCGCCGCCACAATGAGGAAGATCCATCGACCTTCGTAGAGAGTCTGAAAACGCATGAAGCGCCGACGCTACCGGCCATGCCCGAGCCGGTAAAGTGGCGTTTGTCAGGCCCGCACGATCCCGTTACTTTCCGCGCATGCCTACCGCGGTGACGATCGATCCAAACCTCCCAATGCGGGAACTGCTCGCGCAATTTCCCGGCGCGCAACGGGCGCTCTTTCGGCGTTACCACATCGGCGGATGCGCAAGTTGCGGCTTCAGTCCGGAAGAAACGCTCGCCGAGATCTGCGCGCGCAATGAAAACCTGCCGGTGCAGGAAGTGGTCGATCACCTCATCGCGAGCGAAGAAGCCGACGCGCAGTTGCAAGTCCCGCCGAGTGAAGCCGCGGCTTTGGTGGAGGCGGGCAAAGCAACGTTGCTCGACATCCGCACCCGCGAGGAGTTCGACGCCGTGCATATCCCGGACTCCACATTCTTCAGCCAGGATATGATGCATGAACTCGGCGGCTGGGACCGAGAAAAGCTGATCATCTTCGTCGATCACCGCGGCACGCGCAGCATGGATGCGTGCGCGTACTTTACCGGCCACGGCTTGCAAAACGTGCGCGTCCTGCGCGGCGGCATCGATGCCTGGAGCACCGAGATCGACCCCGATTTGCCCCGCTACGAACTCGAATGAACCAGCCATGAGCGACCACGACCTTCAGCAGAAAATCCACGACGCGATCGCGAATCCGAAGAACATCGGCGAGATGACGGATGCCGATTCCGTCGGCACGGTCGGCAGCCCCGATTGCGGCGATATGCTGCGGATGTGGGTGAAATTCAAAGACGAAGATGGCCGGAGAGTGATCGATCGCGCGACGTTCCAAACCTTCGGCTGCGAGACGGCGATCGCGGTCGCGAGCGTCGCTACCGAGCTGGTCGCCGGCAAAACTGTGGAGGAAGCACTCTCGATGTCCGGTGCCGATCTCTCCGCTCCGCTCGGTGCCTTGCCGCCGATGAAGATTCACTGCGCCCAGCTGGTGGAAGGCGCGCTCCGCTCCGCCCTCACTGGCGTGCCTTCCCCCATGGCCGCACCGCTCCCACCACAAACCGCTACTCTGATCGAGAGCTTCACCGCCCGGCCTGAGAACGAGCGCACCGTAAAGGTCGTGCTCAAACCGAAGGCCTCCTGACCTCACTTTTCCATGCACGAAAACACTGAAAAAACGCTGCTCCGCGATTGTCCCGCGACACGCATCCCGAGCGGTGAAGCCATCACCCTGCACGCCGGCACCAACGTCTTCATCACGCAGGCTCTTGGCGGCAGCTTCACCGTCGCGACCGACCTTGGCCTGGCCCGAATCGAAGACGCGGACTCCGACGCGCTCGGCATCGAAGCCACCGCAGCCCCAGCCGCTCCGGCGGTCCCGAGTACTGGCGCTCCGGTTGACGAGAAGGCTGTTTGGGACCAACTCCGCACCTGTTACGACCCGGAGATCCCGGTCAACATCGTGGACCTCGGACTCGTTTACGACTGCGTCATCACCCCCGACGCCGCGCAGGGCGCGAAAGTGGACGTGAAGATGACCCTGACGGCGCCCGGTTGCGGCATGGGCCCGACGATCGCCGCCGAAGCCAAATCCAAAGTCATGAGCGTCCCCGGCGTCGGCGACGCGGCCGTCGAACTCGTCTGGGACCCGCCATGGAATCAGGCGATGATCAGCGAAGTCGGAAAGATGAAGCTGGGGCTGATTTAGGCGGAGAAGACGCCGCGAAGCCGCGCGGATTCTCCAAGGAGACGAGCGTCGTCTGGAGCTGCAAAACAAGCGCGAAGAACCCCGCGATGATCTTCATGCGAGCAGTCGATGCTGCGCAAAATGGCGTGACGCAGACCGGAGAACGGAGCAAAGGATGCGTTTTCCCCATGAACCGTCGCCACCTCCCCGCATTTCTCGCTCTCTCCGCCGCGCTTTGCTTGGCGCCACCGGCTTCTGCTGCCGAGCCCGTGCTCTCCGGGATCGGTGCCGCGATGCAGGAAATGGTGACGAAGAACGAGATCGCCGGCGCGGTCACGGTCGTCGTCACGAAGGACAAGGTGTTGCACCTGGAAAGCACAGGGCGCGCGGATGTGGAAGCGAAGCGGCCAATGACGCCCGACACGCTTTTCTGGATCGCATCGATGACGAAGCCGATCACCGGCGCGGCGGTGCTCATGTTGCAGGATGAAGGGAAGCTCAACGTTGCTGATCCCGTCGCGAAGTATCTGCCGGAGTTTGCCAATCTGAAGACGCCTTCCGGCAAGCCGGCGAATCTGACGATCACGCAGATCCTCACGCATACGTCCGGGCTCGGCGAAGCGGGTGGACCTGCGGCCAAGGAAGCGAAGACGCTCGCGGATTTGGTCCCGCTCTGGCTCGCCGCGCCGATGCAATACGAGCCGGGCGCAAAGTGGAGCTATACCCAGAGTGGCATCAACGCGGCCGGGCGCATCGTGGAGGTGGTGAGCGGTCTTTCGTTCGACGCGTTCCTTCAGCAGCGCCTCTTCGATCCGCTCGGCATGAAGGATACGACCTTCTACCCGACTGACGCGCAACGCGCCCGGCTGGTGACCGCTTATTCCAGGGACAAGGACGGCGGAGCGCTAACCCCTGTGCCGCCGCGCGCTGGTTACGAGGGCAAGCGCGACCGTCCGCCGCAGGGGAATGGCGGACTTTATTCCACCGCTCCCGACTATGCGCGGTTCTGCCAGATGCTGCTCGGCGGCGGCACGATGGATGGGCGGCGCTTTCTCAGCGCGGACGCGATGAGATTCCTGAGCACGCCTCAAACAGGCGACCTGCCGACCGGCTTTTTCCAGAACGAAACCTTTGGCCAGCACGGAAAGAAATACGGTTGGGGTCTAGGCACCAGCATCCTGCTCACACCGCACGAAGGCGTGGCGGCGATGCTCTCGCCGGGGAGCTTCGGCCACGGTGGCGCGTGGGGCACGCAGGCATGGATCGATCCGACGAAGGGCGTGGCTTACGTGCTGATGGTGCAGCGTGCGAATTTCCCGAATAGCGATGCGAGCGATGTCCGTCGTGCATTTCAGGAAGCGGCAGTGAAAGCGCTCGGGGCACGGTGAGGTGGCGGAAGTGGCGGAAGCTCGCCGCGTACTTCACTCGACGGGCTGTGCTGAGATTTCCCCGCGGATGAACTCGGGCAACCTGCTCTTCCCATTAACCTTGGGGGCGGCGCTTGGGTCAGGGCTGATCGCGGGGGTCTTCTTCACGTTGGCCGCGGTCGATTCCTCCAGTCCTGCGGGTGCCGAGCTATGGCGCACGCCTTTCGCAATGGACCGCCTGGAACCACCTGCGCACGGCAGCGACGGTCGCCGCTTCAGCCGCGTTCATCCTCGCCCTTTGAAGGCATGCTGAAGACCATCTTTCGCTGGCTGCTGGCTGTGTTCTTTGTGGCCGCGGGGGCAAATCACTTTCTCAGCCCGGACGCTTATGTCGCCATCGTGCCGCCGTATCTCCCGGCGCCGAGGCTGCTCGTGGAGATCAGCGGTGCGGCGCAAATTGCGGGCGGGCTCGGAGCGTTGATTCCCTGGACGCGGCGTTGGGCGGGATGGGGACTGATCGCGCTGTTGATCGCGGTGTTTCCCGCCAACTTACGCATGGCCATGCACGGGTTTGAGGGGCTGCCAGCGTGGATGCTCTGGGTGCGACTGCCGCTGCAAGCCGTGCTGATCGGCTGGGTGTATTGGACGTGCCTGACGAGACGCAAGCGGCCGTTCGTCGGGTCGCGGATCCTGTTTAGCTGAGCGAGCGATCCTTTCAACAGGCGCGCCGGAAGGCGCTGCTTTCGCTCACGACAGGACGACGAATGGCATCTGCAGCTCAATTCACGCGAGCCGATTCCATCCGATGGCTGGAGCTTTAGGCTCCAAAGCTCACGACGGACTGCCCCTGGCTTCGCGAATGACCCAGCCGACCGCCGGTTCCTGGAACATCGATGAGAAGCTCCCGGACCGCCGAATTGCCTGGCCGAACCGATGAACCAGCAACATTCACCGACATTCTATGCAAGTACCTCTCGAAATCGCTTACCACCAAGTTTCCAAGAGCGAGGCGATCGATGCCCTCATTCGCGAAAAGATGGACCACCTCGAACAGTTCTGTGACCACATCACGAGCTGCGCAATCGTGGTGGAGCGGCCCCATCTCCACGAGCGATCCGGCAATCCTTTCCGCGTGCGCCTGGATCTGCATGTCCCTCCGGGCCATGAGATCGTCGCGGTGGCCGGGCAGGAGCACAATGAGATGCACGACGAGCTGCAAACGGTGGTGATTGACGCGTTCGATAAAGCCGAGCGTCAGTTGAAAGAGCTCACGGAGCGGCAACGGGGGGAAACCAAGAAACACGAGGACGCCGCGCCCGTGGCGGTGATCAGTCAGTTGGACCTCGCAACCGGCCGCGGCACCATCACGGACCTGACCGGGCGGGACATTTACTTCGATCGCAGCAATGTGATCGGAAAAGAGTTTGAAGCACTGGCGGTGGGTATGGCGGCTGTTTACACCGAAGACGCGGCAGAGGAGGAGCCCAGGGCGAAGACGGTCAGCGTTCTCGCGTAGCCGGATGCCCACAGCTCCACGGGCGGGAGGATCGGTTGAACGCAGATCCTCTCGCGCCGAGCCCGCGCGGGGATAGCGCGGCCGGGGCGGAATCCTATTTCGGCAATGAGAGGGATGGGGAAGCTTTTATCCTCCCAACTATGAACCAACCCTCCTCGACACAACTTCCCCAGATCGTCCAGATCGTGCTCACTCAGGCGGACAAAGAGCGCCGGGCCGGGCTGATCAGCGAAGCATTTTATCAGCGGCAACTCCGGCGGCTCGCGGAGGAAGAGTTGGCGCCGCGCAACCTGACGTTGACGATCAGAGAGCTGTCCGATGGGCGGACGCGCTTCCTCATCAAGCGTTCCGATTCAGGGAAGGTATGCGAGATCTTCGACTCGGGCGTGCGGGTCGCCAGTGATACCGCGGGCCTGGTTCGGCGGACCGTGCGTCACCAACTCTCCTCTGCGGTGGGCGAACTCGCGTAGTTCGCGTGTTCTAAGCGGGCGATCTGCCCTCGAGCATGGCATGCTCGGCGTTTGGCTCAGGTCGGCTCCCGACGTCTGGCGGCTTCGGAGTCGCGATGCACTTTGTATGCAAAAACAACCTGCTGATCCTCACAACCTGGCCACCGGATCTGACGAAGCGTCGCAGACCGTGCTGATCGCAACGGAAGGCACCGCGAGCGAGGAAGCGGCGCGGAAGATCGAAGCAGTGCTCGGCGACGCAGACGGAGTCGTGCAGGCCCGGGCGGACGTGGAAAGCGCCCGCGTGGCGGTGACCTTCGACGCGCGAAAAACCAACGTCGCTGAGCTGCACGAAACCGTCTTGCAAGCTGGCTACGCCCCGGAACCCTTTAGCGATCCCGCTGCGTTCGCGAGCGGTGACAGCACGTCCGAAGAGGACGACGGAGACGCAGCTGCGAGTTCGGAAGAACCTTCAAACAGTTCTCGGCGCGATGAATGATAGAGATCCGCAGCTTCCCCCCGGCGAGCAGCAGCCGACTTCCGTGGAATTCGACGAGATCATGCAGGAACAACGGCTGCCGGTAAGCGAAGTGGTGTCCAAACTCGAGAACCACGCGCCCCCGCTGCGGGAGGCCGAGGCGGAAGTCGCTCAGACCCGTGTGTGCAACGCCGCTGCGGCTACTCCGAAATTGAAATGGCTGCGGCACCATCTCGAAGAGCGGCTGAGGCGGTATGGAAGACCGGAAGGTTCGTTCGAGCACTACATGGATCGCGAGGATCTGGTGACGAAGCTTGCGGTGACGATCACGTTGCCGCCGAACCGATTTACGCTCCGCGCGATCGCTTCGCTCGATTCTCCCCAGATCACCTTCCGAGTCCTGGATGTGAGCAGCAACAAGAGCGAGACGCTGGAACGCGTGAGTGACCCATCGGAGATCGATGAGGACCGGGCCGAGAAGCTTCTCGTAAAGTGCGCCGAGTTTTTCGCGGAGCGGAGGACGGCGTGTTGTGCCAGATGATGCATCGAGGGCGGGACGTTCAGCAGCATAACTGCCGAGCGCTCTAAACTGGCGCGGATCGCGTCAGAACCGGCGGCCTTCGTCCGGGTCATCCAGAAGCTCGCCGCTCCTGGAGCGGCGAGGTCGGTGGCCAGGCGTGGCCGATCTTGAAAGCCATCCTGATCTCCTTGGGGATCGCACTCATCGAATACTGTTTCGCCGTGCCCGCGAGCCGAATTGCCTTCCGTGAGTTCTCCGACTTTCAGCTGAAGATCATGCAGGAACCAATCACCTTGCTCGTCTTCGTCGTTTTTGCCGTGACCTTCCTACAAGAGAAGCTCGTCGCTTTCCTGTTTATCGCTCGCGCAGCGTTCTTCGCATTCGCCTTCAAGCCGGAAACTCCGGCGTGATCGCTCGATAGAGAGATCCTTTTGCTTCGTCCTCCATTCGGGGACGTGCAGAGTCGCAGACCCGCTTCATGAAACCTTTCCACACCATTGCCCAAACCCGCGCGCCGGATGGAGCGCTGCTTTCCCTCCACGAACACGATGGCGAGTGGCACCTGAAACTGA
>JAQGOK010000045.1 GCA_028293645.1 Chthoniobacter sp.
GTCGTTGCGGACCTGCGCCACCTTTGCCTGGATCTGCGTGAGCGCAGCGTTCGTGTCGTAGTTCAGCTTGAGGTGAACTGTGATGATGCTGAGCCCCTGTGAGCTGGAGGAGTCGATGTAATCGATCCCGTCCGCGCTCGCGATTACGCGCTCCAGCGGCGTGGTGACAAAGCCGCGTACGAGGTCCGCGTTCGCACCGATGTAGGCGGTCTCAATGCGCACGACGGCGATGTCGCTGCGCGGATATTGCCGCACGTTCAGTGAACGGATCGACTGCCATCCCGCGAGGAGGATGATCAGACTGACCACGCTCGCGAAAACCGGTCGGCGGATGAAGAAGTCGGTGAAGCGCATCGGGAGAATTATGAATTCAGAATGATGAATCCGTTCACGTGTCCACGGGCTTGGGCTGCAGTTCGTTGCCCGGTTGCACGCTGTTATTGACCTGCACGGCGGCACCCGGGCGGAGTTTGAAAACCCCCGAGGAGACGATCTCGTCGCCCTCCTTCAAGCCGGATGAAATCGCCACTTGATCACCACGTTTCGGACCGAGTTTCACGAACCGTTGCTCCACCTGTTTGCCGTCGATCACCACGTAAATGGAGTCGCCATACGGCGCATACGCAATCGATGAGGACGGGATGGCCAGCACGCCCTCCTGTTCCGGCAGCAGCACTTCGACATCCACGAACATCCCCGGCCGCAGCTTGCCTTCGCTGTTTTGAATGGTCGCCTGCACGATGAAGTTCCGCGTGCTCTCGTCGATCCGCGAATCGAGCGCGGTGATCTCGCCTTCAAAGCGTTCGCCAGTCAGCCCACTGGCCCCGAGCCGCACTTTCTTCCCCACCGCCACCGCTTCAAAGCTCTGCTGCGGCAAGGCGAACTCCACATAGATCGGGTCCACGGATTGGAGCGAAACGATCGCCGCGCCGGGATTCAGATACTGCCCAATGTTGACCATCCGAATCCCTGCCATCCCGTCGAACGGCGCAGTGATCCGCTTGCGCGCCACCAGTGCCCGCATCTGCGACACGTCCGCTTCGGTCTGCGTAAGCTGGCTTTGGGCGGTATCCCAATCCGACTGCGCGATCGCCTTCTTCGCGATCAGATCGCGGCGGCGTTCCAGCTCGGATTTTGCAAGGCTGAGCTTCGCTTCCGCGGAGCGAAGTTGTGCATCTTCCTGAGCCGTATCGAGCTTCACCAGAACGTCGCCCTTCTTCACCGCAGTGCCGGATTCAAATGGAATCTCGGAGACGATCCCGGCCAGGTCGGTGCTGACGGTGACGCCATTCACCGCGCGCAGGGAGCCCACCGCGCTGAGCACCGGCTGCCAGGTCTGCGCCTTCACCACGACCGTCGTGACCGCCGATGGCGGCGGTGCGAATTTCGCGCCCATCGCTTTGCCTTTTTCAATGTTGCGCATCGTCCAGAAGACGAGGAACGCGACGAAAACGGCCACGAGGCCGATCATAAGAAACATTCTTTTCCACATAAGTTTGAGCTGGTTCAGACGCCGACCGGCGGGGCCTTCGAGGTTGATTCGGACGCTTCGCTGGAGAGGCCGAGCTGAATTTTCTGAAGCAAGCCGACGAGTTGCTTACGCTCCGTCTTGTTGAGCGGTGACATGATTCTGGCCACGCATTCGAAGTATTTCGGGAGCACCCGTTCCGCCAACGCCACGCCCGCCGGAGTCAAACTCACCAGCACCGTGCGGCGATCCTGAGCATCCGGGCTGCGGCGAATGATGCCGTCCTTCTCCAGCGTATCGAGCAGACCGGTCATGGTCGCCCGCGTGACACCGGCGTGATCCGCCAGGGCCGCCGGGGTTGAAGGCGTTTCGCAGCAGCGGTTCAGCAACATCAGAACCGTGAAGCCGCCCTGACGAATGTTGTGCTGCGCCAGAAAGCTGCTCTCCACGCCGAAGACAACGTCACCGGTGCGCAGAAGATGCAGGAACGCTTCGGTCGCCGACGGATCCAGGGTGGGATACTCCTCGGCGGCGCCCAGAAGGCACTCGTAACGAGGAAGTTCGCGAAGCATCAATAACGGCATTTCCTTAAGGCGCCTAACAATCAATGCCGTTAATGGTGAGGCTCCGAATCGGAGTCAAGCATCGGTTTGTGAATTCCAGTTCAAAGGAGCTTTCTCGCTGACGTTTGCGTGAACTCTCCCCTTCCCTCCCTCCGAGGTTCCTGCTCACTAACCAGCCGCATGTCCGGCTTCGAAGCCCTCTCCCTCATCCTCACCGCGGCCGCAGCGGGAGCGATCAACGCCGTCGCGGGCGGCGGAACCATGCTGACTTTCCCGGCGCTGCTGTTTTTCGGAACGCCCACGATCGTCGCAAATGCGACCAGCACCGTGGCGCTGGTGATCGGCACGGCCGGCAGCATCTACGGTTTCCGCCAACAACTCGCGGCGGTCCGGCCCTGGCTGATGCGTTTCGTGCCGGCGAGCGCACTGGGCGGGTGGCTGGGGAGCTTGCTGCTGACGCGCACGGAAGAGACCACCTTCGCCCGCCTGGTCCCGTTTCTGATTCTGTTCGCGACGCTGCTCTTTCTGGCGCAGGACGCTTTCCGCCGAATGGCGCGGGACTCCGTTCAACAAGATGCCCCCGCGTCCGGCCACGGCCTGTGGCTTTCGATCGGCTTTCAATTTGCCGTCGCGATCTACGGCGGCTACTTCGGCGCGGGCATCGGCATTCTGATGCTCGCTTCGTTGGGCTTCATCGGTCTCCGCGACATCCACGAGATGAACGCGCTGAAAAACGTGCTCGGCTCGTTGATCAACCTCGTCGCCGCTGCGTGGTTCATCGCCAGCGGGTTGATCGATTGGCCGAAAGCCGCGGTGATGACGGGCGGCGCTCTGGTCGGCTATTTCGTTGGCGCGCATTTCTCTCAACAGATCCCGCAAGCCCGTGTCCGCCAGTTGATCACCAGCATCGGGCTGCTTCTGTCCGCCGTGATGTTTTACCAGCAGT
>JAQGOK010000087.1 GCA_028293645.1 Chthoniobacter sp.
AAAGATTTCTCACTCTGACCAAGCCAGCCCCGCCCGAGAGTAACCCCCTTGAGCAGGATCCCTGAGCATTGCGCGCGGACCGCACTGCCTCATTAACTGTGGCGCGCACCAGACTTACGGTTCCGTCACTAGGACGCAAAACGCCAGCCGATTGGTGGGGTCTCCGGGTAGCTTGGATGGAACGTCCAAAAAGGAAATGGTCGGACTTACGGGCGCGGGGAGATTCATCTGCTTCGCGAAAGTCAGCAACGGTGCGGGCGGCGATTCTCCGGCACGCGTATTCCAGACGAGAACGTGAGGGCCGTTCCGGCTTTCGAGAGGCGGAACATAGAGCGGGAACTGCACACAGATGAAGCGGGCACGTGGCAGCTGGTAGCGGAGATTGCCACAGATCTCACGATCCGCTCCGATGATCGTTGCACTGGATCCCACCACAGAGTGCAGTTGCTCCGCCGCCGACGTGAAATCGGATCGAAGCGAGTAGATGCCTCGGTCCGCGCCGGCGACGAAAAGCTGACCGAACCGAAGCGCAGCGCAAATCAGCGCGCTCGCCGCGAAGATCGAAACTAACCGGCGCCGCTGGACAGCAGGCAAGGCGTGCCTCCTTGCGTGACTGAACGCAAACAGCGGAGCCAAAAGCGTAAACGGTTGCAACCACCGCTCGTGGAAGCGGGTAGCTCCGGCGAGCGCGACCATTAAGACCAGCAAAGTAAACGCGCCGACCAGAAACCGACCCAGCAGCTTGCGCGCATCGTCCGACGCTCTGGACTTAAGGTCTTCCGCCTGAACCTTGGCTCGCGAAAGGAACCAGCCAAGAACTCCAACCGGTAAAAGGATCAAACTGAGATTGGTGATCAGGGTGAGCAAACCCGCCGCTCTCCCTCCCACGGCGCCATTGGCGTCGATGCCAAGCTTGTGGTTGAACGTGCCGAGCAATACATCGCGGTTATCCCAAGCCCAGCTTGCATTCGGTGCAACCAGCACCGCCGCGATAAGCAAGGACCAGATCATCCGGGGGTGCAAGAGACGCACACGGAAGCTTGATATCGTCAGACCGGCTCCGAGTAGGGCGGTAGCGAAGCAGACATAGTTATATTTCGACAGCGTGCCCAACCCGAGACTCAGGCCGAGCAGAGTATAACTCGACCAGCGTCCTTCCCGTTGCACACGTAACAGGAAGTAGAACGTCGCCGCCCCAGCCGCGCAGACCAGGTTCGTGTGGGTGAGATAGTAAAAGGAGTGCCACGCGAACGTTGGAATCAACAGCACCGCGAATGCTGCCAACGCCGCCCGCCCTTCGCCCCCCAGCAACAGCTGCGCACTCCGATAGAGTGCCAGATAGATGGCACCGAGGATCATTGTCTTGAGCAGACCCCACGCAAAGAACGTCAGCCCGAAGACGCGAAAGAAGAGCCACGCCAGCCAGGAGTACAACGGCGGCTGCTCATGGTAGCCACGTTCCAGACTCTGGCTGAAGATGACCTGATCGGCGTCGTCCGGAATGAACGTCCCGGCGTGCGCCAAGCCGAGCAGCAGATGCACCGCGAGAAGCGCTCCCAGCGCCATCCAGAAAGGTGCGATCCGAAACACCGGCGGACCATCGGCGTCGGCATGAGCTTGGGCCGGCGGGAAGATTCGCTTCAAGCTGCGCAGAGTAAACCCACGCCGGTGCGAAACCATCGGAATTGCGGACGATCAAACGCCACGCCGCTGCTCAGTACGTCCGACCCTTTAGATCCACTCCAATGCGGATCCCGCGTCCGCGACCAGGCCATACTTCACCAGCAGTTCACGGAAGCGCGCGATGGCCGTTTTCTCCCGCTCGCCGAGATCGTAGCGGATGTGTTCGGTTAAGTAACGCGTGCTTAAAGCGGGATTGTGCGTGGTATCGGCGGCGACGATTTCCGAAATGTGCTGCACTCCGTCGCGCTTCAACGCCCGCAGGTCATCGGCGACGGCACGTTGCTCCTCCAGATCGCCACGCATCAGCCAGAGCGCATAGACAAATGGCAGCCCCGTCTGCCGCTTCCATTCTTCACCTAGATCCAGAAACTCGTGATCGTGGTGATGATCGTGCGTGCGGAATTCGATCGCCTGGTTGCCGATCAACAACGCCGCGTCCGGAATGCCATCACCCGAATGGACAAAGTCGGGACGCAGTCCGTGAAACTCCGCGAGCAACACCTGCAACAGATGAGCGGAGGTCAATGACGCCGGATCGAGCGAGATCGTCCGGATATCTTCCAACCGGCCGCGGTAAGCTAGAAAGACGCTGAAGACTGGTCCGTCCGAAGCAATGGCAACCCCATCGACCGCGACGTAACCGGGCGTGCGGAGCGCTTCGAAAACGGGCACCAGCGCCACATCGAGTTCACCCGCGGCCAGCGCTCTCGCGAGACCAGACGGGTGATCAAACGTGACTGGCACATCGCAGCCGTGAATGAGCGGCTTGGAGTTGAGATACTGCACGCAGCCGACCCGCACTCCGGCAAGAGCAGGATAGCGGTTCACGCTCGGACGAGTTCTCCGGCGGGCGCGGCGACGTTCGGGTTCCCCGCGATCCGGCGATACCAGGTGTCGCGCTGCATCGGCTCCAGGCCGGCTTCGCGAATCGCGGTTTCGAGCGCGTGCGTGGTCTGCTCCTGCGGCGTGCGCGCGCCGGCCATGTGGAAGATTTTCTCTTCCCCGATCGTGCCGTGCAGATCGTCCACTCCGTAATTCAACGCCTGCTGTGCGAGCGGCAGACCGAGGCTGATCCAGTAGGCCGTGATGTGATCGAAGTTATCGAGATAGATGCGGGCGACCGCGAGATTGCGCAGCTCGTCAAACGCGCTCGCATGCGGAATGTGCTGCAAACCGGGACGCGCCCCATCGGCTTCAAACGCGAACGGAATAAAGCCGGTGAAGCCGTGCGTTTCATCCTGCAAGTCGCGGAGCCGCCGCAAATGATCCACGCGTTGGGCGGGCGTTTCGATGTGGCCGAAGAGCATCGTCGCGGTGCTGCGCATCCCCATCTCGTGCCAGATGCGATGCACCTCCAGCCACTCCTCCGCACTCTCCTTGCCGCGACAGATCTGCGCGCGGATCTCGGGTGCGAAGATCTCCGCGCCGCCGCCGGTGATCGCGCCGAGTCCCGCTTCGCGCAAGATCTCGAGCGTCGCGCGGATCGGCAGCTTGAAAACCCGCTCTGCGAGATGCCGAACCTCCACCGCGGTGAACGCCTTCAGGAACAGATTCGCGTCCAGGGCCCGCAGACTCCGCAGCAACTCCAGATACCAGTCCGGCCCGAGCGTCGGATGCAAACCGCCGACCATGTGCACCTCGGTGATCCCGAGCTTCAACGCGCCGCGAACCTTTTCCACCAGCTCCGGAATCGAAAACTCAAAGGCGTGCGCATCCCGCTTCCGTGCGCCGAACGCGCAGAACTGACACGCCAGCAAACAGACGTTCGAGTAGTTGATGTACTGATTGTGGATGTAGGTCGCGACGTTCCCGTTTTTTCGCCGGCGCAGGACGTTGGCGATCGTGCCGAGCGCGTTCAGGTCGTGAGAGGCGTAAAGCTCCAGCGCTTCCGCATCGCTCACGCGGTCACCCGTTACGACCTTGTCATAGATCGGGCGCAAGGCGGGTGGAATGAGCAAGGCGGACATCGTGAAAAGGCTGCGCAGGGTAGAAACGCGTGGCGGGCGGCGCAAGTGACGTTTGCCCTGCGGCTGCCGCCGGGAAACTCATTGCGTCGTTTGCAAAGAACATTGCATCGTGAGCGCCCGCGCGCCGTCTGCACCTTCATGAGCCAGGAGCCCAGTTCCCCAGCGGACCCGAACGACGCAGCCAACGCGCAGGATTTCCGCTGGATGGAACAGATCAAAGCCGGCGACTCCGAAGCGCTGCGCGAGCTGATCGAAGCCCACCAGCATCGGATCATCGGCACGGTTGCCAAGATGCTCGGTGACCAGGGCGACGCGGAAGACATCGCGCAGCAGGTCTTCGTGCGCGTTTGGAAAAGCGCCGCGCGTTACGAACCGACTGCGAAGTTCACCACGTGGCTCTTCAAGATCACGCGCAACCTCGTCTTCAACGAGCTGCGCCGCCGCAAACGTCACCCCACGCGCTCACTCGACGCGCCGCGTTCCGGCGACGACGACGACCGCCCGCTGCAGTACGAAGACAACAGCGTGAAAGCGCCGGACACGGCCATGCTCGACAACGAGATGCAGACCGCGATCCAGCGGGCGATCGATGCTCTGCCCGAGACGCAACGCATGGCGATCATCCTGCGCCGCTACGATGACGTCTCTTACGAGGAGATCGGCGAGATCCTCGACTTGTCGGTGCCGGCGGTGAAGAGCGTCCTGTTCCGCGCCCGGACGGAGTTGCGGGAGAAGCTCCAGCAATACCTCAGTGCCTGATTTTAGAGCGTGTCGGGTGATGGCTTAGCCTTCGGGATCAGCGCCCGAATGCGAGCCTCGGCAATGGCATCATTTGGTGCCCCGTAATCAAGGGTGGCCTGAGCAACATACTGCCTGAGCAAGAGTGCGGTGTATCTCTTCATCCAGAGAACGGAGCGCCCAGACAGCGGTGATTACTTCCGCAAGAACACAAACGCCCCGCGTTTGTTCCCGACGACCACGTCCGGCTTTTTGTCGCCGTTGATGTCCCCGGCGACGACTTGCGTGCCGATGCCGCTCGCGTCGTCGATCAGGTGGCCGACGAACCGGAGCTTGTTGGCGGTGCGATCGAGCTCGAACCAATAGAGCACCGGCGTGCCATTGGGATCGTTGTCGCCCTTCGGGCCGTGCGCCCAGAAGCGTTTGCCCGTGACGATGTCCTTTGCGCCGTCGCCGTTCATGTCCACGAGATCGATCGCGTGTGGCTGCGAGAAGACGATCCCTTGCGGGTTCTGCTCGGGTTTGTCACCGACGATCATGTGCTTCGTCCAACCCACGACTCCGCCGTCGTTCGTCTGCTCAAACCAGACCAACCCGTAGCCGTGCGCCTGCAGACTCGTAATGATGTCATTCCGGCCATCGGAGTTCACGTCGTAGGCAAACATTTGCGCGCCGCCGTCGCCAAACTTAGCCTCGTTCTTGGTCCAGGCCGGATCGCCGTCGAGCGAAGCTGGTTGCTGCCACCAGCCGTCTTTTTCCAAAACGTCCATCTTACCGTCGCCGTTCACATCGCCGATGCCGAGGCCGTGGGTGAAGCGCTGGAAGACATTCACGTCTTTGCCGTCCTTGTTCTTCGTGGTGACGGCCGGTGAGATCGGATGCCAGGCAAACGGCGCGGTCGGGTTCTTCGCGTCTGGCGTCGCGTAACCGATCTTCCCTTTCGACATGCAGACGATCTCCGGTTTTCCGTCGCCGGTAAGGTCGGTGAACGTCGGCGATTCATTGTCGGTGACATCGAGCGCGACGTGCTGCTTCCAGAGGCCTTCCTTGCCTTGCGGATTTTCGAACCACCAGGACTGCTCGCCGGGAAAACCGAGGATCAGAATATCGGTCCAGCCATCCGCGTTGAAGTCGTGCGTGTAGGCGAGGAAGTTCTTTGAGTAGTCGTTCTCGGTCGAGAGTGCGCCCTTGTAACCCTGCACCGTCTTCTCGGTCCCGTCCGCGGCCTTCACGGTGAAGCTTTTCTCCACTTTGAAATACTCGTGCTTCTTCGCGAAGTCCGGGCCTTCCCACCAAAACTGGCCGTAAACCACGTCGTTCTTTCCGTCCTTGTTGAAGTCGCCGAAATTCGCGCCTTCCGCCCAGAACTCGTCAGTGAGTTGGATGCGCTTGAACTCGCCGGAGGGGATCGGCGATTGCGCGAAGGCGAGTGAAGCGAGGAGCAGCGTGCTGGGAAGTGCGAAGCGAAGGCGGAGTTTCATGGGAGAAGCGGGCCGCCGTTGTGTCACCTGCTGGACGAAGTGACAAGACGTGAGGCGGAACTCGTTCTTGAGCCGCGTCCCGCTGTCGAACAGCCTGCGCGCATGTTCCTCCCTCGCACCTTGCTCATCCTGGCGTTTGCGCTGCCCACCTTTGCGGCGGATCTCCCGCGCGTTTCCCCTGCGGGCGAGTTGCCAAAGGACGTGCGGCTGGCTGCGCCGAAGGACCTCGACGGCTACTTTCCCTGGTCGCCGCTTCCAAAAGACGCCTGGATCCAACGCGCCGAAGCCTTGCGCCTGCAGACGCGGATCGCGCTGGGGCTCTGGCCGGAGCCGACGCGCACGCCGTTGAATGCGGTGGTGCATGGCCGGCTTGAGTTCGACGATTACACGGTCGAAAAGGTGTTCTTCGAATCCATGCCGGGGTTCTTCGTCACCGGCACCCTCTACCGGCCGCGCACCGGTCCCGGTCCATTTCCCGCCGTGCTCTGCCCGCATGGACACTGGCCGGAAGGGCGGTTCCAGAACCGCGGCGATGCCGAGATGAAAAAAGAGCTGGAGACCGGCGGCGAACGCTTTCTGGAATCGGGCCGCAGCATCTTCCAATCGACCGGGGTGCACCTCGCGCGGATTGGTTGCGTGGCGTTTGTCTATGACATGCTCGGCTACGCGGATTCGCAGCAGATCAGCCATGAAGTCGCGCACAAGTTTGCGCGCCAGCGACCCGAGATGAATGCCGCCGAAAACTGGGGCCTTTTCAGCCCCCAAGCCGAAGCGCACGGACAAAGCATCATGGGCCTGCAAACCTGGAACTCCATTCGCGCGCTCGATTTTCTGACGAGCCTCCCCGATGTGGACGCAAAGCGACTCGGCTGCACTGGCGCAAGTGGCGGCGGCACGCAGACGTTCCTGCTCGGAGCGATCGATGCGCGCCTGACGGTCGCCGCGCCGGCGGTCATGGTGAGCACCGCGATGCAGGGCGGCTGCACTTGTGAAAACGCCAGCTTGCTGCGTGTCGGCACGGGCAACATCGAGCTCGCGGCGCTCTTCGCGCCAAGGCCGATGGGCATGACCACGGCAAATGACTGGACCAGGGAGCTGCCGACAAAAGGTTTTCCCGACCTGCAAAAACATTGGGCGATGCTTGGCGCGCCGAAAAACGTGCAGCTCTGGCCGATGCCGCAGTTCCCGCACAACTATAACGCGCCGACGCGTGAGAAGATTTACGCGTTCCTGAACGAACACTTCGCACTCGGACTGCAGGCGGAGCAGCTGATCGAGCGGGAATTCTCTCCGCTCACCAAGGAGCAACTGACCGTCTGGGACGCCGCGCATCCGACGCCGCCCGGCGGGCCGGAGTTTGAGCGGAAGCTGCTGCGCTGGTGGCACGACGACACCCAGAAACAACTCGCCACCGCGCCGGACGAGTTCCGGAAGATCGCGCAACCGGCGTGGCAGACGCTTCTCGATCGCTCTGGCCCGACTCGCGGTGAAGCCAGGAAGCCCGTCAACGGTGCGCCGCCGAAGACGGATGTGGTCGGCGGCTTCACCCGCCTGGTGCTGGACTTCGGAAACACGGCGGCGGGCGAAGCGCTCCCCGCGATCATCCTGAAGCCGAAAGGGCGGAAATTGCCGACGGTGATCTGGCTCAGCGAGTCAGGCAAAGCGGGGCTCTTCGACGCCGCCGGAGAACCGCAGGAGTCCGTGCGCCGGCTGTTGGAAGCGGGTTTCGAGGTGATCGGGGTGGATCTTTTCATGCAGGGCGAGTTCCTCCCGGCGGGCTCCGCGGCGGCCAACAACCGCGTGGTCAAGAACCCGCGCGAAGCGCCGGCTTACACCTACGGCTACAACCACGCCCTCTTCGCGCAGCGCGTACAGGACGTCGCGTGGCTCGTCGATTGGCTGCGCCGCAACGGACAGGAAGTATCTATTTCCGCGCTCGACAGCACAGGTCCGATCGCCGCGGGAGCGCGCGCGTTGAAGGGCGACGCCATCCGCGCCGCCGCGTTGCATACGAACGGCTTTCGCTTCGGCGCGTTGCAGGACTGGCGCGACGCGAACTTTCTTCCGGCCGCGGCGCGCTACGGCGACCTTCCTGGTCTGCTGGCAGTCGGCGCTCCGTTGCCGACTTACGTTTCCGGCGAAGCCGGGCTGCCACTAACCTTTGCAGGCTATCAGGCACACGGAGCCGAAAACCAGTTCATCAAAGCGGAGGCCGGAGCATCGCCAGCGGCGGCGATCACCTGGTTGATCGCGCACGGCCGCTAAATGCATTGCCGCGCGGTCCTGTAATCGGGAATCCTCCGCGCTCCGTCTCCCTTTCCACTCCGCACCCGTCCGGATGCCCCGCTTCTCCCGCCTCGAATTCCTCGTCTTCTTCGCCACGTTTTTTGCGTTCGCCTATTTCAACCAAGGTGGAGGTTGGAACCAAAACGCGCGGTTCGCCGAAGTCCGCGCCATGGCCGAAGAAGGGCGCTTCGCGATCGACAATTTCCTGGTTTATCGGCCGCAGCCGGGCTCGCCGATCTTGCAACGAATCCCGGTGCAGAACGCCGAGTATTCACTGAACGGGAAGATCCACCGCCTCGCTTGGGTGGACATGGAATGGAACTTCTTCCCGGTTAACGAAAAGCCGGCCGAGCCCGGCGTGACGAATGCGCCGATGGTGGAACTCTGCGCCTCGGGCGACATCGGCTACGTGCCCTGGACCGGCAAGTTTCATCCGAATAAACCGCCCGGCACCGCGTTCCTGGCGCTGCCCGGTTACTGGCTGGTTTACCAGATCGAGCGACTCTGCGGGATCAGTCCCGACCACTGGTGGGTTGTTGGTGTCAATGCCTGGCTCGCTTCGGTGCTCAGCGTCGGCCTGCTCTCAGCGCTCGCCTGCGTGCTCTTCTTCCGGCTGGCGCGGGAGTTCTCGCCGACTGATCCGACCGCCCCGGTCCTCGCCACCCTCACGTTCGCTTTCGGCACGATGTTTTTGCCCTACGGAACGCTGCTGTTTGATCACAATCTCACCGCGGCAGCATTGCTCGCGACGTTCTATTTCATCCGCAAAGAGACGACCGGCGCGTTGGTGCTCGCCGGGGTTTGTGCAGGGTTCGGCGCGGTGACGAACTACATCGCGGCCGTGGTGGTGATTTTCTTCGGCATCTACCTGCTCCTCCGGCGGCGGAGCGAAGGAGCCCCGTTGCCATGGCGGAACGCGCTGCTTTACAGCCTCGGCGTGCTCGGCCCATTCCTGCTCATTTGCTGGTACGGCTGGGTTTGTTTCGGCTCGCCCTTCCGGCTGAATACGGACTTCCAAAACCCGCTCTTCAAAGACCCGAATGGCGCCTTGGGCATGTTCAAAATGCCGTCGCTCTACGTCGCGAGCTTGATCAGCATTTCGCCGTTCCGCGGCCTGTTCTTTCTCGCGCCGGTGCTCGTGGCCGGGATCTACGGAATAGTGATCTGGCTGCGCGAGCGGACGTTTGTCGCCGAGGCCCGGCTTTGCCTGGCGATCTTCGGCTTTTTCTTCCTCGTGAACGCGAGCTTCAACGGCTACCACGGCGGCTTCTCGGTCGGCCCGCGTTATCTCGTTCCAGCGCTCCCGTTCCTCGCCCTCCCGCTCGTGGTGGCCTTCATACGATGGCGAAAAATCACCTGCGCGCTGGCTGTCGTTTCGGTTTTCAATCAGCTCATCCTCACCGCAACCGACGCTCAGAATCCCTTGGCCGTCGGTGGCCTCGCCCGGATCGAAACCCGAGAGGATGGGACTTACAACCTGGTGGGCGACTACGCGTGGCCGCTCTTCGCTCACGAGCGGGCGTGGCCTATCCTGGAGATGCTGCTGAATCACAACCTCGCGAAAGAAGCTGATCAACTCGCCGCCCAAGGGCTGCCCGAAGGTGAAGCAGAGCGCACTTTGCAAGCACTCGAACGCGACCTCCGGGAGAGCATTGAGCGCGGCGAAGCATCGCCCTTTCTTCTCGCATCAATCCGCGGACCCGTGTCGGTCAATCCGATCGGAGTTTACGAAGGCATGTTTCACCAGCTCTTCTCGCCCGGCTCTGAGCAAACCTCCAACGCGTCCGTTAACCTTGGCGAATTCCTCTGGCCGCAGTCTCGCTGGAGCCTCCTGCCGCTCCTGCTGGTTAGCGGCAGCGCCAGCGCTCTTTTGCTGCGTCTCGCACGGCGACTCTCCGCCCAAAAGGTGGCTGCGCCTTGAGTCCGCCATCCAGCGGTCATCCCACTGTGAGAATCGTCTTGCCCGGGTCAGGTGATCCGTCTATGCCGGCTTCCAAGCACATGGGGAACGAAAACGTTACGGAGCGGCACAAGGTGGAGTCCCTTGCGGAACTGGACGCCTTGGTTGGCAGGTACCTCACGGGGGAAGAACCACAGACGCATTGGGAGGATTCGCACGCCCAATTGCGTTTCGACAGCATTGAGGAAGCCCTCGAGGCGCTACGCGACCCGTACTTCCAGCAATTCATCCCGGAGGAAGATCGCGCGCGCACCATCCTGCGCGAAGTGCGCGAGTTTCCGGCGTATTCCTCCGATCTCGATCTTGCATGGCAGGTCGTCGAGAAGATGAGCAACAGGGCCGATGCGCTCCTGATCGTGCAGGAGCAGGGAATGTGGCGCGCCTGTTTTGGCACCTGGCCGTCCGTCACTGCGGAAACGCCGGCCCTGGCAATTTGCGTCGCCGCGTTGATGGCGCGCGGACTGGATATCGACTTCGCGCAGGGCGTGGAGTGCGCACCGAAGGCTCTAAGCGTCAGCAGTAGCTAAAGGGCCAGCGGCCACTAATCTCGCGCTGCGAGAATCCGGCGTGTTTCGCTGAGCACGACGCCTTGGAAACGCATCTTCAGCGACTCGGGCGTGGAGGAATGTTCGAGGGCTTGGGCGGTGGTGATTTTGCCAGCCTTGGCCAATAGATAGAGCGCCTGATCGAACGTCTGCATCCCCTCGCCGCTCCCGAGTTCGATCGTCGCGTGCAGCTTGTCGAGCGCGCCGGTGTGAATCACTTTCTCAACCGCTCCGTTGTTCAGCAGGATCTCCACCGCCGGTAAAACCCCGCCTTCTGTGGAGGTGACGAGCTTCTGACAGATGACGGCCCGCAGAGTCGTCGCGAACTGACGCCGCGCCTGATCGCGATCAGCGCTTGGAAAGAACTCGAGGATGCGTTGGACGCTCATCGCGGCATCCGCGGTGTGCAAAGTGGAGATCACCAGATGCCCAATATTCGCCGCGCTCATCGCGGCGGCGATGCTCGCAGGATCGCGCATCTCGCCGATCACCAGCACGTCAGGATCCTGCCGCAGCACGTTCTTGAGTCCGGAAGCAAACGTCGCCGTATCCAGCCCGACTTCGCGTTGCTCAATGATCGAGTGCTTGTCGGTGAAGAGATACTCGATCGGATCCTCCAGCGTGATGATGTGTTTGCGCGCGTGCTGATTGATGTGCTCAATCATCGCGGCCAACGTGGTCGATTTCCCCGAGCCAGTGGCGCCGGCGATGATCACGATTCCGCGCGGCGCTTCGGCGACTTTCCTGACGATCTCCGGAAGGTGCAGCGCGCCGAAGTCGCGAATCGCGGCTTTCACCAGTCGCATCGCGAGCACATAGCTGCCGCGCTGCTGGAAGACATTCACCCGAAAGCGTCCGATGTGCGCCGGCGCGTACGCGAAGTCGATTTCGTGCTCATTCTCCAGCCGGGCCTGGAGGTGATCGGGCACAATCTGGCGGATTACTTCGCTCAGCCAAACCTCCGTCGGGATCAGCGCATCGACCGGCAACAAATCCTGAGCGACTCGAAACACCACGGGCGCTCCGGCTTTCAGATGAACATCCGAGGCATTCGCCTCCACCGCTCCGCGAAGAATGCGCTCGAACGCTTCCATCTCTATCAACGAGCAGCAGCGAGGAGCTCTTCGATGCGATCGACACAGCACTGCGACCACGTCTCGAGCGAATCACGGCGCCTGACCAACTCCGCGATGGGAAGAAAACCGGCCTCCGTGATCTGCGCCTCCCGTTTGCGTGCGGCCGGTCCGGCAAGCTGGAAAACGTGCACCACCCCGAGATGCACGCGGCCCACCTCGCTCGCATCGTCATTCATCAAGGCGACGATGTGGTTCGTGTAAGTCGTTTCGAGATGCACTTCCTCGGAAACCTCGCGTTGCACGGCTGCATTGTAAGCGTCGCGGTCCAGCGCGAAGAGCCCTTCGTCGCCATCATTCATGTGTCCCCCGATGCCGATCGATCCTTTGGCAACCAGCCGTTGCTCACCGGATTTCTTCCCGCGGACGTAATGGAAGACGGAGCCCTCGTGGACCAGCAGGACGTACGGAATGATCTGCTTCAGCGTCGGGTTCGCCTCCGCCGGAGCCCGCGGGGTGAAGAAGTTGTTCTCCCGCGCCAGCAACGCCGGCAGATAACGCTCCACCTCGAAGTTCAGGCCCTGAAACATCCCGAGTTGCTCCAGCAGCTCGCGGCGGACTACGAGGATGTTTTCGTCCTGCATGGTTACTTCGCGGCGGGGCCGTAACCCGCTTTCGGGGTGCCGTCATCGTTGAGCTTGTCACAAGCCCAGAGCAATCCACGGCTGACCAGATCGAGATAGACCGGAGACTCCATCGTCGCGTTTCCGTGCCCGAGGGTAGTCGCGAAGACTTTGCCGGTGCCATAAGTGTTCACCCAGATCACCACGTGATCCTGCCTGGTATCTTCGCCGTAAGCTTGCGCCAGCGGAACGGCCTGCGGCCAGATCTTTTCGTTCTTATAGAGTTCGTCCTTCGGATTGTGCCACTCCGCAGGGAAGCCCTTCATCACGGGATGTTCGGCATTGACCGTCTTCACGAGCAGGTCCCGGTTCTTCTCGTGACTCATCGAAGTAATGCCCACGGCCTGCCGCCATTCATCAGTCTTGGCCGTCCGATAACTATGCGAGGAGCAATGCAACATGACCGCTGGCACGCCAGCCTTATGCGCCGCGGCGATCCCATCCACGAACGCCACGTCTTCCACGGCACCGAAACATTCATTGTGCAGAACCACGTCGTAGCCCTGCCACCACTGCGGTTTCTCGTAGATCGAAACGCGGTGCAGCTTTTCGTTACTACCCGCGGGCGCATTCTCATGAACGATCGTCCACTCGACGTTCGCCCGCGCACTCAGCCCGGTGCTGAGGATCTTCTTCTGTGCGTGGTAATCATGGCAGCAGCCGCCAGTAACCATTAGTGCCCGGATGGGTCGCACTGCCGCAGGCTCCGCTGCATCGAGCGAAGCGGCCGTTGTGACCGCGAAGACTAAAGCCAAAAACAGCCGCTTCATGGTTGGAGCGGGGCAGCTTACTTTGCCGCGCTGTAGCCGGCCTTGGGTTTGCCGTCCGCATCGAGCTTGTCCGTCGCCCAAAGCACGCCACGCGTAACCAGGTCGAGATACCGCGCGTCAGCCACCGTGTCGTTGTTATGCCCAATCGTCGTGCTGAACACGCGCGTCTTGCCGTAAGTGTTGGTCCACGCGACGACGGCCTCGACTTCCTTCTCTTCGATCGTCTCGGCGCCGTCTGTTCCCTTCTTCTTGCTCTTCACGGTCTGCTTGCCCCGCGCCAGTGGCTTTGCCGTCGGGAGGATCTGAATGTTGTTATAAAGCTCTTCCTTGATCGTCGTCCAATCGCTCAGTCCTTTGCCGATCGCGCTCTCCTTGTCCACATAGCTGATGGTGACCGGCTCTTGCGGGCCATGGCCGCTTGATTGCAAGCCGAGGTAATCAAACCAGAGCGACTCCGGCGTGCCGGCGGTCTGCGGCTTCCCCGGATTGCCGGTCCGATAACAATGCATGGCGCAATGCAGATTCACGCCGGGGATTCCATCACGATGCGGCTTGAGCACGCCTTCCACCGTCGGGATGTCTTTGATGTCGGCGGCGCATTCATCGTGGATGACTACGTCGAAGCCTTTCGCGTAATCAGGGTTGCCGTAGATCGGCAGCGCTGGCTTGGTGCTTTTGTCGTCGGTGTGGACGTGCTCGACGACGAGGTTCGCGCGCTCTTCCAGACCCTTCTTCAGGATGTCCTTCTGCTTGGCGTAGTCGTGGCAACAGCCGCCGGTGATCAGCAGCACGCGGAGCGGCTTCGGTGCCTGGGCGAGCAACATCGCTGGAGCGAGCGCGAAAGCGACTGCGAGGAATTTGGGGAGAAGGGAGCGTTTCATAGAGAATGGCGGAGCGTAAGCGGACGACCCGTCGAGTCCAGCAAATGCACGGTCTGCGCGGCACACGCTGAGTCGAACCCGGGAGCGGTTAAAGCCTCACCGACTCTTGTTCTTACGGGCGTGATGCCGCGCTATCTCCCGCCAGCGTGAAGAACCGCTCGGACCCGTGGTATTCGGGCGTTTCGTTGGGCAGAAGAACCCGTGTCGCCAGCAATCCCCCGAGCGCCACCTGCGCGGCTGAACTGATCAAAACCGGGGTGTTGAACGTCCGCCCAATCCGCAGCAATTCGATCGCATGGATCACGTCGGCTCCGGCGGGTGTGAGATTTCCGGTCGCCGCGCCAACCATCTCCACGGTGCCCAGATGCAGCGAAAAGCGAAACTCTTCGGTGTGCAGTTGCACCGCGCGCACCGACCGCAAGGCATCCGCGACCGCCGCGGCATTACCTACGCCGCCTTCCGCGCGCCAGAACGCGAGCAGCCCTTGATGGAGAACGCGCATGGTGCTCCCACGATGTCGCGCCAGCACGCGCAGGCAGCGTTCAGTCCACCCTTCAAAGGTCTTGTCTGCCAGATCCTGCGATGGGGTCCGGCACCCGCGCTCGACCGCGTCGAGCACGAGCAGCCAGCAGATGCAAAACGTCGGTTGATCGGTCGAGGCATTCGCCGCCTCGGAAGCCGCAGCGTGGAAGACCATTTTCTGCAGACCGATCTCGATCTCTGCTCCATCCCGCAGCGGCATCGGTCGCGCGAGGCGCAGGCCATCCACATAGGTGCCGTTGCTGCTGCCCATGTCCATGATTTGAAAGGCTCCGTCTTCGCCGCGGCGTATCACGGCGTGCCGTCGGGACACCCGCTCGGAGGCAATCACCACCTTGTTTCCCGGCGAGCGGCCGATCGTGCAGATATCGTCAAAGTCCACCTTCTCGCCGGACGGAAACTCGAGGGAGGCCGAGGTGCTTTGGTGTAAAAATGCCGAGGAATCAGCGGTCACTCCGCGCAGCTATGCAAGACGATCGACTCGGAAACAAGCATGCTTTAAGGTCTCACATTTGACCGGCCGACAGGCGCTGGCACGTAAACTGTTCACTTTCCCCATACGATGGTGCCGAACCTCACTCAAACGCCCGGTCGGCCGTCTTCCGATGAACCGGCAGGCAACGCGCTTCGCCCCGGCCGGATCATGTTTGGCCGTTACGATCTGCAACGTTTGCTTGGACGTGGAGGCATGGGAGTGGTCTGGCTCGCAAACGATTCCCGCCTCGAGCGGCTCGTCGCGCTGAAGTTCCTGCCGGAAATGTTCTTCCTCGATGCAGCCGCGCGGGACGAACTCAAGCGCGAGACCCGACGGAGCCTCGAGCTCACGCACCCAAACGTCGTTCGCATTTACGACTTCGTCGAAGACGACGAAGCGGCCGCGATCTCGATGGAATACATCGATGGCCACACCCTCTCGCATCTGCGAGTTGAGCGGCCGAATCGCTGTTTTGAGACGGATGAGATGCATGGCTGGATCGCCGATATCTGCCGGGCGCTGGATTACGCCCATCGCGAAGCGCACGCCGTGCATCGCGACTTGAAGCCCGCAAACTTGATGGTGACGCAACGCGGCGTGCTCAAAGTCGCGGACTTCGGGATCGCCTGCAGTATGCAAAACACGGCAGCGCGAGTCAGCGCGTGGAGCAGCAGCGGCGGCACACTCGGCTACATGAGCCCCCAGCAGCTCCAGGGCGAGCTCTCCGCTCCTTCGGACGACATCTACTCGGTCGGTGCGACACTCTACGAGCTGCTCACGAGCAAGCCGCCGTTCTATTCGGGCGACATCAGTCTGCAGATCCGGAGCGTGACGCCGGAAAGCATCAGCGATCGCCGCCGGGCGCTCGGCGTCGAGGGAGCACCGGTCCCGCTCGTCTGGGAACAAACCATCGCCGCCTGCCTGGCCAAATCGCCCCGCGAACGTCCGGCGACGGCGGGAGAAATCGTCCGCTTGCTGGGCATCGATCCGAGCGCCATATCGACTCTCCCGACGAGCGACGACATGGCGACGGTGGCGGATCTGAGTGATCTCCGGGAGCCGGTTAGTGGCGGAAGAGGCCCTGGGTATCCCACTTCAGCGAAGCGTCCGCCAACGGCTCCAAAGCGTGTTTCCCCGGAAATCAAGGAGCACACTTTCAGCATGCGACCATGGGCCGCGCTGGCTGGCCTGTTCCTCCTGAGCGTGCTGGTGTTGATGCTCTGGCCCACACCCAAGCCTGAGAAGGCAGTTGATGAATCAGCGGCCGTTTCGCAAGCCGTGCCGGCGGTAGTCGGCGCAGCAACTCCTGGCGGAGTAATGATCAAAACCGACCCACCCGGCGCATCGGTGACGGTGAGTTCATTCGCGCAAGGAGTCTCGCCGGCTTCGCTGTGGAGCGTTCCGGACGGATTACACCCCGTCGAAATCGAACTCGCCGGTTTCGAGCGCGTCTCGATGAATGCGCAGGTGCGGGCAGGCGAGTTCACGGACCTCGGGACGCTCAAGCTCGAGCGCAGCACCGGCACCCTGCAATTGACCACCGATCCCGAGGATTCAAGTTACACTTTGCTCGCGCAAAATGGCGAAACGGTTATCCGCAGCGGGCGCACGCCTGAAGCCATTCCGGGCCTGCCGACCGGCGAATACTTTGTCCGGCTCCAGCGTGATGGCTGGCCTGCGGAATTGCGGAAAGTCACCGTCGAACGTCAGCAAACCCTGGTCGCCGCGCATCGCTTTGGCACCGGCACCTTGCGCGTGACCAGTGATCCGCCGGGAGCTGAGATCGTGCTCGGTGATCGACCGCTCGGAGCCACGCCGCTGAATGTGGCCCTCCCGACGGGACAATACGGGCCGTTCGTCGCCATTCTCGACGGTTACGAGTTGGTCACCTTTGAAGCCAATCTCCAGCCGGACGCTACCACCATGGTGCCGCCCCTGATGCTCAAACCGCAGGCACCGCGATTGGTCGTCGAGACGACGCCGCCGGGGATCGTTTTCGAGGTCTTCGCTGGTGCAGTTGAATCGCCGGCTTCGGCGTCCATTCGGACCGGGACGAGCCCCGCAACCTTGGAAGATCTGGCGCCCGGACCGTATCGGGTCGTCTTCTCACAGCCGCCATGGCCGAGCCGTTCGGCAGCCGTTGAAGTCGCTGCACGCGGAACGACTCTGCTCGAGCCGGAGTTTGCCCATGGAATTCTCAAGGCCACCAGCGAGCCTGATGGCGCGGAGATCTTCAGTGATGGAAAACTTCTCGGCACCGCGCCGCTGGAGATTCCGTTGCCCCCAGAAAAATACGTCATCACCGCCAGGCAAGGCGGGCGCACGGCCAAACCGCGCACCGTCACGCTCGCCGCAGACGAGACGGAAGATGTGCGTTTCGACTTTCGAACCGGAACCAGCACGAGCACCAAAAGCAAGAACCGCCGCCCGAGGAAGAAGAAGGTCGAAGATACCGTCGTGACCAAGATCGGCCGCTCTTTGAAAACATTCTTTAGCGGCCAGAAGTCCAGGAAGTAAGCCACCCTCGCGGTACGCACGTCGCGCTGCGTTGCGTACGGTGCACCCACCGGTAGAGTGCGCGATGCCGTTTCAGCTCGCTTCCAATTACCAGCCCAAAGGGGATCAGGCGCAGGCGATTGCGAAGCTCAGTAAATCGGTGCTTGCGGGCAACCGGCACCAGACGTTGCTGGGCGTGACTGGCTCCGGAAAGACGTTCACGGCCGCGAATGTGATCCGCAACGTGGAGAAACCCACGCTGGTGATGTCGCACAACAAGACCCTCGCGGCGCAGCTCTACTCGGAGTTCAAACAGTTCTTTCCGGAAAACGCGGTCGAATACTTCGTCAGTTACTTCGATTACTACCAACCCGAGGCTTACATCCCCAGGTCGGACACTTACATCGAGAAGGACTCGTCGATCAACGAAGAGATCGAAAGATTACGGCTTTCGACGACCTCGTCGCTGCTTTCCCGCAAGGACGTGATCGTCATCGCGAGCGTCTCCTGCATTTACGGCCTCGGTTCGCCGCAGGATTACATGAACATGCTGCTGACGCTGAAACTCGGGCAATCGATCTCGCGCGAGGCAGCGCTCGCGAAGCTCGTGGACATGCTTTACGAGCGGAATGACATCGGCTTTGCGCGCGGCAAGTTCCGTGTCCGCGGCGACGTCGTGGAGGTGCATCCGGCGAACCTTGATGAGGAAGCAATCCGCGTGGAGTTCTTCGGCGACGAGATTGATCGCATCACCCGTTTTGATCCCCTCACCGGCCGCGCCATCGATCAACTCACCACGATTACGCTCTATCCCGCGAAGCAGTTTGTGACACCGTATGACAAGATGCGGCGGGCCATGGTGACCATTCGCGAGGAACTGGATGGGCGGATCGTTGAGTTCGAAAAACAAGGCAAGTTGCTCGAAGCGCAACGGCTGAAGATGCGCACGGAATACGATCTCGAGATGATGCAGGAGATGGGCTTTTGCAGCGGAATCGAAAATTACTCGCGGCATCTGAGCGGTCGCCCACCCGGCTCACGACCGTTCACGTTGCTCGACTTCTTCCCGCGCGATTTCCTGCTCATCGTGGATGAAAGCCACGCTTCGATCCCGCAAATCGGCGGTATGTACGAAGGCGATCGTTCGCGGAAGAACGTGCTGGTCGATTACGGCTTTCGGTTGCCGAGCGCGATGGACAATCGACCGCTGCGTTTCCCGGAGTTCATGGAGATGACTGGTCAGCGGCTCTACATCAGCGCGACACCGGCAGAATTTGAAATCAAGAATTCAGTAGTCGGCAACGAGAGTTACTTTCCACATAAGCGGGAGCGGATCGGCGAAGATGAGCACGAGCCATTCGCGCTGGCCGGCGTGCCACTCCCGACTGCACCGAGGCTTTCCCGCACCGATATGCCGGTCGAACAGTTCGATGTGCATACGCCCGGTGAGCCATTGGTCGTTGAGCAGATCATCCGACCGACGGGTTTGCTGGACCCGCAGATCACCATCTGCCCCTTGAAGAATCAGATCGACGACACGCTCGAGTATTGCCGGCAGCGGATCGAGAAGAACGAACGCGTGCTCATTACCACGCTGACCAAGAGGACGGCTGAGGACTTATCGGATTACCTGCGCGATGTCGGGCTGAAGGTTCGGTACCTGCACAGTGATATTGACACCATCGAGCGTGTGGAAATCCTGCGCGCTTTGCGCGCGGCGGAGTTCGATGTGCTCGTCGGCATCAATCTGCTGCGTGAAGGTCTCGACCTGCCCGAGGTTTCGCTGGTCTGTATCCTGGACGCCGACAAGGAAGGTTATCTGCGCTCCCAGACTTCACTGATCCAGACCGCCGGACGCGCGGCGCGGCATGTGAATGGCCACGTGATTCTCTTCGCGGACACTATTACGCGCAGCATGGAAGCGCTCCTCGCGATCACGGAGTATCGCCGCGCGAAGCAACTCGCTTACAATGAAAAGCACGGCATCACGCCGCGCAGCGTGCAGCGCGCGGTGCAGGAGAGTCTGCACACGATTCTGAAGGGCCGCGAATTGGAAGAGTCGGTCGTCCGCGAAGGGGGCGGAGACTTTTCGATCAGCGAGACCCTGCGGGAACTAGAACAGGAAATGGTGATCGCGGCCGGGAACCTCGAATACGAGCGCGCCGCGCTGCTCCGCGATCAGATTGTGGAGCTCAAGACGGGCACCGGAATCTCCAGGATCGAACCGAAGCGCCGACCCGTAAGTTACAGCGGCAAGAAAGGCTGCGTTGAAAGAGTCTATCGCCAATGAAGTCGGCTACTTGGTGACTGGATTCCAGGTCAGGCACTCGCCGTTGCGCCTATTGCGCCACGTGGCGAGGGCGAGGAGCGGCCAGTTGTTCCGATACATGTCGTAGCGAAGATAGAAGACACGCGGAAAGCCCGTGCCGGTCGTCTCCGGCTCGGGCCACGACCCATCCGCGGATTGTCGTGAAATGAGGAAATCCAATGCACGACGGATCGATCGACGGAGGAGCTCGGAAGGATTTGCGGGATCGCACGCGGCGATCAATCCCATCAAACCCCACGCGGTTTGCGATGGGGTGCTCGGGCCTTTGCCTTTGAGATGCGGGTCATCGTAACTGCCGCAGGTTTCGCCCCAGCCGCCGTCTTCATTTTGGCAACTCTCGAGCCAGTCCCGAGCGCGGACGATCCACGGCTGGCGGACATCTTCGCCGATTGCGCGCAAACCGCGCAGGACCTGCCACGTGCCGTAAAGGTAGTTCACGCCCCAACGCCCATACCATGAACCGTCGGCGTCCTGCGTCTGGCGGAGCAAGGCCAGGGCGCGTTGCACGACGCGACTTTCGCGGGGGTAGCCGATGGCGCCGAGCAGTTCGAGCATGCGTCCGGTCAGATCGCTGCACGTGGGATCGAGGATCGCGTTATGATCGGCAAACGGGACGTCTTCCAGCCAGCGCTGCGTCACGTCGCGATCAAACGCCGCCCAGCCGCCGTCGCGACATTGAAAGGCGAGAAGCCACGCGAGGGCTCGCTGAAACATGGGCGATTGCCGGATGCCGATTGCCGATTGGGCCTCGGCGTCACTTTCCATCAATTGCCAATCGCCCATCGCCGATCGGCAGTGCGAGAAGCGCAGCGCCATCAACACCATCATCGTGTCGTCCGTGTCGGCGTAATGCACGTTGTTGAACTCGAACGCCCAGCCGCTGGGTTCCACGCCGGGGGTACGCACGCTCCAGTCACCAGCGGTGCGCACCTCTTTGCTCTCCAGCCATTCACGTGCGCGGCGGATTCGGGCGTCCTGCGGATTGATCCCGCTTTCCAGCAGGGCCACCAGGTTGATCGCGGTGTCCCACACCGGTGAAAGGCACGGCTGGATCCGGAAGTCCTCCGGATCATCGACGAACAGCCCCTCGAAGTCCCGGCGTGCTTTGACGTAAAGCGGGTGCTCGGAGCTGTAGCGCAACGTCTTGAGCGCGAGCAGCGAGTTGAGCATCGCGGGGAAGATCGCAGCGAGCCCATCACTTCCTTCGCCCATCCGCTTCGTCATCCAATCCTCTGCCCGAGCCAGGGCCGCGGTGCGCCACGGCTTCCATGGGAAACGATGCAGCAGCTTCAGCATCCGATCGCAGGCCAGGAAAAAGTTCGGCCACGACAAACGGGGCTTTTGCCAGCCAAGGCCGAGATCATCCTGCTCGCTGCCGATCGGATAGAGCTCGTGCAACTGCCGATCCGGCGGCAGCTGCCGCGACGGTTTGAAGTGATTCAGGATCGCGAGTGGCATCAGCATCGCGCGGCTCCAGGAGGAGAGCTTGTAGATGTTGAAGAAGCACCACTTTGGGAAGAAGACGATCTCCACCGGAACGGTCGGCAGATACTTCCACGGGAATTGGCCGAGCAACGCGAGGTAAAGCTTCGCGTAGGTATTCATCCGCGGAATGCCGCCGAGACGCAGGATGGTCGCGCGCGCTTCGCGCATCCACGGCGCGTCCGGCGCGTGCCCCGCAAGCTTCAGCGCGAAATAGGCTTTGACGCTCGCGTTCACATCGCTCGGGCCGCCTTCGTAGATGTTCCAGCCGCCATCGGGAAGTTGCCGGCGGCGAATGTGCGCCACGCATTTTTCCTGCAGCACGGCATCGACCTCATCGCCCCAGTGCATGAAGAGCACGTAATCCGAACAAAGGGTGCTATCGACGAACAGTTCGCCGCACCAATAACCCTCGTCGTGTTGGAGCCGAAAAAGGTTTGCCTGGGCGCGGCGAATCGCCTGCGCCAGCGGATCACGCTGCGTCTCGGCGGCCGCCTGCATGCTTATCGCGCGGACGTAACCGCCGAGGGCGCAAAGACGCAGAGATCCCCGGAGGGATTGTTTTCACCGTCCTCTGCGGTCCTCTGCTTCTCGGCGGCCTCTGCGGTAAAGCTCCGCGCCTTCATGGCTGGAGCGCGACCGCTTCTTCCTTGCGGCCGGTCAGGTGGCCTTGGCCAGCGCTCACGCCGTTAAACGCGTGCACCTGTTCACCGCCGCGGGCCACCGGTTTGCGGCCGAAGTTGAACTTGATGTTCTTCCACATGTCGCCCTTCTCCGCCTGCAAACCAAGGCTGGCAGTAGGTTCGTAGCCGCAGTGCACCATGCAATTCTCGCAACGCGGATCGCGTGCCTCGCCGTTCACCACGCCGAGCTTGTTCCAATCCGTCTTTCCGAGCAGCTCGTTGTAGGTGGCGTAGTGGCCGTCCGTCATCAGGTAGCACGGGCCTTTCCAGCCGCGAACGTTGCGGGTGGGAATTGCCCAGGCAGAGCAGGTCAGATCGCGACGGCCCGCGAGGAATTCCAGGTAAGTCGGCGTGCCGAAGATCGGGTAGCGCTCGCCCCATTCCACCGCGTTGGCGAACTTCTCCCGCGTCATCTCGCGCGTGAGGAAAAAGTCCTCCGGCTGCCGATCGAGCCGCTGCATCATATCGACCTTGGCGGCGTCGTAATCGTAGCCGGGCGAAATGGTGTGACCGTCCACGCCGAGGGATCCGAGAAACGCGAACATCTGTTCGATCTCCTGCGGGTCGGTTTCGCGATAAACCGTGGTGTTCGTCGCGACCTGGTAGCCGAGCACCTTGGCCATGCGAATCGCGAGTACGGCCTCCTTGAAAACGCCTTCCCGTTCCACGATCAGATCGTGCGTCCGCTCCAGTCCGTCGAGATGCACGTTCCAGTACATGAACTGGTTCGGCGCGATCGCCAGCGGCATGGTCGAGGTTGCGCCTTTCGCCGGCTTCGGCGGCCGTGCCGCGCGGATCTCTTCGCCCTGCTTGGCGGTGATCAAATCCTCCCGAAGCAAGGTCTCCACTTTGCGCTCCAGATCTTCGTGACGCGTCCGCTTTTCGCCCTGCAGACGGCAATCGCTGATCGGCAATGTGCAGTCCGCAGGCAGCAACGAGCCGTACTCGCTCTTGAGGTAGTCGCGCATCTTCTTCCGCATCGCCGTCGCATTCGTGCAGAGGTAAACGATGCGTCCCTGGCCCAGCAGGCCATCCACGAGTTCCTCGATCTTCGGGTAAATCAGCGGTTCGCCGCCGCAGATCGAGATCATCGGCGCGCCACATTCCTCCGCCGCACCGAGGCAATCTGCGAGCGGCATCACATCCTTGATCGAGGTCGAGTATTCGCGAATGCGACCGCAGCCGGTGCAGGTGAGATTGCAGGTGTGGAGCGGCTCGAGCTGGAGCACGGTCGCGAACTTCTCAATCTTCCGCAGTTTTTTCCCGATGATGTAGGCCGCGATCTTGGCCGTCAGGGGCAGAGGGAATCTCATGAGCGTGTGTCTGATACACGCGAGGCGGGCCGCCGTGCAATGGTGGAGAAAGAACGGCGCCTCAAGCCCTTGCCGCGGACGCGCCGGTGGCGAGAAGCGCGCGGGCTTGCGTCTGGCAAAAGTGCAATGCCAGTCCGAGACCTGCGCCAAAGCCGAGCCCGTAGAATAAGCCCCAGAGCATCATCCCGATGGTCACCAGTTGCCGCCGCGAGAAAGTGACGCCGCTGACGTGCAGCGGCTTCATCTGCATCATCACGCCTTCCACCCAGCCGCCGATGAAGTAACCGGCGGTGTTCAAAATGAAGAGCGCCGCGATCACGCGGACCGTCTCGCGGCGTGCATCGAACGCGCTCGCGAGCATCACGCCCATGACCGCCGTTCCGGCGAACAGGCCGACAAGGCTGCCGGTGTGGCCGCGGAAGCTCATCCAGCCAACGATCCACGCAACCGAGTACGCCGCGAAGCTGATTCCGAACAGCTTGTAAAAGCGGCTGAGCGAACCGGGTCCGATGATCAGCCGATGCAAGAGCAGTCCAGCCAGGCCGATGAACACGACCGCGCAGACGGCATAGAGTCCGGCTTCGCCGATCCGCGAGTAGAACCACCGGCCCGCGAGCGCCCACGGCGCGAACCCGGCGAGACTCACGATGGTGAAGCCGACCATGCCGCGCCGGACCGACTGCCCGAGGGTTGGTGCTGGTGGACCGGCGGCTTGCGCGCGACTGGCGATGCTTTGCGGATCGAGTTGGAACCAGCTCATAACGGGGGATCTTTATGCTTCAGCGCAGCGGCCAAAAGCGGGGAACAAGCACGATCGCCAGGGCGTAGATCAGGAACGTGAGGAGCGCGCCGACTTTGAGGAAGTCCATGAACTTGTAGCGACCTGGGCCGTAAACCATCAGGCATGACGGTTCGAGCGGTGTGAGATACGAACAGCTCGCGGCGACCGCGGTCATCATGGCAAAGGTGCGTGGATTGAGGCTCAGTTGGAAAGCGGTTTGCAAAGCCACCGGGAGCACGACGATCGCAGCGGCCTGGTTCGACATCGGCTGGGTCAGGAGCACGGTCAGCGCAAAGAACCCGGTGAGCAGCCAAAACGAACCCGCGTCCCCCGCCAGCTCGACGATCTGCGCGGCCAGGTAGGCGGCGGTGCCGGTGTGCTCCATTGCGACGCCAAGCGCCAGCATGCAGGCGACGAGGAAAAGTGCGCGCCATTCGACTTCGCAATACGCCTCCTCCGGGCTCACGCAGCGGGTCACGAAAACCGCGAGGACACCCAGCATTACTGCCACCGGGAGCGTGATCGGGAAGAAATCGAACTTGAAAGTGGCCAGCGCCAGTACCGCCAGGAAAATGCCGATCGCAATCGGCGCGTGCGTTTTTTTCAGGCGGGGCTCCTGGATGGAACCGATGACGCGGAAAGCGCGTTCGCTCTGCAGCTCGGCGATCTTTTCATGCCGGCCCTGAATGAGAAGAATGTCTCCGACGCGCAGTGGAATCGTGCTGATTTTCCGATGCACCGACTCGCCGTGGCGGCTCATCCCGAGCACCTGCAGGTCGTACTTGTCGCGAAAGCCGAAGCCTTTCAGCGTCCGCCCGACCAGCGGAGATCCCGGCATTAAAATCACCTCGACGAATTCGAGGTCGCCCGCGGTAACACTCGGATCCGTAAGCTTCACGTCAGCTTTTATCTCGATGCCGGCGATGTCTTTGATTTTGAGGATCTCCTCGCTCTGCCCCTCCACGATCACCACATCGTCCGCACGCAGGACCGTGTTGCTGCGCGGGTCCAGGTATTGCGTTTTCTCGCGGACAATCCGGACGACGGTCACGTCGAGGTCGCGTCCGAGCCCGGAGGCAGCGAGCGTTTTACCCACCAGCGACGAGGTGGGCAGGATCACCAACTCCGAAAGATACGGTCGCACCGCCATCGGAGTTTCCGAGGGATCATCGGAGGCGAAGCGATCCGGAATCATTTTGCGCCCGACCGTCAGCATGTAGAGCAAGCCGACCACCGCGATTGGAATGCCGACCGGCGCGAGTTCGAACATGCCCATCGGCGGCATGCCGTATTGAGTCATGACGCCACTGACCACGACGTTGGTGGAAGTGCTGATCAGGCTCACCGAGCTGGTCAGGATCGAGGAGAACGCCAGCGGCATGAGCAGCTTCGCGGGGCTCATCTTTGCGCGACGCGCGATCCCGAGCACGATCGGCACGAAGAACGCCGTGGCGGCGGTGTTGCTCATCACGGCGCTGAGCGCCGAGGTGCTGATCATCACCACAATCACGAGGTGGATGGGATTGTTGCCGGTGTAGCGCAGGATGGTGCGTCCCGCGAGATCCACCACACCCGTACGCAAGAGTGCCGCGGTGAGCACCAGCAGGCCGAAAAGGATGATAAAGGTGTCGCTGCCAAAGCCGGCGAACGCCTTGTCCGAGGGGAGCAACCCGGTGAGCACCAGCAGGAGGAGCAGTGCAATCGCGACCACATCCGCGGGCACCCACTCAAACGCCAGAAACACCACCGTGAGGATGGTGATCGCAATGAGCGCGGCAATCGGGAGAGTCACGGGCGGGAAGCTGTGGAGAAAAAACGCGTTTGGCGATGGCGAAGAGAGCCTCGTCGCCCGGTGCGAACCACGATCATTGCTGACCGAAAGGCTCGTTCGGGCGCGTCTCCTCGGCGCGTCTTTCCTTGGCGGAGATCGAGTCGAGAACTTTCTCCGGCGCAACGTCCCGCTTCAGTTCGTCCAACTCCGGATTCCGGGCCTCGTCGATGTTCAGCTTGTGCGCTATCGCCGTGACGAGGTGGATCAAGCGCGTCACTTCATGCTCCGCGAGCAAGCTGATCTGCAGGTTCAAGTCGTCCCTTCGATCGGCGAGCGCAGCGGTGCGGTTCTGGGTGATCAGGACGAACGTCGAGAGGAAGATCGCTTCGACCGAAGCCCACATCGCGAGCACCACATAGGTGGGATCGAACTTCGGGAACGGCACGCCGGGAAGGTTCGCGATGATCCAGAAGCCGAAAAGCGCGAGGTGCAGGTAAACGAACTTCAAGCTGCCCGTAAAGCGGGTGATCGCCGCTGAGACCCGTTCGGCCATCGGCTGGGCAGCCTCCTCGGCTTTGCGACGCCGAACGATCGCCTCGATGTTTCTTTCGAGCACTTTGGCGAGTGGATCATTCGGAAACGTCGTTGGGGAATAGGAGTCCATGATTGCTTCCAATCGCAGCGCACTCCAGGTCGAGCCGTAAGGGCAGGCACCATTAGCGGTAGCAGCCGGCCAAATGATTTCGGTTGCCGACCAGCCGCACGGGGCTCCATTTTCAGCGACTCTTCTTCCCCCCCGTTTCCAT
>JAQGOK010000113.1 GCA_028293645.1 Chthoniobacter sp.
TGGCGCGGTGCGCGTGCAGAGCGACGCGCACCATCTCGGCACAGGCGCCTACAGCGTACGCACTCAGATCAGAGCCGAGGCCGTGGGCGTGCCGGTGGAGAAGGTGACGTTCGAGCTGGGCAACTCCGACCTGCCTTTCGGTCCGGTGGCCGGCGGCTCGAATACCACGGCCACCGTCGGTTCCGCGATCTACGATGCGGCCAAAGCCTTGCATCAAAATCTGGCCAAACTCGCCACAGCCGACGCGCGTTCGCCGCTGCACGGCCTCAATCCTTCGAAGGTGATCCTGACCACGCCGGGTCGCCTCGCCGCGGAGGACGACACCGCCAGAGGTGACACTTTTGCCGAGATTCTCCAGCGCGCGGGGAAGGAGTTTGTGGAAGGCGAAGGCAAGTTCAGCCCGCCACTGCTGCTCAAGCCGCCCGTCGCGTTCCAATCTTTCGGGGTCCATTTCTGCGAGGTGAAAATCGATCCGCTGCTCCCGCGGGTGCAGGTCTCCCGCGTGGTCAGCGTCATGGATTGCGGGCGGGTGATGAATGCCAAGACGGCGCGGAGCCAGATCCTCGGCGGCGTCGTCATGGGCCTCGGCATGGCCCTCGAGGAGGAGACGATCTACGACCCCTCCACCGGCCTGCCGGCCACGCGTCACCTTGCCGATTACCACGTGCCGGTGAACGCCGATGTTCTCGATCTCGAAGTGCATTTCGTCGGCGAGCCCGACTTTCAGTTCAACCCGATGGGCGCGCGCGGCATGGGCGAGATCGGCACCACGGGAATCGCGGCCGCGGTGGCGAATGCCGTCTATCACGCCACGGGGACTCGCGTGCGCAATCTGCCCATCACCCTCGACAAGCTGCTCTGACGCGTGAGATCGGCGCGCGAGCGCCGCCGACCTCCGCGGCTCCGACGACTGCGCCGACGCACACGCTCATCTCAGCTCCCGGGGCGGTCGTAGAAAATTTCCGCGGTAATCGTGCGGTTCGCACTAGGCAAGCGTCGCCCGATTCGCAATTCAGGATACGGCCTGATCGTGACGCGCACGCGATTGGCCGTTAATCGTTTTTCTACGTCATGGCAAAAACTACGCCTCTCTCCCGGGCCGCATCCACCACTCCACCAAGCCCGAAGAGGCAGGCTACGGAGCCCTTGAACGACACGGCTCAGTCGTGGGAACTGGAACTCCTCGCGGCGATGCTCGATTTCCGGAAAGGCGATTTCACGGCGCGGCTGCCGGAAGGTTGGACCGGCGTGCGCGGCAAAATCGCCGATGCTTTCAACGATGTGCTGGGGATGAGCGAGCGCCGGGCGCTGGAGGCGGCGCGCGTCTCGCGCGTGGTGGGCAAGGAAGGGCGCCTGCGCCAGCGCATGGCCGTGACGGGCATGGTGGGCGGCTGGGCCGACGAAGTGGAAGCGCTCAACACGCTGATGGACGATCTGGTGCGGCCGACCACGGAGGTCACACGCGCGATCGGCGCGGTGGCCAAGGGCGACCTCGGGCAGTCGATGGCCATCGAGGTGGACGGCCGGCCGCTGGAGGGCGAATTCCTGCACTCGGCCAAGTTGGTCAACCGCATGATCGATCAGCTCTCGGTCTTCACCTCGGAGGTCACCCGCGTGGCCCGCGAGGTGGGCACGGAGGGCAAACTCGGCGGTCAGGCTCAGGTCAAGGGAGTGTCGGGAGTGTGGAAGGATCTGACGGAAAGCGTCAATCAGATGGCCGGCAACCTCACCGCGCAGGTGCGCAACATCGTGGACGTGACCATCGCCGTGGCCGCGGGCGACCTTTCAAAGAAGATCACCGTGGATGTGCGCGGCGAGATTTTGCAGCTCAAGGAGGCGATCAACACGATGGTCGATCAGCTTCGTTCGTTCGCCTCGGAGGTAACTCGCGTGGCCCGCGAGGTCGGCACCGAAGGGCGTCTCGGCGGCCAGGCGGACGTGAAGGACGTCGGCGGCACGTGGAAGGATCTCACCGACTCGGTGAACTTCATGGCGGGGAACCTCACGGCGCAGGTCCGGAACATCGCCGACGTGACGACGGCGGTCGCGAACGGCGATCTTTCCCGCAAGATCACGGCGGAAGCGCGCGGTGAGATTTTGGAGCTGAAAAACACGATCAACATCATGGTCGATCAACTCAACGGGTTTGCTTCGGAAGTAACTCGTGTGGCGCGCGAGGTCGGCACCGAAGGCCGACTCGGTGGTCAGGCCGTGGTGAAAGGCGTCGGCGGCACGTGGAAGGATCTCACCGATTCGGTAAACGGCATGGCGAGCAACCTCACCGGCCAGGTCCGTAACATCGCGGAAGTCACGACGGCGGTCGCAACCGGCGACCTTTCCAAGAAGATCACCGCGGAAGCGCGCGGCGAGATTCTGGAGCTGAAGAACACCGTCAACACGATGGTCGATCAGCTCAGCTCGTTTGCGTCGGAGGTGACTCGTGTGGCGCGCGAAGTCGGCACGGAAGGAAAGCTGGGGGGCCAGGCGGTGGTGAAAGGCGTCTCCGGCACCTGGAAGGATCTGACGGACAACGTGAATTTCATGGCGAGCAACCTGACCGGTCAGGTGCGCGGCATCGCCCAGGTCGTGACCGCGGTCGCAAACGGCGACTTGAAGCGGAAACTGACCGTGGAGGCCAAAGGCGAAATCGCGGAACTCGCCGAGACGATCAACAACATGATCGACACGCTCGCGACCTTTGCCGATCAGGTCACCACGGTGGCCCGTGAGGTGGGTGTGGAAGGAAAGCTGGGCGGACAGGCGAGCGTGCCTGGTGCGTCCGGCACGTGGCGCGCGTTGACGGACAACGTGAACCAGCTCGCGGCGAATCTTTCCATTCAGGTGCGCGCCATCGCGGACGTGGCAACGGCGGTGACCAAAGGCGATCTCACCCGTTCGATTCAAGTCGAGGCGACCGGCGAGGTCGGCGCGCTGAAGGACAACATCAACGAGATGATCCGCAATCTGAAGGATCAGACGTTGAAGAACAGCGAGCAGGATTGGCTCAAGACGAACCTCGCGAAGTTCACCCGGATGCTCCAGGGCCAGAAGGATCTGCTCACGGTCGGCAAACTGATTCTGTCCGAACTCGCGCCAACGGTCAGCGCTCAGCACGGCGTCTTTTATATTGTTGATGGCTCCGATGCCGATCCGTCGCTGCGACTGCTCGCGAGCTACGCTTATCGCGAGCGGAAGTCCGTTTCGAACCGCTTCAAGTTTGGCGAAGGCATCGTCGGCCAGGCAGCACTCGAGAAAGAGCGCATCCTCCTCACCAACGTGCCCGCCGATTACGTGCGGATCACTTCCGGCCTGGGCGAAGCGACGCCGATCAATCTCGTCGTTCTTCCGGTGCTCTTCGAAGGCCAGGTCAAAGCGGTCATCGAGCTGTCTTCGTTCGAACGGTTCAGCGCGACGCACCAGGCGTTCCTCGATCAGCTCGTTGAATCGATCGGTATCGTGCTCAACACGATCGAGGCAAACACGCTCACGGAGGATTTGCTGAAACAATCCCAGACCCTTGCGACCGAGCTGCAAAGCCGGCAGCAGGAGCTTCAGCAGACGAATGCGGAACTCGAAGAGAAAGCCGCGTTGCTTGCCGAACAGAATTCCGAGGTCGAGCGCAAGAACAGCGAAGTCGAGCAAGCGCGGCAGGCGCTCGAAGAAAAAGCGCGGCAGCTCGCGCTGACTTCGAAATACAAGTCCGAGTTCCTGGCGAACATGTCGCACGAGCTGCGCACGCCGCTGAACAGCCTGCTCATTCTCGCGGATCAACTCGCCTCCAACACAGACGGAAACCTGACGTCGCGGCAGGTCGAGTTTTCCAAGACGATTTACGGTTCAGGCAAGGACCTGCTCCGCTTGATCAACGACATTCTCGATCTTTCAAAGATCGAATCCGGCACGGTCTCGGTGGACATCAGCGCCTGCCCATTCCAGGAACTCCTCGATGGGTTGGAGCGCACCTTCCGTCCGGTGGCCGATCGCAAGGATCTGGAGCTCTCCATCCATGTGGATCCGGCGCTGCCGCTGATGTTCGAGACCGATCCACAGCGGCTCGACCAGGTGCTGAAGAATCTGCTCTCGAACGCCTTCAAGTTCACCGAGCGCGGCGGCGTGACGGTGCGCGTCGGCTATGCGACGCGCGGTTGGAGCGAAGAGCATCATGGGCTCAATCGCGCGCCAACTGTGCTGGCGTTTGCCGTCACGGATACCGGCATCGGCATTGCCGGGGAAAAGCAGCAGAGCATCTTCGAGGCGTTTCAACAGGCCGATGGCAGCACGAGCCGGAAATACGGCGGCACGGGGCTGGGTCTTGCGATCAGTCGGGAAATCGCGCGCCTCCTTGGCGGTGAGATCCGGCTGACGAGCGTCCCCGAAAAGGGAAGCACGTTCACTCTCTACCTGCCTCAGAGCTTCATCCCACCGCAACGATTCCCCTCGGCTTCCCCGTATGAGCCGCGACTGGCCGGCAAGCCTGAAGGGGCGGCAACTGCGGAACCGGTCATGCCGGTCCGGCAGACGTTGAGTTCGATGCTGGCGGACGATCGCGAAAACATTCAGCCGGGAGACCAGGTGGTGTTGATCGTCGAAGACGACGCGCACTTCGCTGAATTCGAGCGCGAGTTGGTGCGAGAGAAAGGCTTCAAGGCGCTGGTCGCCAGCCATGGCAGCCAGGCGCTGGCGTTGGCACGTGAGTATCACCCGGAGGGCATCCTGCTCGACATCAGCCTCGCGGATCTCAACGGCTGGCACGTCCTGGAGCGGCTGAAGGATGATCTTACGACGCGGCATATCCCCGTGTTCGTGGTATCCGCGGACGAAGAGCCGGAGAACGCGCTGCGTCACGGGGCGCTCGCCTTTATCCGCAAGCCCGTCAGTCAGGATGCTCTCATTGCTGTGCTGGATCAGATCGGCATGTTCCGCAATCAGCCGAGACGGCTGCTGGTCATCGAAGATGACGCCACTCAGCGCGAAACGATGGCCAAGCTCCTCGGCCACGAGGGGCTGGAAATGCGTGCGGCGGTGAGTGCCTCCGAGGCGGTGACCGCTCTGGCGGAAGAGCGCTTCGACACGGTGATCGTGGACCTCGTTCTGCCCGATGCTTCCGGGTTTGATCTGGTGCGCGACATTCGTTTGCTGCATCCGCATTTGCCGATCCTCGTTTACACCGCGAAGGATCTTTCCAACGAGGAAGAGATCCAGCTCAACCGCGCGGCGCAGATCATCATCTTGAAAGACGTGCGCAGCCCTGAACGGCTGTTCGATCAGACGATGCTTTGGCTGCACCGTCGGGTGGATACGCTCGATTCGGAGCAGCGTGCCATGCTCGCCAAGCTGCACAGCAAGGACGCCGTGCTCGCCAATCGCAAGGTGCTGATCGTCGATGACGACGTGCGGAACATCTTCGCGATGACCAGCGTGCTCGAGCGTTACAAGATGACCGTCCTCCCCGCGGAGACCGGGCGACAGGCCATCGACGCGCTGGAGTCCGACCGCGACATCGAGGTGGTGCTGATGGACATCATGCTTCCTGAGATGGACGGTTACGAAACGATGCGTGAGATCCGCAGCACGCATGATTTCAAGAAGCTGCCGATCATCGCACTGACAGCAAAAGCGATGAAGGGTGACCGCGAAAAATGCATCGACGCTGGGGCTTCGGATTATATCTCGAAGCCGGTGGACACGGAAAAACTGATCTCGCTCCTCCGGATGTGGCTGCACCGCTAGGAGCCCTCACTCTCATGGAGAAGGAGATCACGGCAGCGAGGAGGGACGATCATCCTTCCTCGAAGGCCCCGCCTTCCGTGGAGGAAAAGGTCAACATTCTGATCGTTGATGATCGAGCGGATAAGCTGCTCGCTCTCGACGCGGCGATCGCCGAGCTGAACCAGAACGTCGTTCTCGCTCGCTCCGGCAAGGAGGCGTTGCGCGCGCTGCTCCAGCAGGATTTCGCCGTCATCCTGCTCGATGTGAACATGCCCGGCATGGATGGGTTTGAGACCGCGGCCATGATTCGGCAGCGACGGCGGAGCGAGTTCACCCCGATCATCCTGGTGAGCGCGGTGAACGACACCGACAACCACGTTTCGCGTGGCTATTCGCTGGGCGCGGTCGATTACATTCTCTCGCCGATCATCCCCGAAATTCTGCGAGCGAAGGTATCGGTGTTTGTGGATCTGTTCCGCAAAACGGCGCAGATCGAGCGGCAGGCAGAAGAACGTGCTCAGTTCATCCGGACGGAAGCCGCGCGCGTCGAAGCCGAGACTGCCCGGGAGCGCTTCGCCTTTCTCGCGGAAGCGAGCAACGTGCTGGCGAGTTCGCTACGTTATGAGGAGACGTTCGGGAATCTGGCTCGGCTGATCGTTCCGCGCCTCGCCGATTATTGCTTCATCGACATGTGCGAAGCAGACGAGACGGTCCGCACGGTCGCCGTCGCGCATCGTGATCCGGAACAGGAGGCCACGTTGCGCGAATTTCGCGCTCGGTTCCCGGTCGATCTCACCTGCCAGTCCGGTTTGGGATATGTGTTGCGGACCGGCTCGACCGAGGTCTGCAATGACTTCGCTGAAAATGAAGAGACCCGACGGACCATGCCACGCGAACAGATCGAAGCGATCCGCGCACTTGGGGTTCGCTCGTATCTGCTGACGGCGCTTTGTGCGCGAGGACGGATACTGGGAGCGCTCGCGTTGATCGGCACGGAACTGAACGCCTTCGGCGAAGCGGAAGTGGCTCAAGCTGAAGAACTCGCCCGTCGGGCGGCGCTCGCCCTCGATAACGCGAGCCATTACGAGGCCGCGCAGAAAGCACAGCACGCGGCCGAGACAGCGAACCAGGCGAAGGACCAGTTTCTCGCCATGCTCAGTCACGAACTGCGCACGCCTTTGACCCCAGTGCTGATGACCATCGCTCTGCTGGAGGATGAGCCGGACTTCCCGGAGCAGTTTCGCCCATCACTGGAGGTCGTGCGGCGCAATATTCAGCTCGAAGCGCGGCTCATCGATGACCTGCTCGACCTGACTCGGGTCAGCAAAGGCAAGGTGCAGCTCAAGCTCGAAACCGTGGACGCCCACACCGTCATCCGCAGTGCGCTCGATATCTGTAATTCCGAGATCGAGGACAAAAAGTTGTCGGTGGACTACAAAGCGACCGGGGCTGCCGCCTGGCTCCGAGCGGATGCCGCGCGCCTCCAGCAGGTCTTTTGGAATCTGGTTAAGAACGCGGTCAAATTCACTCCTGAAGGGGGACGACTGAAAATCCGAACGCAGGTGCGGGATCAGGCGCTCGAGGTTCAGGTGATCGATACCGGGATCGGCATCGAAGCCGAGGTATTGCCCAAGATCTTCAACGCTTTCGAGCAAGGGACTCGATCCCTTTCCGGACTGGGGCTTGGTCTCGCGATTTCGAAAGCGTTGGTCAGCTTGCATGGCGGCAACATTTCGGCCGCCAGCGATGGCGTCGGCAAAGGCGCCGCCTTTCGCGTCGTTCTGCCGCTCGCGCCCGCTCCGGCGGAGAACTCCACCGCGGTTGCACCCGACAAGGTGCCTGAGCGCAAACGATTGCGGCTGCTGGTCGTCGAGGATCATCCCGACACAAACCGATCTCTGGAGCGCCTGCTCACCCGCCGCGGTTACGAGGTGAAGACTGCGTTCTGCGTATCCGAAGCCCTCGAAAAGAGTGTCGCCTACCGCTACGACGTTCTCATCAGCGACATCGGCCTGCCCGATGGATCCGGGCTGTCACTTGTGGCCGAACTGGCGACCCAGTATTCCTTTCGCGCCATTGCGCTGAGCGGATTCGGGATGGAAGACGATCTGCAAAGCAGCAAAGAAGCCGGATTCCTCGCGCACCTCACGAAGCCCGTGGACATTGGAGAACTCGATCTCCTGATTCAGCGGATCGCCGCTGAACCGGTGGAGGCTGTCGCCGAAATCGCTTCCTGAGCGCCCGGTCGGGGCCAGAACCACACGCGCATCAGCCCATCCGCGCGCGTTTCCTGAGCACAACAATTCACGCCATGCCTGACGAATTCTCTTCCGATCCCTATTCCTCCCCTTCCGATTTTCCGGGCGCTCAGCCGGAGACCACAGCTGGCAATCTGCAACGCAAAGCCGATGACCTGCGCGCGGCAGCGACCGAGAAGGTCGAGCAGGTGCGGGGACAAGTGGGAGACGCTTACGGCGCCGCTCGCGAGCAGGTCCGCTCGATCGAGCAGGATTGTGAAGAGTATGTCCGGAGCAATCCGCTCCAGGCTGTGCTCGCCGCCTTGGGCGTCGGCTTTGTCATTGGTCTGATCCTGCGGCGCTGATGGCGTTCGCGGCCGGCACGGAGCAGGCGGTCGGCGCCGGCGTGGCTGAACCGGATGTCTGGAGCCGCGCCGCAGCCTGGTTCGGAAGTCTGCTCGCTTACATCCAGGCGCGCGGCCATCTGGCCGCTCTCGAAGGAAGAGAAGCAGCCATTAATGTTGGCCTGGCGGTGACGTTTGGGGTTGTGGCGTTGGTCTGTGTGCTGATCGGATACGTTCTCCTGATGTTCGCGATCGCATTTTTGATCGCCTGGATCAGTGGTGGTGGGAATGCCTGGATTTGGGCGACGATCGGCATCGCCGTCTTGCATCTCGGGGGTGCTGGTTTTCTCGTTTCGATGGCCAGAAAGCGCGCCGGCGGCAGCGTCTTCGCTGCGACGATGGACGAATTTCGAAAGGATCAGGAATGGCTGAAGAGCTGAAAGCCGAACTGTTGGGGACTCTCTCCTCGGCGCGAGCGCACCTGAGCGCCGAGGGTGGGGCGCTGAAAACGGTGCTCAGCCCGAAGCGAATGCTGCGCGACAGCATCGATCGCAATCGGTCAACCCTGCTCGGTTCTTGTGCGCTCGGCGGCATGCTCCTCGCGTGGCTGCCGGGGCGGCGGAAAGAGAAGGTGGTTCGCCCGCCAAGCAAACGCTCGCCGGATGTCGAGAAGGCGGGACGCGCCGCGATTGTCCTGGCCGTTCTGAAGTTCGCGACCGATCTCACTCGCCCCATCCTGCTCGAGTGGGTGCAGAAGCGAGCGGGACGGCGGTAAGGCTGGCGGGAGCTTCCTTTCGCCAGCGCAGCTCCATACGGTCGCGGAGCATGACCGTCCTCGAACAAGGCATCCACGACGCCGCCGAAACGCTCCGATCACTCGGCGCATTTCAAACTGAACTGGATCGGGCCGCGGCGCTCGTCGGCAAAACTCTTGTCGGCGGTGGCAAGCTGCTGGTCTGTGGCAACGGCGGAAGCGCCGGCGACGGTGCGGACTTTGCGACGGAGTTTGCCTGTCGCTTCAAAGAGGATCGGCGGCCTTATCCCGCGCTGAACCTTGCCGCTTGCGGGAGCCTGCTCACGGCCACTGGGAACGACTACGGATTCGAAGAGGTCTTCGCGCGAAGCGTCCGTGCCTTCGGCGCTCCGGGTGATGTGCTCTTCGCACTCAGTACGAGCGGGGCTTCGAAGAATATCACTGCGGCCCTCCACGCGGCTCGGAATGGCGGGCTTTCCAGCGTTGCGCTGCTTGGCCGCGAGGGCGGCGTCGCGCGCGGCCTGGCCGACATCGAGTTTGTCATCACGAGTCAGATCACCGCGCGAATTCAGGAGGCTCACCGCTTCCTCCTGCACATTCTCTGCGAGATGGTGGATTCAGAGTGGCTGCTCCCCGCCGAGAAAGCGCCGCAGAGCACGAGCTAGGCGACCACGGAATGGCACCTGCGATGCCGCAGCCGCTACTTGGGCCCCGCTTTCGTGCTGCCCACCTTCGTCACCTGCTCCTTCATGCTCAGCGGTTCGTACGCTTCGCCGATCAGTTTGCCTGCGGCATCGAAGACCTGCACCGCGTAGCCGACCATCTTCTGGCCTGACGCTTCCACCTTTTTGCTCTTTGAGTTCGCCCCGACCTGATTTCCGCCCTTCCGTCCCCCGCTCGAATGCTCATCCGTGAACGTCGCGGTCACCTCCGGCGTTTCGACGACCGCAGTGTTCATCCCTTTGAGATCAGCCGGCCGTTCGCCCTGCTCCAGGAGTGAGATATCTTTGCTGAGAACGTCGCGCGCAAAGAGGAGATACTTCACTTTCAGGCCGCTGTATTCCTGCTTCGTGCTGTTACCAAGGAGCACCTTCAACTCCTTGGTTTGCGTGGTTTTGGGACCGTCCGTCTGGCTCTTGTTTTTTTGCTCCACGCGGACGGTGATCGGGTAGAGCGCGGCGTCGGCGATCGATGCGAACGCCAACGTGAGGCAGAACAGGGCGGATGGAGGCAGGCGCATAAACAGAGATCTTGAGAAGGTGATCGCGGAGACCAGCCGCGTCGGCCTTGTGGGTTGACCGTCAACACGGCGACGCCTTCACTCCGTGCGGTGCTCCCGCTCTCCTACGAGATTCTTTTCGCCGCGTTCGCTTTCGTTCTTGGCTCCGCGATTGGCTCCTTCTTGAACGTCTGCATTTACCGGATGCCGCTCGGCCTGTCGGTGAATGAGCCGAAGCGTTCCTTCTGCCCTTCGTGCAAATACCAGATTCCCTGGTTTCGGAACCTGCCGCTCGTTTCCTGGCTTTCGCTCCGCGGGCGCTGCGCGAACTGCGGGTCACCCATCGCCGTCCGCTACTTTGGGGTGGAGCTGCTGACCGGGTTGCTCTTCCTCGCAGTCTGGTGGCGGGTCTGGTTGCAGCCTCGGTCCGAATGGGACGGACAAGGATGGGTGCTGGCGTTGCCGTTTTGGATCCTGGTCAGCCTGCTGATCGTCGCGACCTTCATCGATTTCGAGCATTTCATCATTCCCGACGAGATTACCTGGGGCGGAGTCGCGGCCGGCGTGGTGCTCAGTTTCGCCATCCCGACAATGATGGAGACGAGCTCGAATCTCATCTCGGCGGGATGGTCGCTCGCGGGGGCTGCGGCGGGTTACCTCCTGCTTTGGGGTGTGGTCGAGCTGGGCAAAAAAGCGTTCGGGAAAAAGCAGTTCAAGCTGGCAGGACCGACCGCCTTCACCTGGACCCGCAAGATGGTGCAGACGGAGCAGGGCGAGCAGAGCGACGCCGACCTGGTCGTCGGCAATGTGAGCTGGAAAGAGGCGGCCGCCGAAGACGCCAATCCGCCCGAGTCAGCCGCGCCGCGCGGAGAATCGTGGCTTTGGAGCGAGACTTTCTGGCGGGATAGCGACCGCCTGCTGGTGGAGGCAACCCAGGTCGTGGTGGACGGCACGGAGATTCCCGATGGGCGATTCGCGTTCAGCTTGAACCAGCTCGAAAGCGCCGGTCGCACCTGGCAGCTGGAGAAGGTGAACGTCATTCGCGGCATCGCGACTTCCGTGGTGATTCCGCGCGAGGCGATGGGCTTTGGCGACGTGAAATTCATCGCCGCGATTGGGGCGTTCCTCGGCTGGAAGGCGGTGCTTTTCACCATCATGGCCGGCTCAACCGTCGGTGCGCTCGTGGGATTAACCACCATCGCACTCGGGAAACGTGAGTGGTCGATGAAGATCCCGTTCGGGCCTTACCTCGCGCTCGGCGCGTTGGTCTGGATGTTCTTCGGCCCGGAGCTGGTCGGCTGGTACATGGCGTTCGTGACCCCGCCAGCAGGCGTTTAAACCTCTTTGACTGCTGGGGCGGGCGAGGCGGGCTCCACTTTCCCCCGCTGCTGCAGCCAACGCGCAATGATCGCGCAAAAGAGCGCCCATGCCGTGCCGGCGCACCAGCCAGCGAGCACATCGGTCGGATAGTGGACGCCGAGAAAGACGCGGCTGAAACCGATGAGCAAGGTCAGGCAAACTGCGATTGAGAGGAAATAAACCTTGGTTGACCGATGTTGCGTGGTGCGGGCAAGCAACGCGCCGAGCGTCAGGTAAGTCACCGCCGCGAGTAGCGAGTGGCCACTCGGGAACGAAAAGGAAGTCACCCGCGTCAGATGCGGGACGAGCGACGGGCGTTCCCGGTCGAATGCTTCCTTCAGCACACCGCTCGCGATCGCTCCACCGACGACCGACACAATGACCAGCAGCATCGCGTGACGCCGCCCTTGCAGCCAAAGGAACCCGAGCACCGCGGCGGTCATCATGGCGGTCACGGTTACCCCGCCGAGCGCGGTCACGTCTCGCGCGACATCGGCCACCCAGACCGGGCCGATGGGAATTGCGGGATTATTCGGATCTCGGAAAAAGCGGATCGCCGTTTCGTCGAAATGCTGACTTCCGCCTTCGAGCACTTCGTCCGCGATTTCAACGAACGCCCAGACACTGCCGCCGATCAGCAGCAGGACAATGAGAATGGCTCGCTCCGGAAAACGGATGAGACGAAGACGCTGCAGGAGCTGTTTCACGTCGAGGTAAGTGGGCGCATGAAAACCATGGATCGTTTTTCCCCGTTCCGGCGAACGCATGCGGAGGCGACGCCGCCTCTTCGGCGATCTGCCAGGGCGCGGTCCGCTGCCCGCATTAACCCCTTGATTGAGGAATCCGCGGCCTCCCTCGCGAGCTCTACGGCAGCTTCTTCTGGAAGAGTGCGGACTGCACGTCCTTGGGATCGATGTCGCTCAAGTCGATCCCCGCGCCGGGCGAGCGATCGCTGGCGTGCTGGATCCGTTGAGCGATCGAGCGCGCAGCGGGTGCGGCGTAATACTTCATCGAGCCGACGGTAAGATGGGTCGGAAAGACGATCACCAGCAGCGAGTTATCATCCACGTTCACCATCAGCGTGCTGAAGTTTTCGCCCTGCTGATACATGCTGGTGAAGTTGCTCTCATTGACCAGCGACGCCATGAATTGCACGGCGTTGTAAGCATTCGAGCCGAGCGTCGCGAACGTCGTGGTGTCCATCGCATCCTGGCTTCCGCATTGATGAATCAGATAGCCGGCCTTTTCGACCAGCAACGCAATATGAGCCTCACTCTTCCGCAGTAAGTCGCTCATCACCGTATTGAGGTGATCGAGATCGTCCTGCTCGAGTGGTGGAAACTGAGCCATGCAGTTTTGGGAGTTACTTCCGGGCTCCGTCGTTGAGGAACTTGTGCAGCAGCATGCGCGTAATCATGTTCAACGTCTCAAAGACCCCTTCGCAATTGCTGGCACTGGCTTCAAACGTCGGCACCTGGACTTCACGGTTGTTCAGGAGAAAGTCGAGGTATTCGACCGGCGCCGCGTCGGGTAAGTCGCGCTTGTTGTACTGCATGACATACGGGATGTCTTCGAGCTTCAGGTTGAGCGTCTTCAGGTTCTCCTCGAGATGCTTAAAGGTCTCGATGTTCTCCTCCATCTTGTCGTACTGCGAGTCGGCGACGAACACGATGCCGTCCACGCCACGGAGCACGATCTGACGCGTCGCGTTATAGATGACCTGCCCCGGGACGGTGAAGAGCGCGAACTTGGTCTTGAAGCCCTTGATCGCCACTGCTTCGAGGGGGAAGAAGTCGAAGAACAACGTCCGGTCGCTGCTGGTCGCCAGCGACGTGAGTTTTCCTTTGGCGCTGGTTTCGGGCACCTGCACGTTCTTGTGCACTTGCTCGAGGTTGGTCGTCTTGCCGCTCTTTGCCGGGCCGTAAAAGACGATCTTTACCTGCAGCTCCTTGGTGGCTTGGTTGATGATGGCCATGGGATGGTGGGGATTACGCTTGTGCGGAGTGCTTGGCTAGTTCGTCGGCCACAAGGCGCAACTCACGGGTGGGAAGTGCGGTGTCCGGGTTTCCGAGCACTGCGAAATAGACCTGGCCGAGACGGTAGAGCTGGCACGGCGCGCCGCGGCTCGTGAAAAGCAGCTCGTCCACTTCACCAAGGCTCATTTCACCCGAGTAGTGGTTCAGACGGGCAAAGATCTGCGGGAGAAACGCCGCGATGGTTTCGGCCTTCAGCTCCTCAGGCAGTGACTGCGCCACGGGCAGACCTTCGTCGAGCGCGACGAGCGCGCCGCTTACTCCCGGCAAACGCACGACGTTGGAAACCAGCTCAGCGGGTGTCCAGTTTTCCCGTTCCGGTACTCCGAAGACTGCACCCAGGGTCGTCAGCAGAACTGGCTCGGTAACCGCCGGCTCGCTTTGTTTGATCTCCTCGGGCGGAGGCTCCTGATTGAACACCACTGCTCCTCCCGGCGTGAAAACTTCGGGAACCGTTTCCGGCATCGGTGCGGGGGGCACGAGCACTTCAACCGCCGGAGCTTCAGGCGCAGGTTCTCCTTGATGCGCATTGACGAAGAGCGCTGGAATCGTCTCGTCGAGATCCGCCACCTTCTCGGCTTTGGGTTTCTGCGCAGCGGAGAGGAACGCCGGCGCCACCACCTTCAGAGGTAACAAAAGCAGCGTGTCGCCGTTCACGTTGCTGGGTTCGGTGAACGCGGGCTCGATCCAGGAACGAATCTCTCCCCAAGTGAAACTGACTTTGCCCTTGGCGAGCGCTGCCCCGACTTCGGCAGCCGGCAGGGCGACCGTTGCGGATCCGTTGACCGCCTCCAGCTCCCTGCGGATTGGCTCCGGCCAGAGCGCAGCAAGCCGTTGCAGTGGCAGCACGATCGGCGGCAGGTCGGACTTTGTGGGCTTCGGCGGATTGAGGCTCGGAGCAGGAACGGCGTCTGGTTTCCGCGGCGTCCGATCCGTTGGGCCGAAATAGTCTGCCGGCGGTGCGAGCACGCGTGGACCGACGGGCATTGTCGGATCAGCTTCCAGCTTCAGCCCGCTGACTTCCGTTTGCGGTAGGGGCGCTTCGTCGAGATCGAGGACTGCGACGAACTCCTCGTTCGGTGCGTCATCGGACATCAATGGCGCGGCGATCTCGTACGGGTTGGTGGTGTTACCGAAGAGATTGTAATGGTCGTCCGGGATAAATGCCGGGCGTTGATCGGGCCGCCGCTTCAGCGCACTTGGGCTGATGTGCAGGAAGATCTCGCCGAGCGGCACATTCACCATCCGCCGGTCACCCGCTTGCAGGGGACTAAAGACACCGGGCGGCGCCTGCCGATGCAAACTGGCGAGCGACATTTTCACCACGCCGGTCGGCAGCTGCTTCATGATCGTCGGGACCGGCAAGGCGACCGTGATCTCCGGCTCCGGAAGTTGCAGCACACTGCTGGCGAGTTCCTCCGGGAAGGCGGAGGCGATCACCGCGAGTGAGAGGTGGACCACTTCGACCGAGGGCATCGGCGCGCTGGGCTCGGCCGGGGTCACCGAGCCGCTGAGGGGTGCCACCGTCTGGCGCGGCGCTTTGCCGAAGAGTTTCTTAAAGAAGGAAAACATGGGGAGGCTCAGCGCCGAGCAGCGGAAGCAAGCAGACGCAATGCCACCGGGGAGCGGTGTAAACGATTGTTTCTTGCCCGATGTTGGGTTGGCCTGTGACGTGCTAGTGAGCCACAACTATGACGCAGACTCATCGCCCCACGGCCCCCCTCCGTAACCTCGAGCTTCACGACTGATCCTCATGCCTGTCCGTCAGAAAATCCTCATCCTCGACGACGAGCACGACATCCTGGAGATCTACCAGGAAATCCTGGCGCGCCTCCCGAGTCAGCCGGAGATCCACACTGCGGATAACGGCGCCCGGGCGATCGCGCTTCTCGAAAGCGAACCGTTTCATCTGTTGCTCGTCGATCTGCGCATGCCGACCATGGACGGCTTCCAGGTGCTGGCGATCGTCCGCCGCAAATTCCCAGCGTTGCGCGTTTGCGTGATGACCGCTGCGGAAGACGAACAGTTTCGCGCCCGTGCCTATGCCATGGGCATCGACCTTTACATCGAGAAACCGAAGACCGGGAAGGAGATCATCTCCTTCGTGGATTGCATCGAGTCGCTGCTCGAGAAAGACGATCAAGGCGGCTTCCGCGGCGTGCAGAGCAAGACGTTGGTGGACATCGTGCAACTTGAATGTCTGACGCAGGCTTCGGTCATCTTGAGAGTGCAAAGCGCATCCGGCGAAGGACGGATCTGGATTCAGAAGGGCGAAATCCTGGACGCCGCAACCGGCGAATCGCTGGGTAAGGATGCGTTCCTGGAGATGCTCCGTTGGAAGGCTGGCAGCTTCGAAATCCTGCCGTCGGATCTGCCGCGGCCACGGACGATCTTTTCCTCTTACGAGAATCTGCTCATGGAGACGGCGCAGAGCCTCGATGAATCCAAAGCGGAGGAAGCGCTTGAAGATGGCACCGGCCTTGCCTCGTTTTCGCGATACAAGGGCGTGCAGTTCTTAATCGGCGTCGAGACCGGCGATCCGACCAAATTTGAGCAGTGGGGTGCCGAGAATGCCGAGCAAATGGCCGCCTGGATTCACCAGAGCACCACTGCCTTGCGTGCCCTCGCGGATAAACTCGAGACGGGACAACTGGAGCAAATCGAAGCGCTTGGACCGCAGCGCCACGTGGCGATCGTCTGCGGGGACCAGGAAGACCTCGGCGTTGGCTTCACCCGCTCCGCCTTGCTCCCTGTGATTCGCGAAACCATGAGACAGATCGAAGCGAAATGGGCATCCTGAAACCATTCTCCCGTGCGCCAAAGCCGATGCGCCCCGAGCGGCTCCCGAACGGCTGCTTTACCCTGCACCGAGGCGGCGACCTCGTCGCCTCCACGCTGCCTTCCTCCTTTTCGCAGGAGAGCATGTTGGAGATCGGCCGCGTCGTCCTCGAGATCTTCGACAAGGCGCTTTCCAACAACCTGCCGCTCACTGATCTGCACATCCACTACAGCGGCCTCGTCATCACGGCCCGCGAGTTGCGTGGCGGTGCGCTCGTCTTCCTCCAACCCGCCACCCTTCAGCTTCCGCATCAGCACAATCCGCCCGCCATGCATTACAAGAACCTCGATGAGTTCGTCCTCCACCTCGAAAACTACATTGAGTGCTGGAAGCAGTTTAACCACTACGTGAACCTGGCGCGGGATAAGAAGTTCTCGCGCGACGATGAGACTCAGTTTCTCGAAGTGAAAAGCATCATCGCGCAAGGGCTCGAGGCGATCCTCGCTTCCACGGACAAAGGCGGACCGAAGAAAGAAGAAGTCCATCAGCTTTTCGCGAATGCCCCTTCGCTGCGTTACCTCGCCGATATGTCGGATGTGATTCCCACGGTGGAAAGCAACTGGCACAAGGTCTATCTCGGTCTGCAGTCGCTGCTCGGACAGTTGAAGGTGCAGCAGAACAAGGCGGAGAAAGGCAGTGGTTGGAGCCTCTTCGGCCGGAAATAGGCTGACAGATTCCGGCAGAGCCGGGCAATGACTGCACAGCGATTAGCCTGTTGCGACCTTCCGTTCGATTGTCCTGTTCTTGGTTCTGCTTACTCCTGGCGCGGGCTTGTTCCCGGCACCGCCGCCTGCCGCGCAGGCGGAGATCGAGCATCTGCTCGGACCCTCGCCGCGGAAGGAGCCACGCACATCGGGCTAAGTTACTCCGCGCCGGCAATTGCGTAAAAACCACCGAAGACTTCATCACCGCCGTTGCCAGCAAAAGCTATCTCACCGGCGCGACCTACCTGGTCAAAACTCCGGATGGCAAGTCGCTCCCTACCGCCGCCTGGCTGAATGAAGAGCTTGCCCGGTTACGAATCAGGTCAAACTGATCACTGTAGCTCGGGCGTTACAGCCGTCCGCGGCACTTTCCGGCCCTCGTTCCCAAACTCCGTTCGGGAACGCGATTAGTTACTCCGCCGCCGCGCCAGCATGAATTCGTCGTTCGAAGGCATGACAAGCACGCAATCGCATGGGGCTCGGTATTCTTTGTTGGCGTCGCAGCCGATCAACTCTCCTTCAACCAGCGGATTAAAAGAGCCGAATGGCTGCCGATACTTGAACGTCGCTTCCTCCACTTTGATGGATGCGAACAGCTTATAAATCGCCGGCGCTGTAACATCCGCGGCCTCATAGGGGAGCAAGCTGACATGCCGCAGCAGGCGGCGCGCGGCGTCCAATGCGTTGGCGCAGCCCTCAGCATCGTCGCGCTGACCCGTTTCGACGGTGAAACCTTTGCCGCCCATTTGGTTGATATAACTCTCAGTATCGCCTCCGAGCGATGCCTCTCCAAGCTCTCCCCAGCCGGTGACGATCCGCGCGAATCCCATCGCCTGCGCCTCTGCCAGTAAATGCGACTCGCACATTAGAAACGGCGACGAAGACTTCGAAGTCGCGTGCAGGTCCATCATGTAGTCCGCTCCGGCGAGCAGGTCCCTTAGCTCCTCCGCCCGGCGTTCTTCGTAACCGCTTGGTTCAATGATCGACTCGAACTCGAAGAGCCTATTGAGGTCCCGTTCGACCTTTCTGACCCGTTGCTCCAGCGCGAGTTCATTCCCGACAGCGAGGATTACCGAGCCGCGGAGCAGCTTGAGAGTGCAATCCGCAAACTGTGTCAGCAGTTCTTTAACTGCGAGCGACCCTGCGGGCTCATCGCCGTGAATCGATCCGAAGATGACAACCTTCGGACCTTCCAGCGCTGCCGAAATGTGAAACGCTGCCGGGACGGCGAGCTTCTCAATCTGCGGCGCATCCGCAACCAAACCCGAGAGTTCGCGATCGATCAACGAAGGACGACTCTGGTAAGGCGGGGAATGGCGTAACGGCATTGGTGAATCCTTACCATGCTTCGCTCCGGAATACGGCGCCGGCTGTCCAAACCGTTGCTGCTATCGTGAATCAGTCGGCGGCTGAGCGAGCACGCGCCAGCTTACCTTGGAAAGGACCCAGATTGCATACGTGCCAATCTTCTTCCGACTTGGAACCATGGTTACCTCAGCAGCGCTCGGCCGTTCCGGCCAGACTCTGCCGGTGAGCGGCCATGTTTGGAGGAACCGTGCGCGCGTCGGCTGAAATTTCTGACGAGCTAGTGAACAGACACTCCCCAAACAAACGTGAAACGCCCAAACCCGGACGGGCATCGAAAGACCGCTATCACTCGCGATCCGCGATGCTCCGTTGAGCTTCGCCATTTGCGCACTGGATAGCCTCCAGCCTCGGCAGATAGCTTCGCCGTCCGCGGAGGTATCTTTACTTCCCGCTCGTCCACTTCACCGCATTCTTCAGCAACGCCTGGAACGCGGGGTGGTCATGAGCTTTGGCGTCGTGACCCAGCGTGATCCCGACAATGCGGGACTTGGGGTGCTTCACGACGAAGACCTGCGGATAAGTGCCGGGCTTCTGGGTGCTGGTCGCGGTGGCGAGCACCTGGATCGGAGTGCCCGCTGGATCCGGTGCGAAGTAGTAGAGTTCGTCCGCGATTTTGAAGTTCGTTGGAACGCCAGCCATGAGCGGGTGATCCGCGGCGCTCGCAACGACCTCGAATTCGCCAAACTTGTCGTGCCCGCGTGATCCACCGCCGGCGACTTCGCGGTTCCATTGCGGGAAGTTGTTCCAGTTGTACCAAAGGCCGGGGTGCAACAGGATGAGCGGTTTGCCGGCGTTCACCCATTCCATCAGCGCTTTGCGCGTGGTCGCCGAGATCGGCTGATTCGCGCTCCAGACGAGCAGATCGACATTGCCGAGCACGGCCGGAACGGCATTCGCGTTCATCGTGAAATCCACCCAGCCCACGTGCGGCGCGAGGATGGCCTTGTCTGTGGCCCCGAACCATTTCGGGAAATCATGCGCGCTGCCGCCGCCGACGAGCAGGACACGGGGACCGTTCGCGGTCGCGGGCGGCTGCGGAACAGGCTGGCTGAACTCGGGCGCAATCTGGATCTCGGCCGCTGGTGCGGCATTGGCCGGCTTGGCGGTAGCGGGAGTCGAAGCAGGCGCCGGCGCGTTCGGATCGGCGAGCTCCGCAGTGATCGCGACAGTAGTCGGAGCGACGCCGGTGTTGAGGCTTTCGAGCGTGAGCTTCTCGATCTCGGCCGGCTGCGAGAGGCGCAGCGTGAACCAGCGCAACTGATGGCCCTTCACGAGACCTTTGGTCAGCTTGGAGCCCGGCACGTCCACCTCGCGGATGTAGTCCGCGAATTCGACCCCGTTCTTCAGGTTGAAGTTCTCGCGAATCCCGTCGGTCGTGTGGGCCGTGACTCTCATCACGACCTCGTCTTCTCCGCCGAACGGGTGACCCCAGCCGGCGACCCCGCCAAGGAAATGCAGCCGGTTCGCTTTGAAGCCGCCGACTGGCACTTCGACACGCTCCGGACGTCCTTTCGAATAGGAGCGTTCCGGTCCGCCTTTGAGCACGATCACATTCGCGGGCGCACGTTCTGGCGCCACGATGTTGAACGGGATGCCGTCCACCGTCACGGTTCCGGTCTTGGCGAAGACAAGTGTGTCGCCCTTGTTCTCATCCGAGACGTAGAGGCCGCGGGCCGTGTTCGCGGTGAAGGCTTTCGTCAGATCGAGCGTGCGGAATTTGCCGCCGCCGCTTTCGCTCTGCATGTAGGCGATGATGTCGCGCAACGGCTCGCCGCCGAGTCCCTCGAAGCCTTCCGGCATCAGCGATCGGCCCGTGTTCACGCGCGTTTTGATCGCCGCCACCTTCACCTCCTGGACGCCTGCGAGACTCTTCAGGGTAATGCTCGACGGGTTCTCGCTCTCGATTACGCCGGAGTAAAGCTGACCATCATTCGTCTCGATGTTCCAGGTGACGAATGTCGGATCTACTTCGCGATTCGGGTCCACGATCGCGGTCAGCAATTCGGCAGGACCGTGCGCGCCCATACCGGTCAGGCCCGGCCCGATGTTCACGCCGATTTCGCCGAACTTGTGGCAGGTCGCGCAGGTGGCCGCGAAGAGCGTTTTGCCGTTCGCGACGTTGCCGGGTTTCTCCACGGCCGGCGTCAACCTGGCGATCGCCTCATTCTTCGCCTTCATCGCTGGCCCGAGGATTTCATCCAGCACCGCACCGGAGCGCTGTGCGACGTTTTTGTCCGGGTGAGTGCGCAGCCGTGCAAGGTTCGCGGGACCGACGCCGCTCACATCCAGCGTCTTCGCCTGGATCGCGTCGAGCAATGTGATCGAGGAGTCGGCGCGCTTCAGCAGGACATCGAAAGCGGCTTGTTGAACGTCCACCGGCAATTTGCCGAAGCTGCTCACCAGCGCGGTTCCAGCCGCGGGATCGCCGGTCTCGCCGAGCGCTACCACGATCCATTTCTGCAAGGTGGGGCTGGCATCACTGCCGAGGAGCTTTGCGACCGTGGCGAGCGCCGTGGGATTCGCAGCGCGCAGTCCGAGCAGGCTGCTCGCAGCGGCAAACCGCGCTTCGTCATTCGCCTTCGTGTCGCTGAGTGTGGACGTCATTTGCGTCGCGAGCGCCGCGATCTGCGGCTGGAGCGTGCCGGCTTTGTCCCACTTCGCAGCGAGCGGCAGGGCGGACCCGCTGGCGCCGCTCGTGAGGAGTTTGCCGAGCGCGGACGAAAGCTCGGGCGTCATGGCCGGCGCGTCGCCTTTCGCTTTCGCGAGTGTGTCGAGGATGCTGCGCTTGAGCGGATCGGCAGCCGCCGGCTTGGAGGCGAGCGAGATGACCAGTTGTCCGGCAGCGGCGGTATCGTTCTTGTCGCTGATCGTTGTCGCGAGCTGGGCGACCAAGGGCGCGAGTCCGGCGGGATCGGCGCTGTCCAGGGCCGCATTGATGCTGGCCACGGGATTGCGCGCCGCGGCGCCGATTGCGGCGGAGCGCTGGAAGTCGTCGTCAAACTTCGACCAGGCGCCGATCAGCAAACGCGCATCGACCTGATTCACCTCACCGACTGCCAGCGCCCGCAGCGCGGCGAGGCGCACGCCGGCGTCGGCGTCGTTCAATGCCGCGGTCACTGGACTCGCCGCATCCGGCGGCAGCGTCGCGGCTGGCGTTGCGCGCTGTTCTTCCGCAACGAGGAGCATGTTGCGGCGAACGGAAGCGTCGCTGTCACTCAGGGCAGCCCTCGTCAGTTGAGCCGGCAGCGCAGCGCCGATCCGATGCAACGTCCAAAGCCGGGCGATCTTTGCGTCGGTGGAAAGCTTGTTCCAGTCACCGCGGGTGGTGCTTGCGAAGTTGAAGCGCACATTGTTCCGCTCCTGGTCAGCGAGCTGCGCCGCTTTTTCGACGAGCAAACGGGAAGCATTCAGCCGCACATTGGCATTCGGGCTGGAGAGCGCATCAATCAGCGCGTCCGTTCCGAGCTGCGCGAGATTGGGGACCGCGAGCGTCTTCGCACTCTTGTGATCCAGTCGCCAGATGCGGCCGAAATAATGATCGCGATCAGGCCGGACGGCGGCGTTGACCCGGTTGTGATCCGGACCGCGCGTGTCGTTGTGGATGACCGCCTGATTGTAGAAATCGGCGACATACATTGCGCCATCCGGTCCGACGCGCACCTCGATTGGCCGCCACCACATGTCCGTGCTGCGGACGAATTCCGTCTCTTCGCGCCCCGGCAGCCGTGCTGCCTTGTAGCTGGCGCCTTCCGGCGTGAGTCGCGTGTGATGGATGACGTTGATCGTCGGCTCGGTGGTGAAGTAGTCGCCGTTGTATTCCTTGGGCCAGGAACCGCCGTCATAAACCACCGCGCCCGCGGCCGCGGTGAAGCTTCCGACCCAATCAATCTGCACATACGGAAGCTGCTCAGCGGTCATCGCGGGGAACGATTTTCCACTCGGCTCAACCACCTTGTAACTCGCGGTGCTGCCGACCTTGCCATTCGCCAGCGCGTATTCGGGCAGGATCGTGTGCATGAGGAGCTGCCCGCTCGTGGGCTGCGTCCACATCACCCGGTTGTCGCCGGTGATGGTCAGGCCCCAGGTGTTGCCGCCCTTGGACGAATACTGCTCGATCTTCGAGCCGTCCGGTTTGAAGCGGACGACGCCGCTGCCGATGTTGCCCATCGGTTCGCCCTTCGCGTTCTGCACTTTGCTCGACGCGCTGTAGCCGTGGGTGGCGTAGATCCAGCCATCCCA
>JAQGOK010000161.1 GCA_028293645.1 Chthoniobacter sp.
GCCCGCCTTCGGGGCCGAAGGCTCGGAGTTTACGATCAAGGCGCAGAATAATCACGTCGTGCGCGGCTGGCTGCCGAAGGACTGGAACGACAACTCCGAGTGGGCGCAGGTGAGCGCGACTTACACCAAGCTGACGGATTCACCGGACAAGGCTGCTGGTGCGGTGCGGATCAAGGTGCAGAAGGTGGAGGAAGGGCAGCTTCAGCTCACGACTTATCAGGGGAATCAGAAATACAACAAGGGCGGTCGCTACCTCGTGACCGGCTGGGTGCGCAGTCAGGACCGGCTAGCCGTGCAGTTGGCCGCCCGACAAAAAGAGGAACCCTATGAACTCTACCACGAGCAGGAGTTGACCACCGGGACGGAGTGGAAGCGGTTCGAGTTTGCCTTCACCCCGACGATGGACTTCGAGGCGTTCGTGATGTTCATAGTTCGCGAGGCTGGGACGGTCGATCTGGCCGGCGTGGTGGTGGAGGAGAAGCCGGCGGCGCCGGCGAACTGACGCGGGCAGTCGACGCGCGCGGTGGGGCGCTTCGGACCGATCTCTTTTGGGGCGCATTGCCTCTCCCGATGAGCCGCGCATTCGTCAAAGAAGATGTGGAAGTGCCGGAACGCTCGACCCGTCGACGCTCAGCGTCCGGCTTGCCGCCAGGCGCTCTGAACTACCTGACGACCCGCGGTGTGGAGCAGTTGCGACAGAAGATCGCGAGGCTGCAGAGTGCCGGTGAGGACGAGGCGGCCGCCGCTGCGGAGCGCATCCTGGACTCGGCGACGATCATCGAACCACCCGCGGTCGCGACGGAAGTGGTAACGCTCGGCGCAACGGTAACGGTTCTCGTCGATGATGGGAGTGAGGAGACGTTCCGGATCGTGGGGGTCGATGAGGTGGAGTTCGAAGAGAGCGCGGTGAGCTGGGTGTCCCCTATCGGAAGAGCGTTGCTCGGCGCGGAACGGGGTGAACGGGTGCCGATGGCTGGCAACGGGCGGACCGTCGCGGTGCTGAAGATCGAGCACACTTGAATGCGACGCCGTGCTCGGAATCAAAGCGGGGAGCCACCTTCAGTTCTCACACCAAATGGGGCAGAATGCCGCGGCCCGGGGCAGACTAATCACCGGCGAAGCGGGACCCGCGGCGCGGCCCAGCGTGCCGTCTCGCGGTCCGAAGTGGAAAGGCAGAACGACCCATGAGCGCGTTGCTTTCCGAGGCTTGGATACCGTCGTCGGGAGCTTGGGGTATGACATGCAAAATATGCGCATCAAGGTGCGACGCGGCTTGCGCGCTGATTCCGGCGACGCCAAGTTGAGGCCGTTCCAGAAGACCGAACTGGCAATACCCAGCGCGCAACCTGGAGCGGCGTAACCAACATGATGAATAACTTCACACCACGCGCGCAACAGGTTCTTGCCCTCGCCCGCAAGGAGGCGGATCGCTTCAATCACAACTACGTTGGCACCGAGCACCTGCTCCTCGGGCTGATCAAGCTCGGCCAGGGTGTCGCCGTCAATGTGCTCCAGAAGATGGGGCTCGATCTCGAGACCGTCCGCATGGAGGTCGAGAAGCAAGTCGGCAGCGGCCCGGAAACCAAGATGGTCGGCAACATTCCGTACACGCCGCGGGTAAAAAAGGTCTTGGCCTTGGCGGGCAAGGAAGCGAAGTCGCTGAACCACTCGTACGTGGGCACGGAGCACATTTTACTTGGCCTCTTGCGCGAGGGAGAAGGCGTTGCAGCCCGCGTGCTGAAGAATCTGGAAGTCGATATCGAGCGCACGCGCAACGAGATCCTTAAGGAGCTCGATCCGAACTTCACCCCGCCAGAGACCGAGGCGGAGCAGCCTCAGGAGCAGGCGAGCGGCCGGAAAGACGTGAAAACGCCGGCCCTCCGTGCTTTCGGGCGTGACCTCACCGAGCTTGCGAAAAAGGGTGAGATCGATCCGGTGATCGGTCGGGCCAGTGAGATCGAGCGGGTGATTCAGGTGCTCTGCCGGCGCACGAAGAACAATCCAGTCCTGATCGGCGAAGCTGGCGTCGGCAAGACGGCGATCGTCGAAGGTCTCGCGCAGGAGATCGCGAGCGGGAACGTGCCCGAGCTGCTTCGGGACAAGAAGGTGATCACGCTCGATCTGGCGCTCATGGTCGCCGGAACCAAATACCGCGGCCAGTTTGAAGAACGGATCAAGGCGGTGATGGATGAAATCCGTCGTACCAAGAACGTGATCCTCTTCATCGACGAATTACACACGATCGTAGGTGCTGGTTCGGCCGAGGGCGCGATGGACGCGTCGAACATCATCAAGCCAGCCTTGAGCCGCGGCGAGATGCAGTGCGTGGGCGCCACGACGCTGAACGAGTACCGGAAGTACATCGAAAAGGACGCCGCCCTGGAGCGCCGGTTCCAGCAGGTGAAGGTCGAGGCGCCAAGCGTCGAGCAGGCCATCCTGATCCTGAAGGGACTGCGCACGAAGTATGAAGCGCATCACAAGGCGCGCTATACGGATGACGCTTTGGAGCAGTGCGTAAAACTCAGCGATCGCTATCTCACCGGTCGGTTCCTTCCGGATAAAGCGATCGACGTGATGGACGAAGCCGGCGCTCGTGCGCGGATTGGATCGATGACCCGCCCGCCGAACGTCAAAGACATCGAGAAGGAGATCGAAGAAATCCGTGGAAACAAGGAAGCTGCGATCAAAGCGCAGGATTTTGAGAAAGCTGCGTCACTCCGCGACAGCGAGAAGCAGGCGAAGGACAAGCTCGAGCGGATTCTGACCGAGTGGCGGGAACAACGAGAAGAGCGCGAGGTGGTGGTCAGCGAGGACGACATCATGCACGTCGTTTCGAAGTGGACCGGCGTGCCGTTGCAGCGCATGGAACAAGCCGAGACGCAGAAGCTCCTCCGGATGGAAGAAGAGTTACGCGGCAAGGTGATTGGCCAGGATGAAGCGGTGATCGCGATTTCCAAAGCGCTCCGCCGCAGCCGCGCTGACTTGAAAGACCCGCGCCGTCCGATCGGTTCGTTCATATTCCTCGGGCCCACTGGCGTCGGAAAAACGTTTCTCGCGCAAACCCTCGCCGAGTTCATGTTCGGTGATCGCGATGCGCTGATCCAGATCGACATGTCCGAGTACATGGAGAAGTTCACGGCTTCCCGCCTGATCGGATCGCCTCCCGGCTATGTCGGTTACGAGGAGGGCGGCCAGCTATCGGAGGCCGTGCGGCGTCGCCCGTATTCCGTGGTTCTGTTCGACGAAATCGAGAAGGCACACCCCGACGTCATGCATCTGCTCCTCCAGATTCTGGAAGAGGGGAAAGTGACCGATTCGCTGGGCCGTAAGATCGACTTTCGCAATACGATCATCATCATGACCTCGAACATCGGCGCGGAGCTGATCAAGAAGTCGAATACGATGGGGTTTGCGGCCGCGAACCGCGACGAACAGGCCTACGACGTGATGAAGGAAAAGATCCTCGACGAGGCCAAACGTGTTCTGAAGCCAGAGTTTGTGAATCGCCTGGACGATCTGATCGTATTCCACACGCTCGGCCGCCCCGAGTTGCTCACGATTGTGGGGCTCGAGATCAGCAAAGTCGCCGCACGGATCAAGGCCAAGGAGATCACGCTCGTGCTTGATGAGAGCGCCAAGGATTTGCTGATCGAGAAAGGTTATGACCCGCAATACGGGGCCCGTCCGATGCGCCGTGCCGTGGAACGGTATCTCGAAGATCCGATGGCTGAAGAGATCCTCCGCGGCAGCCTTAAGTCGGGCGATACCGCCAACGTGAGTGTCGAAAACGGGAAAATTGTTTTCACTCCCGCGACGCCAGCGACAGAAGAACCGGCGAGCGCGAGCTAGAGGCACCTTCGTATTCGAGGTGCCGGAAGGCACGTCTGTTGTGGCAGCACTGCTTTCAAGGCTCGGAGGCAGCGCTTTCGCTTGTCGCGCAAAGATCGGTACGTAGTTCTTTGGCGTTTACCTGTTCTGCTGTTCCTGCTTCAACTGGTGCAGGCCTCTGGCCTGATTCCACGGTTCTCTTCTGGATTATCGATAGCACCTGCGAATATGGGAAAAAAGACCAACGTCCCCACACGTCCAGCGGTCGCTGCAAAACCGCGAAAAACCACCAAGGCCAAACCCGTCGCGGTTGCGAGCAAACCTGCCGCTCCGCGAAAATCCGTCGCTACTCCTTCCAAGGCTGCGGATGCAACCCCGTCGAAAAAGGCGGCGCCGGCGAGATCCAGGAGGGCAAAGGGAGCCAGATTCCCCGAGTCAGAGGTCGCGCTCCGTGCATATTTCATTGCCGAAAAGCGCCAAAACGCCGGCCTGCCCGGAAACCCTCATCTAGACTGGATTGAAGCAGAAAGACAACTCGCAGCAGAGTCTCGGAAGCCCAAGCTTGCCGCTGCGAAGAAGCAGACCGTTTACCGTGCCAAACGAGCGACGGCTAATTCAGACGCGTCGTGAAGGATCCGATCTTTGTTCCGTTAGCTGCAGCGCTGAAGGAGCGAGTCAGGTTAATCGGTGATCGCGCCTTCTACCTCGAAGATCCTGTCAGACATTTGGAGGGGCTGAAGGACGTCTCCGGACGAATCGAGTCGCTTCAGGCGTGCCTCAGGGCTCCTGTTGATGTGCAGCTGAAGCATTACCTTGAGCGCCGCAGCTACGAAAAGGCCCTTTCCTTGTTGGAAGAGTGGACAGCCGGCGCGTGCGACGGTTGAGCAATTCCATCCCTGAGCGCCGTCGCAGAGGGTGTGATCGACAGAGGTCTTCAGCCGAGAGATATCTCGATCGGCAGATGCGACCTACACCGCCGAGGTCTGAAGCTCGATTATCTCGAGTAGAGCTCGACGATCAACTGCTCGTTGACGATCGGCGCGATCTCGGTCCGAGTAGGCATCCGTGAAACCGCTCCGGAAAACTGCTCCTTATTCAGGATCAACCAATCTGGAATCGGAACGATCTGCGTAAGCTCCAGGTTCTTCGCCGCCAGACGGCGAGACTGCGGCTTGTCTTTCACTGTGATCGTATCACCAGGCTTTACGTTGAAGGAAGAGACATCAACCTTGCGTCCGTTGACCTGAACGTGCCCATGGCAAACAAGCTGGCGCGCAGCGCTCCGGGAGTTGCCGAAACCAAGCCGGAAGACGACGTTATCGAGGCGAGTCTCCAGAAGTTGCAGAAGGATCTCACCCGTCACGCCACGTCGGTTCGAGGCAATGGCAAAATACCTCCGGAACTGCCGTTCTAAGACGCCGTATTGATACCGGAGCTTCTGCTTTTCGGCCAAGGCTACCGAATACTCACTTTGCTTGCGACGCGATCCCTTCGGCCCGTGCATACCGGGCGGGTAGTTCTTGCGCTCGAGTGCTTTGGAGGGACCGAAAAGCGCCACACCGAAGCGACGGCTGATCTTTGACTTGGGGCCTGTATAACGTGCCATGACTTAAAGGGATTGAGACGAAACGAAGATGGTCAAACGCGACGTTGTTTGGGAGGGCGGCAGCCGTTGTGAGGAACCGGAGTGACATCGCGGATCACGCTGATTTCTAGTCCAACTGCCTGAATCGCGCGAACGGCCGATTCACGTCCTGCTCCTGGACCTTTCACCCGCACCTCCACCTCCTTCAGCCCATGTCCCATTGCCTGGCGACATGCGTCTTGAGCCACCATCTGCGCCGCGTATGCGGTGCTCTTGCGCGAACCCTTGAAGCCGCATTTCCCAGCGCTGGACCAACCG
>JAQGOK010000168.1 GCA_028293645.1 Chthoniobacter sp.
CATAGATGAGGGCGGCGAGTCCAATGAGGAACGACGCGAGCACCACAAACTTCGCTATGTGCCCGTGCTCCAGCGTTTCCATCAGCTCGCTTTCCGTCCGCCGCCGCCGGAGCTTTGAGGAGGCTAGGCCTCTTTTGACCAGGCGCTGTCGTTCAAAAAAACCTAGCATGTGCTGGCGGAGTTAGCGTCGGGCGACGGGCTCCTGAAATCAACGCTTTGTTTCCGTTTCGCCGGTTCCGCGGTGGCGCCGATAAGCTTTCACGATCGACTGGACCAGCTCGTGCCGGATCACGTCACGATCGCTGAAATGGCAAAACGTGATCCCTTCGAGATCGCGCAGAGCCTGCATCGCTTCGACGAGCCCCGAACGTTTGTTTGTCGGCAAATCGATCTGGGTATGATCGCCGGTGATCACTGCTTTCGACTCCGCACCGAGTCGGGTCAGAAACATGAACATCTGCTCGGTCGTGGTGTTTTGTGCCTCATCCAGCACGATGAACGCGCGGTTCAGGGTGCGGCCACGCATGTAGGCGAGCGGCGCGATTTCGATCACTCCGCGTTCCATGTAGCGCTGCATCTCGTCCGGTTCGAGCATGTCCTGGAGCGCGTCGTAGAGCGGACGCAGGTACGGCATGATCTTCTCCTTCAAGTCGCCCGGGAGAAAGCCCAGGGCTTCGCCGGCTTCCACGGCCGGGCGGGTCAGAATAATCCGCGTGACTTGATCCTTCTTAAGCGCGTTCACGGCCATGGCCATGGCGAGATAAGTCTTCCCGGTGCCAGCGGGCCCGATGCCGAACACCATGTCCGTGCCTTGCATCGCCCGCAAATAGGCGCGCTGTCCAAGCGTCTTCGGAACGATCGCGCCGCGTTTTGACGAAGTCGTGACCTTTGTATCAAGCAAGCTGTCGAGCCCGCCCTCTTCAGCGGATCCCTCGAAAACCGAACTCAGCGCGTAAAGAAACTCGTGCTTCCGAATCCCGACACCGCCCTGGCGGGCTCGCTCGAGTTGGTCAAAGACCTGGCGAGTTTGTTCGATTTGCTCCGGCTCGCCTTCGACGCGCAACCATCCGTCGCGAGTCGTTACTTTCACCGTGAGCTGCTCCTCGAGCGCTTTCAAAAGACGAAGATCGTTGGCGTAGAGTGACTGCAAGACTCGACCGCTCTCAAACTGCAACGTTTTCGACTCCGTCATCGCCGTTCAGCTTTGATCCGCCAAGGGACAATCCCCCGCGCGCAGCTCTATCGAAACCCGTACGCCAGCGACCACGTGGTCCGCTCCTCGGGCGACTTCTCGATCTCCACGATGAGATAGTACGAGCCCGTCTTTTTCGGCCTCACGAAGGAGGCGTGCGCCTTGCCACCATTCACCGGGACGGCCTTCGATTCGGTCTCCGCCAGGTTGCCGTCGCTGTCATAAATGTGGACGGAAATTTTCGCATCCTTCACGTCGGTCGCCATCCAGAACCAATACTCATTCCCTTTGAAAAGCTGATGCACGATGGCTTTCGTCTGTTTGACCGGAAGATCGCCACCCCAATAGTCTTCCCGAACAGTGAAGCCTTCTTTGACGTAAGGATTGGCCGCTTCAAGCGCCAGCGACAGCGCATCGTCGATGGTGGCCGAGACCGGCGTGACCGAGGCCACCAAGGCCAGGAGGACAGTTGCAATGATTCGTTTCACAGATGAGTTCCGCGACTATTGCGCCTTGGCGTTGATCGCCTTGACCAGATCAGCCGAAATCCGGCCGATCTCTTTTACCGTCTTCTCGGAAATCTGCGTCCCATCGACGGTGCCGACCAGCGGTCGGATATCGAGGATCCCTTGCTGGACCTTCGTCACGACAGCATTCGATTTGATCTTGGTCGGCATGTTCGCGAGACGCTTCTCAAAGTAATCGAGCAACATCGGCTGGTGCAGCAGTTCCGCGCCATCCGGTTTGAAGTCATTCGTGACGACTGCAGTCAGCGCTTCGGTGCCGCGCAGCCATCCGCCGAGGCTCACCAACTGGGAGATCTGCTCGCTCTGCATTTCGACCATCGTTTCCTTCACGTCGTCGAGCGCCTTGTCGAGTTCCCGGCGCACCGTCTGCCAGTCTTTGCGATCCGCGGCTTCACTGATGCTCTGCGCGCGCTGCTTGGCTTTCCGGTCCGCGTTGAGGCTTTTGGAGAGAATCAGAACGTTGTTGCCGATCTTCTTCACCTCTTCGGCGTTCTCCGCCTCCACCGCGATAAACCCCTCGGCGATCACCGTTCCGAGCAATAACGCAATCTGAGACTGATCTCCTGAGGGTTTGATGGGCCGCTTGAAAGTCCGCAGGACTGCCGTCCAATTCGGCTTACCCAGTCTGTCCAGAACGCCAAAGATCTCGCTCGGCACCGGCACGACCACGTTATCGATCAGCTTTGACTGCGGCGGCAACTGGCTGATGTCGATTTTGAGTGGGACCGTGTCTGCAGTCTCCGCCAGGGCGAAGGTGGAGAGGCCACAGAACAGAACGAAAGCTTTCTTCATATAGTGGTCAGTCCAAGGGAAACGGACGCGCACTCAAACAAGCGTGTATCGGGGGAGCAAGAATCTTTTTGGAAGGAGGCGTCACACTGAAGCCCCGTGAATTCTCCCGGCGGCCTCAGGCCAGCAATTCTGCAATATCTTCGATCCCGAGTCCCTCCATCAGCGGTTGCTCGTTCTCCAAAGTCGCCTCGATCACCGCGCGTTTGCGGGCCTGAAGCGCCAGGATCTTTTCCTCGACGGTGCCGCGGGCGATCAACTTGTAGCTGGTTACCACCTTCGCTTGTCCGATCCGGTGCGCACGGTCCGTCGCCTGCGCCTCGACGGCCGGGTTCCACCAGGGATCGAAGTGGATCACGGTGTCCGCCGCGGTGAGATTCAAGCCGACGCCGCCCGCTTTCAGACTGATCAGGAATGCGGGGACACCCCCGGCTTGGAAGCGGTCCACCTGAGCCGCCCGATCGCGGGTCTGCCCATCGAGGTAACAGTAATCGTGGCCTGCCTGCTCCAACGCCTCCCGCAGCAGAGTGAGCATCGAGACGAACTGACTGAAAACAAGCACCTGATGGCCGCCATCGACTGCTTCACCGAGCAACTCGAGGAGCATGTCCAGCTTTCCGGAAGGCGCAGGTTTTTGTGCATCATCGGCGCCCAGCAGCCGCAAATCGCAGCATGCCTGCCGCAATCTGAGCAACGCGGTGAGCATCAGGATACGCGCCTTGTTCCGATCCTTCTCCCCGGCCCATTCCGAAGCCTGGCGTCGCGTCGCCTTCACGAGCTCTGTGTAAACCTGCTGCTGCTCCGCAGATAGCTCGCAGTAAGCGACTTGCTCGATCTTTTCTGGAAGCTCCTTCAGAACGTTACGCTTCAACCGGCGAAGGATAAATGGGCGGAGTCGTCGGACCAGGCGCCGGTGTGCCGGACCGTTTGGCTGGCTCTCAATCTCCTTTTCAAACCGTTCCCGGAAGTCGTCCCGCTTCCCAAGATATCCCGGCATCAGGAAGTTCATCAGCGACCAGATGTCGCGAATCGAGTTCTCCACTGGGGTGCCGGTGAGTACGAATCGGTGCCTGGCTCGCAGCATCAGCGCGGACTGCGCGTTCTGACTCTCCGGATTCTTGATATGCTGCGCCTCATCGAGGATGGCGGTCGTGAATTCCACGTCCCGATAGCGCTCGGCGTCACGGCGGAGCAACGGGTAGCTGGTGATAACCAAGTCGGCTTCCGCCAACGGCGCGCCGAAAAGCCGCTCGCGATCGGGTCCCTGGATTGGCAACACCCGCAATTCGGGCGTGAAACGGTCCGCTTCACGGCACCAATTGAAGATCAGCGACGAAGGGCAGACGATGATCGCCTTGCCACCGCTGGCCCGAAGAAACGCCAGGGCCTGGAGCGTTTTGCCCAATCCCATCTCGTCAGCCAGAATGCCGCCCATTCCGTTCTCGGCCAGTGCGTTCAGCCAAAAAACGCCGTGCTTCTGATAGGGCCGCAGCACCGTTTCCAATGCGCCGAGCGGCACCGAGGGAAGTTGATCTGGATCGCGGAAGCCGCCGGACACTCGCTCCCAGTCGGCCGGGGCATTCACCTTTGCGCCGCGGTCCTGGGCGGTTGTCGCAAGATAGGCTGCGTGGCGGCGATCGACCCGGTAGGTTCCAGGCTGACGCTGCTGCGGGTCGCAATCCTGGAGGACTTGCTGAAACTCGTCGAGCAGGCCGGCTTCGAAGACGGCGACCTTCTTGTTTTTGAGCTGCACGGAATTGCGACCGCTCTGCAGCAGCCGCTGAATGTCTGCGGCGGAGAAGTGCTCGCCGCTTGGCGTCGTGAGATCGATCTGCAAGTCGAACCAGTTCTCCCCCGAGCTCCGGACCTCCAGGCGTGGTTGGACGCGCTCTATATCGCGGGTGACGTGCTCGAATCGTTCGCCGACCTTCACCTTCCACTCTCGCTGAAGTCGCGGCAGTTCCGTGGCGAAAAAGGTCAGGATCTTCGGCTCAGTCTTGAGGACCAGCAAACCGTCGAAGCCTGGTCCGGTGAATCCGAACTTTTGCAGCCTCTCCAGCGCCGCGCCTTCGGCTCGGGCGTGCCGGCGAACCGGACCGGCGTCCGGGCCCGCGGAGGAAAGCGTCACGCGACGGTCGCCGTAAGTCGCTTCAATCTTTGCGGTGAGGTAGTTCAACGAGCCCTCCAGCACGAGCGCAAAGCTGGGCGCCGCCGGCTCCGGACCGGCCGATGGAGTCGCGGCGACGCTTTGCGGCGTGGCCATCCCGGCGGCGGGGGTGTCTGCGTGAGAAGGCGCGCTCGCTGCCACCGGACGCGGTTTGATGATCGCGAGACCCAGGGCGAGCGAATGCGCGCAGATCATTCCGTCCCGTTTGGAGCTGCGACACGTGCAGAGGTTTTCCACTTTCGTCGGTCCGAGGATGCGCAGTCCCGACCTCAGCTCCAGTTCCCCTTCCCTCACGCGCCCGGCGAGCAGCGGCGGCTCGTAAGTCGCTTCGAGCACGCGCCCGAGTTCATGAATGGTGCGCGCGTGTTTGAGAGCCTGCCAGCCCCCGGCATCGGAGAGAAAGCGTTCGGTAATCGGAACCATTGGAGAAATGACCAGTGACCAATGGCTGATGACCAGCAAACTTCAACGCCAGGCACCTGCCGCGTTGGCTCGGGTTGCTCATTTTCAATTGGTCATTGCTCATTTCTTCCTAGACTCCGCCGCCCTATGAAGATCATCGCGGTCGCCAATCAAAAAGGCGGCGTCGGAAAAACCACCACGTCAGTCAACCTTGCCGCCTGCCTCGCGGCTCGCGGCGTGCGCACACTTTTGATCGATCTCGACCCGCAGGCGAACGCGACGAGTGCATTGGGTTTGCCGCCGATCGAGGGGCACAGCATCTATGGTCCGCTCCTCGGAGCATCGTCGGTCGCGGAGAAGATCGTGCCGACGCCGTACGAGCATCTCTGGGTCATTCCTGGCGATCTCGACCTCGCGGGTGCCGAGATCGAAGTCGCGCGCGCCGACCAGCATCTCACGCGACTGCGCGCCGCGTTCGAGCCACTGCGCGCGGACCAACCGTTCGATTTCGTTCTCCTCGATACCCCGCCGTCGCTCGGCATCTTGATGACCAACGCCCTGGCCGCTGCGGACGAACTGCTGGTGCCGCTGCAGTGCGAATACTTCGCGTTGGAAGGCCTCTCGAAGATCAATCACGTCGTCGCGCAGATTCGGGAATGTGGCGCAAATCCCGGCCTGACCATCGGCGGCATCTTGATGACCATGTTCATGCGCAACAACCTGGCGACGCAGGTGATCAACGAGGTGCAGAATCATTTCGGCGATATCATTTTCCAAACCGTGATCCCGCGGTCGGTGCGGCTCGCCGAAGCGCCGAGCCATGGAAAACCGATCATTCAGTACGAGCCCGGCGGACTCGGGGCGACGGCTTACAAAGCGCTCGCGGAGGAATTCCTGAAGCGAAACGGCCATCCTGCCGCTCAGCCAGCGAGCGCCTAATTTCTCCTAGCCAACCCGGTTGATTGGGCTACAGAAAACACCCGCTCGATCGACCCCGCTGCAGCGGCTGCACTCGCGCGCGGTCCCCTTCCCTTTACTAATGAAACTACGCACCCCGTTCCTGGTCGCCCTCTCGGCCGGCCTCACGCTCACCCTGCGCGCGCAGGACAAACCCAAGAAATACGAGGAGATGGATTACGGCCGTTTCCTCTCCGCGAGCTACCTGAATCCGCAGGGCAAAAGCACGCTCGACGGCAAAGGCTGCGCCTCGAACAAGGGCATCGCGGTGAAGCTCGGCAACAACGAAGGCGCCGCGCTTTTCGATACCGAAACCGTGCGGATGGCCGGCGGTTGGACGGGCGGTTGGGTGAAGCTCAGAGGCGTCGCCTTTGACGGCGGTCACGGCCCGAATCCCTCGCCCGTGGACAACGCCAACGTCCACTTTCAGAACAACCCTGGCCCCGGCTGGAGCAAGGGCGACGACTTCACCGATCCCCGTGCGCTGCCGAAAGGACCCGGCGCGGCAAAGGTGCCGTTCGGACCGATCCCGAAGGAGTGGGCGAAGTATCGCGGGCTCTATCTGAGCGGCGACAATGTCGTTTTCGCCTATTCCGTAGGCGACGCGCTCGTGCTTGAAATGGCAGCGCTCGAGAAGGTCGGCGAGACCAACGTCGTCACGCGCACTTTCAACGTCATCAAGGCCGGCGCTGGTGCCAGCGTGAAGGTCGCCGATATCCAGACTGGCGGCGAAGTGCAGCTCGCGGAAGGCCGCGCCACCCTCGCCAAGGAAGACTCCAAGAATCCCGACAATGTAACCGTTGTCGCCGCGGTCGGCGCTCCCGCCGGAGCGGTTCTGGAGCACAAGGGTGAGACCGTTTCCTTCAAGCTGCCGCAGCTCGCGGCTGGCACCACTTTCAAGTTGGTGTATGCCCGCGGCGCTGCTGCCGACTCGGCAAAACTCGCCGATGCGCTCAAAGCCGCGACGCCCGCAGCGGACCTGAAGCAATTCACCAAAGGCGGAGCGGCGCATTGGAAAGAGACCGTCGCCGCCAAGGGTGAGCTCGCGAAGGAAGACACCGCTGCTTACGTGCTCGACACCATCCCGGTGCCTTTCGAGAACCCTTACAAAGCGTGGATGCGCATTGGCGGTCTCGACTTCTTCCCCGACGGACGCGCCGCAGTGAGCACCTGGAGCGGTGACGTCTGGATCGTCTCCGGTCTGGACAAGGAACTGCAGAACGTCACCTGGAAGCGTCATGCCACCGGCCTCTTCCACGCGCTCGGCGTGAAGATCGTGGACAACCAGCTCTACGTGCTCGGCCGCGATCAGATCACCAAGCTGCAGGATCTGAACAACGACGGTGAAGCGGACCTTTACGAGAACTTCAACAACGACGTCGAAGTCACGCCCGGCTTCCACGAGTTCACGTTCGACCTGCAGACCGATCCGCAGGGCAACTTCTACTTCACCAAAGGCGGCCCGGTGAATCCGGGTGGACGCGGCTGGGGCCCGCTGAGCAATCACAACGGCTGCCTCTTCAAGATCTCGAAGGACGGTCAGAAGTTCGAAGTCTTTGCGACGGGCATCCGCGCCCCGAACGGCATGGGCGTCGGCCCGAACGGCGAAATCACCGTCGGCGACAATCAAGGCACCTGGGTGCCGGCTTGCTACATCAGCATGGTCAAGCCCGGCGGTTTCGTGAGCGTGGTCGATCTCTCGCACCGCGATCCATTGCCGACCGCACACGCGCCGCACATCTGTTATCTGCCGATGAACGTGGATAATTCCAGCGGCGGCCAAACCTGGGTCACCAGCGAAAAATGGGGCCCATACACCGGCCGCATGCTGCACGTCACCTACGGCAAGAATGGTCTTCTCGGCGTGATGATGGAAGATGTCGGCGGCGTGATGCAGGGCGCGACATTCCGTTTCCCGTTCAAGTTTGAGAGCGGCGGAATGCGTGCGCGCTTCAGCCCGATCGATGGCCAGCTCTACGTGGTCGGCCTCAAAGGCTGGCAAACGGATGGCGTGAAGGACGGCTCCTTCCAGCGCGTTCGTTTCACCGGCAAACAGCCCTATCTGCCCGACAGCCTGCACGTGACCGACAAGGGCATCCGCATTGCCTTCACCGGCCCGCTCGATGCCACCACGGCGGGCGACGCGGAAAACTACTCCATGGAGCAGTGGAACTACCGCTGGACCTCCGCTTACGGCTCCGACGACTACAAAGTCAGCGACCCGAACGTGAAGGGCAAAGACCCGGTCGAAATCAAGTCCGTGAAGCTCTCGGAAGACCGCAAGTCGGTGTTCCTCGAGATCCCCGATCTGAAGCCGGTCGATCAGTATCGGATCAAGCTCAACATCAACGCCGAAGACGGCACCGCTGTGCCGAAAGAAATCACCGGCACGATCAACGTCGTCGCTCCAGAGGCGAAACCCGGCGTCACCTATACGACCGCAAGGCGCTAACCGCGCCCCACGCGCCAGAGGCGCGTTGACGCCGGCGAACGGCAACCGTAAATCCGAAGGGCTGCGAGCAATCGCAGCCCTTCCTTTTGCTCCGATGATCGCCCGTATCCCCTCTCTGTTGTTCTGTCTGATGACGAGCGGCTTGCTCGCTGTTTCGAGCGCAGCCGTGCAAGCACCGCCGCTGGCCGAAGTGGCGCCTGCCAAGGCGCCGGGGTTGAGCCTCACGTTCACCACCGCGGATGGCAAAACGGACACCCGCCCGGCGCGGCTCGTCGCACTGGCCGTGCCCGCCGGCACCGCACCGACACCGTTCCTCCAGCCCGGCGCCTTCACCGCAAAGTGGGAGGGCGTCATCAATTCCGCATTGCGCGCGAGCTACACTTTTTCGGCGGTCGGCTCCGGTGATTTTCAGCTCAGCATCAATGGTCAGCCAGTGCTCGATTCCGCCGCGCAGAAGCCCGGCGATCTTCCCGGCAAAAAGGTGCAGCTCAACAAGGGCGAGAACCTCATCGTCGCCGAGTTGAAGAGCCCGGCGCAGGGCGACGCGGGGCTCCAGCTCTTTTGGGCGTCCAGGGAATTCCCGCCCGAGCCGGTGCCGCCGTCCGTCTTTTCGCATCACTCGAATACGATCCCGATCCGCACCAGCGAACGAATCCGCCAGGGGCGCATGCTCTTCGCCCAGATGCGTTGCGCGGCGTGCCATGCCGGTGGCGATGCCTTGCCGCCGGTCGGCGAAGGCATGCCCGAGCTCGCGCACGATGCGCCGCTCTTCGATGAGCTCGGCGCCAAATACAACGAGGCGTGGCTCGCCCATTGGATCAACGATCCGCACGACACGCGCCCGCATGCGCTGATGCCAAAGGTCTTCGCCAGCAAACCGGGTGAGGTGGCGCAGGAAGCCGCGGACCTCGCGGCTTATTTCGCCGCGCTCGGCGCCCGCAACGACAAGCCGGTCGATGAAGCGCTGGCGGTGGAAGGCGGCGCGCTCTTGGCGAATCTCGGCTGCATCACCTGTCACTCGAAGACCGATGCCGAAGGCGCGGA
>JAQGOK010000183.1 GCA_028293645.1 Chthoniobacter sp.
GTCCCATCCCGTCCGGCATCTTCGCATCCGGTGCTCCGCATCCGGGAGCTGCTCTATGCGCTGATATTCGCGTCCGCGATCTCCGGGGCGATGCTCGTGGCCCGTTCTGCTTATGCGGAAAAGGCGCGATTCACCGGCCTCTTTGGCAATCTTCTGCTGGCCTGGATTCCGCTGGTGCTTGCCATCGTTGCCGAGCGTTTACGGACGGTACCAGTGCCACCGCGGCAGTGGATCTGGTTCTGTCGCGTGCTGTGGCTGCTGTTCTTCCCCAACGCGCTCTACATCGTCACCGATTTGATCCACATCAAAAAGTTCGGCCTCGATGGCGTGCCTCGCTGGTTCGATTTCTTTCTGATCATGGGGCACGCAGCGGTCGGTATATTCCTCGGCTGCCTTTCGCTCTATCTCATCGAAGGCGCTGTGCGGGCGCGTTGGGGGCGGCGCGCGGGGCTTGGGTTTGCCGCCGGTATTCTCGCGCTCGGCTCCTTTGGAATCTACCTCGGCCGATTCGTCCGCTTGAACAGCTGGGATATTCTGATCCGACCGTTCAAGGTGGTCACCGACGTCGCGGCGCTGGCGCATCCCACCAAAGCTGGCGAACTGGCGGCTTTTTCGACCACTTTCTTTTTCTTCTCGCTGGCGATGTATGCGCTGGTCGTCGCCACTGCGAAGTCCCATCAGCCTCCAGTTTCGTAGTGTCTCTCGAGGGAGGGGCAGCTCTATGTTGCGGTGCGTCCGGCGCCACATTCTGGTTGCCGAGCCCGGACACCTTCTCTATGTAACGGCGACTTTCGCCGAATGAGCATTGCCGGTTTTCCACGCCTTTTTTTCGCCGCATTGGTGGGTTGGGTGATCGTGGGTGGAGCCGAAGCCTCGGCGCAGTTTATTCGGCCGCGCAAGCCGATGACCAAGCCCTCGACGCTACTCCGTCGGCAGGAACCGCCGCGGATCGATGACAGCCTTGCGTCGGTGATCAACTCGAGCAACTCGCGTGTCCGCATCTCGCTGGCGAGACAGCGCGCCTACCTCATGGTCGGAGACGACGTGTATATCGATACGCCGATCTCCTCGGGCAAACGCGCCGGCTTGACCCCGAAAGGGAGCTTCCGGATCACGCAGAAAGATCCCGATCATCGCTCAAACATCTACGGCGATTTCGTTGATTCACGCGGTCGGGTCGTGCGGTCGGGGATCAGCACCAAGGTCGATTCGGCGCCGAGCGGTACCCGCTACGTTGGTGCTCCGATGAAATGGTTTTGCCGGCTGACGAACAGCGGCGTGGGCATGCACACGGGCGTGTTGCCGGGCTACCCGGCTTCACACGGCTGCATTCGCCTCCCGGGGGACATCGCGCCGATCATTTACCGGAATGTGAAGATCGGCACCCCGGTGACGATCGAGTAGGGTCCTCGGGGCCATCACGCCCGAGCAGATGGGAGGCGCAGGCGGGCATTTCCTGGAGAGATGGACAAAGGGGAGTCGGCTCAGGCCTTGTGCGGCCGAAATGCTGAGTTGGGGCTCCCAAGATCCGCGTCGTCTGCAATCCGGGCTTCCTTTCTGAAGTCCGCTGGCAGCCTTCAAGCGAGTCTCGGAAATGCTTGCGCCGGCCCAAGGACTAGCTAAATACCCCATCTCCGATAGACAATGCTCCAACTCGACGAAATCTCCGCTGACGAAGTGCGTTCCCTCGCGGAACGTTTCGAAGCGATGCCGTTGACGGATGTGTTGCGCTGGACGTGGGATCGTTTCGGCGTGCGTGCCGCGATTGGGACGAGTTTCCAGGGGGCGGGCTTGGTGATGATCCATCACGCCGTCACCGCCGGGTTGCCGTTCCCGATTTTCACACTCGATACGCAGCTCCTGTTTACCGAGACCCTCGATACGAAACGGAATCTGGAGAACTTTTTCGAGGTGAAGATCGAAAGCTTGCTGCCGGATCAGACGCCCGAGGAGCAGGCCATCGAACTGGGGCCGGAGCTTTGGAAATCGCGCCCCGACACCTGCTGCACGCTGCGCAAGGTCATCCCTCTCCAGCGCAAGCTGAGCGAGCTGGCGGTGTGGGTCACCGGACTGCGCCGGCAGCAGAGCGATACGCGTGAAAAGACGCGGATCCTCGAGCTGTATCACTTCGATGTGCTGAACGACCGCTACATCTTGAAGCTCAATCCCATGGCGCCGTGGTCGCGCGAACAGGTCTGGGCATACATCAAGCAGCACGGGATTCCCTACAATCCGCTCCACGACCGCGGCTATCGTTCGGTCGGCTGCTGGCCGTGCACGCGGCCGACCGATGCGGGGGAAAACGAGCGCGCTGGTCGTTGGACTGGCTTCGACAAGGCCGAGTGCGGGATTCACACTTTTCTCGGCGAGAGCATCTGACCCTCGTGCTTCGCGAGACCGGCCGGTTTTCGCGAGCAGCCTCCTTTTCATGGACCACTCCCAGCATCCTGCTTACTCCAAGCTTTACCCCGCGCCTCACGCAGAGGAGCCACCCGCCTTTTTCCCAACGAAGTTTTCCCGCGACGACGCCGCGCATCTCGACGCGTTGGAGGCGCAGAGCATCTTCATCATTCGCGAGGCGTATCATCACTTCAAAAACATCTGCATGCCGTGGAGCATGGGGAAGGATTCGAACGTCCTCATCTGGCTCTCGAAGAAGGCCTTCGCCGGACACATTCCGTATCCGCTGCTGCACATCGACACGACTTACGAGTTCCCCGAGATGCTCGAGTATCGCGATTGGGCGGTGAAACAGTATGGGCTGAACTTGATCGTGAAGATCAACGAGGACGCCCGGGCAGGGGTGGGGGAATACGCGAAGACCGGTCCGATCGGCTACGACACGACCGATCCGGTGACGGTCACGCATGAGCTGAAAACGGCCGCATTGCAGCAGGTGATGGCACAGTACAAATGGGATGCGCTGATCACCGGGATCCGCCGCGACGAAGATCCGACTCGCGCGAAGGAGCGCTACTTCAGTCCCCGAAACAAGGACTTCGAGTGGGACTACAAGGATCAGCCACCCGAGTTCTGGAACCAATTCACCACGAGCTGTGCACCCGGTGAACACGTGCGCGTGCAGGCCCTCCTCGATTGGTCTGAGCGGGACATCTGGATGTACATCCAGCGCGAAGGCATCCCGATTCCGAAAATGTATTTTGCCCGCAGCGCGCCCGACGGCCGGCGTTATCGCTTCCGTTCGCTTGGTTGCTGGCCGATCTCCGGTCCGGTGGAAAGCGAAGCCGACGACATCCCGAAGATCATCGACGAACTCGCCTCGACGAAAACAAGCGAGCGCGCCGGGCGAGCGCAGGATCACCACGAGCGCAACGCCATGCAGAAGCTGCGGGCCAAGGGCTTCATGTAAGCCGCGCGTTATTTCTTCTTTCCGAATCTTCTCCCATGGCCGCTACGCTCGATAATCCTCCGCATCCCAAACCCGCCAGCCCGCTCGCGGCGGGGACCGGCGACCTGGCTGCGCCGCAGCTCGGACCGGATGGTTCGCATCGTCTGAAAGTTGTTTTTGTCGGGCACGTTGACCACGGCAAGTCCACGCTGATCGGGCGCATTTTCTACGACACCAAGTCGCTGCCCGACGGAAAGGTGGAGCAGATTCAGGCGGCCTGTCGCGAAGAGGGGATGGAATTCGAATACGCGTTCCTGCTCGATGCGCTGCTCGAGGAGCAGGAGCAAAACATCACGATCGATACGACGCAGATCCAGTTCCGAACGGAGACTCGGCCCTACGTCATCATTGATGCGCCCGGCCATAAGGAGTTCCTCAAGAACATGATCACCGGTGCCGCGAGCGCGGATGCGGCGGTGTTGCTGATCGCCGCGAACGAAGGCGTGCGCGAGCAATCCCGCCGCCACGGTTATTTGCTGAGCCTCCTCGGCATCACGCAGGTGGTCGTCGCGGTGAACAAGATGGACCTCGTCGATTACAGCGAAGCGGTGTTCGACGAGCTGGTCCGGGAATACAAAGGGTTCCTGGCCCAGATCGGACTCGAGGCACGGACCTTCGTGCCGATCAGCGCGCGCAACGGGTACAATGTCGCGAGCAAGTCTGCTGACGAAATGCCGTGGTACACCGGCCCGACGATTACGGACATGCTCGACTCTTTCGAGGCGCCGAAGTTGCTGAACGATCTGCCGCTGCGCTTTCCGGTGCAGGACGTGTATCGCTTCGACGAGCGTCGGATCATCGCTGGCCGGGTGGAAGCGGGAACGTTGAAGGTCGGTGACAAACTGGTTTTCAGCCCAAACAACAAGACGAGCACCGTCGCGAGCATCGAGACGTGGGAAGCACCGCCGAAGTCGTCGGCGGTGGCGGGCGAATCGATCGCGATCACGCTCACGGAACAAATTTTCATCCAGCGCGGCCACATTGGTTCGCATGAGACGGACGCCCCGATCGAGAGCAACCGCTTCAAGGCGCGGCTCTTCTGGATGGGCCGCCGCGATCTCGTGGTGGGCGAGCGGTACAAGCTGAAGCTCGCCACGCAGGAACTCGAAGCGGAGGTCGTTTCCATTGAAAAGATCATCGACGCCAGCACGCTCGAGAACGTTGCCGAAGGACGCAACTTCATCGCCCGTAACGACGTCGCGGAGCTGACCATTCGGACGCGTGGCGCGCTGGTCATGGACAACCATGATCAGAACCCGTTTCTCGGGCGATTCGTGATCGTTGACGAACGGAATGTCGCCGGCGGCGGCATCATTTTCGGCGGTGTTTACACCGAACGCGGCAAGGTGAAATCGGAGAACATTTTTTGGAGCCACGGCGAGGTGACTCCGCAAAAGCGGGCGCTCCGGAATGGTCACAAAGGATCGGTGATCTGGCTGACTGGGTTGAGCGGTTCAGGCAAAAGCACGCTGTCGGGTGCTTTGGAGCGCGAGCTCTTTGCGCTCAACATGCACACCTACATTCTGGACGGTGACAATGTGCGCCACGGGTTGAACAGCAACCTCGGCTTCAGTCCCGAAGATCGAGTGGAGAACATCCGTCGCGTCGCGGAGGTCGCGCGGCTCATGGCCGATGCCGGCCTGATTGTCATCACCGCTTTCATCTCGCCGTATCGCGTCGATCGCCGCCGGGCGCGGGAGATCGCGCTCGAAGGTGGCGCTGACTTCATCGAAATCTTCGTCGATGCGCCCATCGAGGTCTGCGAGCAGCGTGACCCGAAGGGGCTCTATAAAAAGGCCCGCTCGGGTGAGATCGCGGAATTCACCGGCATCAGTGCGCCCTACGAAGCGCCCGCAGAGCCTGAGCTAACCGTCCATACGGATACCGAGACCCTGGACGAGAGCATCACCCGCATCATCGATTTCGTCCGCCCGCGGCTCCTCCCGGAACTGTCGCCCGAGATCTAGCGCTGCGTTCGCCGCCGCTACACTTCGCGGCAGTCGTCGCGGCCGTGGGAACAACACACGCCGTCCGCAAGGCAACGGGTGAGGCAGGCGCTGAAACCTTCGCGTGGCCGGCAGCAAACGACGCACTTGATCCGACGGCTCCACAGTTCCACTGCGCGCGTTTCGTCCTCCTCCAGCTCCTTCGCGATCGTCCCCGCATCATAACTCTCGTTGTAAACCGGCAGGCCATTCACCTCGACGGAGTATTTGATGACGACCTTCATTTCCGGATCGAGGGGCTTGGTGGAGGTAAAGAGTCCGACGTCAGGCATGTTGTGGGGTGGTTGCGGCTTTGGGCCTGCTCGTCATGAGCCGACCGTTGCTAGCTCTACGTGCGCGGTGATCCGTGCGGCTGTGCGCCGCCAGGTTCGCTTCTCGTCGCTACCGGTAGTGACGGAACGATCGGGGTGTGCCCTGAACAGGCGTGGTCTCTGACGAGTCGCAAAGCCTCCTTCGCCTCAGGGGCCGTATCTCTCGATATGAAAACGACCATCACTTCCGCCATCGTCGCGGTGGCGCTTGTCTGCAGTTCTTCGCTCACCTATGCGGCCGAAGAGGATCGCACGAAAGCCACGGCGAAGGCCGGGGAAAGGTTGCCCAAAAAAGACCTCGCCTTCCTCACGGAGGCTGCGCAAGGCGGCATGTTCGAGGTGCAACTCGCAAAGGTGGCAGAACGAAAAGCCACGAATGCCATGTCGAAGGACATGGCCAAAATGATGATCAAAGATCACACCAACGCGAACTCCGAACTGAAGGCGCTTGCGGCCAGTAAGAAGGTGCAGTTGCCGGCGGAACTCGATGCAAAACATAAGGGCATGCTCGACAAGGTGGCTGAGAAGGAAGGCGCTGAGTTCGACAAGGCTTACTTCGCGGCACTCGAAACCGCGCATAAGAAGGACGTCGCCGGATTCGAGAAGGCTTCGGAGAGCGCGGAGGACCCGGATCTCAAAGCATTCGCCACCAAAACGCTACCGGTGCTGCGAAAGCATCTGGAGCACGTCAAAACGCACCAATCACACCTCAAGGGCTCGTAACGAAATCTGCAGGTGCGTTTGAGTCCGACTGTTGGCGGCGGGAGCGGTGATCTCGGTTGTGAGGTGGGTCGCCCGCAGCCTTTTGTTCTCCCGCCGTCTAACAACTTCAACTTCGGACGCCCGCAATGAACCACTCCGCTCCGCTCGTCTCCATCATCATCCCATGCTTTGCGGGTTCTCCTCGGGAACTCGCTTTGTTAGAGGAGACCCTCGCTACGGTCGAGATGCAGACATGCTCCGACTTCGAGGTGATCGTGGTGGACGACGGCTCGCCGATTCAGGTTCAGGGCGCGACCAATGCGCATCCCAGAGTGCGCACATTGCGTCAGAGCAATGCCGGTTCGGCGCAGGCGCGGAATACCGGAATCGCGGCGAGCCGGGGCGAGTTCATCGTTTTCCTCGACGCTGACGATCACCTCCTGCCGGAGGCGCTTGAGGCCGGACTGCGCCATCTTTCGGCGCATCCGGATTGCGGCTTCGTCGTTGGTCGGCGTGAAGAGATGACCTACGACGGCGCGCCAGTGCCGTGGGGAGTAGCGTCTCTTCCAAAGGAGAAGGATCTCTACGAAATCCTGCTGGGCTTTGACTGGTATATCATCCCGCCATCGTCGGCGATGTTTCGGCGGGCGGTCGTCGCGCAAGTCGGCGGCTTTCGCGATCCGTGGGGTGCGGACGACCTCGATTTTTACCTCCGCGTGGCGCGTCATTGCTCGGCGTGGTGCTACGATGAACCCGCCGTCACGCGCTACCGGCGCTACAGCGCGAGTTCGTCGCGAGACGGAGAGCGCATGCTGCGGAGCATACGCTTGGTTTATGCCCGCGAATGGCCGTTCGTCGAAGGGAACGCGGCGCGCGAAGCAGCCTTCCACCGCGGCCTCGGGAAGCTCACCGAGATCTTCACCGACTGCTTGGTGGAAAACATTCGGGATCGTTTCGCCGCGGGGCAGTGGCGTCGAATGTTGCGCGCAGCGATCTTCCTGGCACGTGAGAATCGTGCGCGATTGTTCCGCGAACTGAGGGCGGGTCTGGGTGTACGAACTGCGAGTGTGCAAGGCGAGGCACAGCCGTCAGCCTGAGGCTGCGCCTTCTTCTCCGGAACACCCCGCGGTGAGCCCGTGCTCGAGAAAACCGGACCGAGCCCGGCAGCGACACGCTTGGATTTTCCCTCCTCACGGCCTCAGCATGCGCCATGCGTTTCCCCCTTTCGCTTACGCTCATGCTGCTCGCCGCTGTTTCGCTGGCGGACGGGCAAGCTTTTGTGCCGCTGTTTCCGAAAGACGGACCGCCGACGGGCTGGTCCGTGCGCCGCTGGGACGATGTCGGCAAGCCGGCCGATCCTGGAGTGCTGTGGCAGGTGCGCGATGGTGTGCTGCACGGGAGCGAGCCGCGCGGCACCTGGCTGGTGAGCGATCGCGAATACAGCGATTTCGTCCTGGAGTTTGAGTGGAAGCTTGGTGAACGCGGCAACAGCGGATGCGGACTGCGTTTTCCGCTGCGCGGTGATCCGGCCTTCGATGGTCTGGAGCTGCAGATGGTTGATCCCCGCTACTACCCTGCAGATGCGCAGATCCCCGCAAATGAACTCTCGGGCGGGCTTTACCGCGCGGTCGCTCCCAAGGTGCAAGGCTATCGCCCTGGCGAGTGGAACCGCTACCGCATCACCTGCCGCGGCGGTTTGATCGAAGTGGTGTTAAACGACGAGACGATCCTCCAGACGCAGCTGGATGATCAGCGTGAAGGCGTGCAGCGGCACGATGGCTCGCCAGCTTCTCCACTGAAGGATCGCCCACGGAAGGGACGGATTGGTTTCCAGGAGCTCAGCCGCGGCGGAGCGCACGTCGAGATTCGCGGTGCCCGTATCCTGGAGCTGAAATGAACGGCATCAGAAGCCTGCACGTGAAGTGATCGCGACTTTCGTTTCGGAAACATGACGAACGCAGCAAAAGATCTGACCAAGGAAGCTCCGCGCAGCCCACGCACTCGCATCGGTGGGTATGCGATCCTCGGGCGGACGATCGACAAGTGCCGCGCGCTGCTCTGGAGCAACATCGGCGACTATCACTTTGACTGCCCGCTGGATAACTACCTGTTCAGCTTCAAAGGAGTGCAAGGCGCTGACTTCAAGGCGCAGGTGGAATCCGGCGCGGACGATGCGGCGCTCGCGGCGTGGCTCGATCACAATGGAACGCCAAAGTCTCCGGACGAGATCGCTCAGTGGGGCGACGAGATGGAAGCGGCGAATCCATACGAGAATCCTGAGCGTCGGGAATGGTTCGTCGAGCAATGCGAGCCGCTGGGTCTCGACCCGGCGAAGACTACGCTTTTCGACTGGCTGGAGGCCGACGACCGCGCCAGCTACCAAGGTAAGTAACGGTCCAGTCGGTGGAGGGTTTGCCGAATCAGCCAAGCCGTTCCGCAACGCTTTCGCAAAGGCCGATAAAGGTCTCTTCGGCGAGGCTGAGGCGCCGACCTTGCCAATGTAAGACGCCCCATCGGCGTTTGAGCTTCCGCTGTCCCAAAGGAAGCGTAACCAACGATCCTTCCTCCAGCTCTTTCCGCGCAGTCCAGGGCGCAAGGATGCTGACGCCCAGGCCGAGCTTCACCAGCTCCTTGATCGCTTCCATGTTGCCTAGTTCGAGCAGGCTGTGCAGGACGATCTCTTCCTTTCGGAAATACTGCTCGATCATGGCGAAGGTGTAGCTGCCTTTGCCGTAGAGGATGTATTGCTGCCGCGCAATCTGATCGCGCACGACCTTCTTCGCCTTGGCCCACGGGTGCAACGGGCTGACGACGAAGACGAGTTCGTCGGTAAAGAGCGGACGGAAATCGAGCCGGTCATTGCGGTGCGGCTCCAGGTTCACGGCGAGGTCGATGCGATGCGCCTGCAACGCGGTAATCATCTCCGGCGTGTCGCCTGGCTCGATCGAGATCGCGCATTGCGGAAAGCTCTCTTTGAATTCGCGCAACACGCCGGGAAGCACGTGCTGGCAGGCAGTGGTGCTGGCGCCGATTCGCAAACGGCTGCTCCCCCATTTGCCCAGCCGCCCCAACTCCGCGCGCGCGACCTCCATCTCCGCCAGGATCTTTTCGGCGTGCGCGAGAAGCTGCTCGCCAGCCTGTGTGAGCACCGCCTTTTTACCCAGCCTGTCAAAAAGACGACAGCCCACATCGGCTTCCAATCCCTTCAGCGCATGGCTGATTGCCGACTGCGTGAGGTGCAGCTCGTGAGCAGTCACGGTAAAACTGCCCGTCCGCGCGAGAGCGGCAAAAGCGCGGAGCTGCCTGCTATCAAGCGGTTGCGACATGGATGAATAAGATTCATCATTCGGATCGAAAAGTCTCGCGCGGTTTGTAGTGCCCGTTCGCGAGCGGTGGCACGACGGAGGCTTAGGCGCGGCCTGTCCTTCAACGATTTGCCCACCGCCCGCCTAAAACGCCACTTTCGCAGACGCCCGCTCCGCCTCGGCTTTGTCGCGCTCGCGGACTGCGCACCGATCATCATGGCCCTGGAGCTCGCGCTCTTCGCCAGGTTTGGTCTCGAAGTGGAGCTGAATCGTGAAGTCGGCTGGGCCACGATCCGCGACAAGATCATCTACGGCGAACTCGACGCCGCGCATGCGCCTGCTGGCACCGCGATCGCTGCGACGCTCGGCCTGGGATGCATTCCGACTCCGTGCGTGACGGGACTGGTTCTGAACCTGCATGGCAATGCCGTGACTCTATCGGAGCAGCTCTGGCGCGATGGAGTGCGCGACGGCGGGACCTTGCGCGAGTTGATCGGCACGCGAGCTGAGCCGATGACGTTCGGCGTCGCGTTCCAGTTCTCATCGCATAATTTCCTGCTGCGCTGCTGGCTGCGCGCGAACGGCATCGATCCCGACCGCGATGTGCGACTGGTCGTCATTCCGCCCGCGCAGATGTTTGCAAACCTGGAGGCCGGCCATCTTGACGGATACTGTGTTGGTGAGCCTTGGAACTCGCTGGCAGTGCTTTCCCGGCGTGGTTGGTGCGTCGCGGCGAGCGAGGATATCGCCCGCAATCACCCGGAGAAGGTGTTGATGGTTCGGGAGGATTTTGCCGAAGAACGTGCGCCGGAACATGTGGCGCTCGTGGCAGCGCTTCTCGAGGCGTGCCGCTTTTGCGATCAGCCGGAGAATCGCGAGCGCGTCATCGAAACACTCGCCCTGCCAGAGTATGTCAATGCGCCGATTCACGCGCTCCGCATGAGTATGTGTGGGAGCTTCGATTTCGGTCACGGCCGCATCGAGAAGTATCCCGACTTCAACGTCTTCAGCCGTAATGGAGCGAACGAGCCCGACGCGCGCAAAGCAGCGTGGGTTCTGGATATGATGGAGCGGAGCGGCGTCCTGCCCGACCGAAGTCTTATCTCGGCGAGCACCGTGCAAAGGATCTTCCGCACGGACATCTATGACTCAGCGCGCACTCTGCTCGCTGCTCGAGGAGCATCTATATGAAAGTCAAAACCGCGCACGCTCTTACCAGACGGCATTTCATCTCAGGCACGGCCAAGGGCGTTGGCCTGGCCGCGCTGCTCAGTGGCCTGCCAAAGGGGTGGGCTGGCACAGTCTTCGCCAGCGATGCGCCCGAAATCGCGGCGATGAGGTTCGGCATGATCGCGCTGACCGATTGCTCGCCGATCGTAATCGCCCATGAGAAGGGCTTCTTCCAAAAGTATGGGGTCAACGCCACCGTCGCGAAGGGCGCCAACTGGGCTGCGATTCGTGACTCCTTATCGAATAACGATAACCAGGCGACGCACATGTTGATCGGCATGCCGATCGCCTCGACGATGGGTCTCGCCGGTGCACCGAAGAAGCCCATGGTGATCCCCTGGCTGCTCAATCGCAACGGGCAGTCCATTACTCTCAAGAAGGAACTGGCGGGAAAGGTGAAGGACGATCCCAAAGCGCTCAAGCCGCTGGCGGATGCTGCAAAGGCCGCTGGCACTCCGATGACGTTTGCGATGACCTTTCCGCCCGGAACGCACGCAATGTGGATGCGCTATTATCTCGCCGCCGGTGGGATTCACCCCGGTGATGCGCAAGGCGGCGGCGCCGATATCTCGCTGGTGACGGTCCCTCCGGCGCAGATGGTCTCGAACATGAAGGTCGGAAAGATGGACGGCTACTGTGTAGGAGAGCCTTGGAACGCGCGCGCCATCGCGGATGACATCGGCTTTACGGCAATCAACACGCAAGGTTTGTGGAAGGATCACCCCGAGAAGGTCTGTGCGTTCACCGCCGAATTCGCCGAGAAGAACCCCAGGACGGTGAAGGCGGTGCTCAAAGCATTGCACGAGGCAAGCGTCTGGCTGGATAAGATGGAGAACCGTCCTGAGCAGGCGAAGATCGTCAGCGCTCCGACTTACATCAACTGCCCGCCCGAGACGATCCTCGGCCGGCTTCAGGGTAAATACGACATGGGCGATGGTCGGAAGTTCCGCGACCCGAACTACATGATCTTCAGTGAGCGGAACTGTAACTACCCGCAGCCGAAGTATTGCCAATGGTGGCTCACGCAGCTCCGTCGCTGGGGTTTCATCGAAGGCCCGCCCGACTACGCGAGCGTCACCAGGGAAGTGATGCGGCCGGACATCTACGAAGAGGCCATGAAGGAGATCGGCTACAAACACGGCGGTGTGGACGAAAAGCCCGAAACCTTCTTCGACGGCAAAGTGTTCGATCCCCAAGGCAATTTGGAAGCCTACGCCGCGAGCTTCGAGGTCAAGTCTCTCAAAGGTTGATTCAAGCTATGCATTGGTTTCATCGATTCAAACTGGACTCGTTCCTGTATCCTCTCCTCGGCATCGGCCTTTGCCTGCTGCTGTGGTATGGCGTCGCTGGAAAATCCACCGTCACTCAGACGAAAGATGATTGGGGCGACACCGTCACAATTACCAAGCGCCATGGCTTATCCGCCGACTTGCCAACCCCTGCGGAGACTTGGGAAGCGAGTCGCAGCTATGTGCTCGAGCCCTTCGCGAAACGTGGTGAACTCGATCAGGGTATCCTCCGTTTCACCTGGCTTTCCCTGGTGCTGGTAGCGCAGGGCTACGCTCTCGCCTTGCTCCTTGGTGTTCCGGTGGGCTTCTGCCTCGGGCTCTCCAAGACATTTGCGAAGATGTTCGATCCCATCTTTCAGGTGCTGCGACCCGTCTCGCCCCTCGCCTGGCTGCCCCTTGGAATGGTGCTCTTCTTAAGTGCGAAGGTGGAGATGCCCGGCGGCACCGCCTATACGGCGTCGGAACTGGCGGCGATTTTCACGATCGCGATCTGCTCGATGTGGCCGACCGTGTTGAACACTGCTGTCGGGGTGCGAGCCATTCCTCAGGACTACCTGAACGTGGCAAAGGTGTTGAAGCTTTCGCGCACCAAGACTCTGTTCAAGGTGCTCCTGCCGGCAACCCTGCCTTACATGTTCACCGGGTTCAGGCTTTCACTTGGCATCGCCTGGTTGGTGATTGTGGCGGCGGAGATGCTGACCGGCCGCCCTGGTGTGGGCGGCTTCCTCTGGCAGCAATACAACGCGCTGAGCTACGCGCATATCATCCTCTGTATCCTGACGATCGGCATCGTCGGTTTCATTCTCGATCGAATGATGAGCCTTGTTGAGGCGCGGTTCAAAACCGCCTGACACCCCATGTCGTTTCTGGAGCTTAATAACGTCCACAAGGGTTTCGGCCCCGCCAATGCGCGCACTGAGGTGTTGCGTGATATCGAGTTGCGGATCGAGGAGGGCGAGTTCGTGGCAATCGTGGGTTACTCCGGCGCGGGGAAGACGACGCTTATCTCCCTGGTCGCAGGACTCATTCGCCCGGACATGGGGAAGGTGAAGCTAAAGGGCGTCGAGATCACCGAGCCCGGTCCGGATCGCGGGGTGGTATTTCAGAACTACTCGCTGCTGCCGTGGTTGACCGTCTTCGAGAATATTCAACTCGCGGTCGATCAAGTGTTCCCAAAGTGGTCTGAGGAGCAAAAGCGGGCTCACATCGACAAGTACATCGCGACGGTGAACCTCACGCCGGCTCGGGAAAAGAAGCCGAGCGAGCTTTCCGGCGGAATGCGCCAGCGCGTTTCGGTCGCGCGGGCTCTGGCTACGGAGCCGCAGATCCTTTTGCTGGACGAGCCTCTTGGCGCGCTCGATGCGCTCACCCGCGCCACATTGCAGGACGAGATTGTCCGCATTTGGGAGCAGGACAAGCGCACCGTGGTGATGATCACCAACGATGTGGACGAGGGGATCATGATGGCCGACCGCATTGTGCCTTTAAGTGCCGGACCCAATGCGACGCTCGGCCCAAGTGTTGCGGTGAATATCCCACGGCCGCGGGATCGCAAGGCGATCAATCACGATCCCGAATACAAGGAAGTCCGACGACAGGTTATCGGTTACCTCCTCGGCGAAGGCGGTAAGCAACGTACCGCGGTAAGTAGGAAGCTCATCCTTCCCGATCTACTGCCGGAAGATCTATCCGAGCCAAGGACCCTCTACGGGACCAAACGCAAACCTCGCCGGCGATCGGAAACCAAACGCGAGCAGGTGGAGGTCGAAGCATGAGCCATTACGTCGAGTTCTCCCAGCTCACGAAGTCCTATCCCACCGCGAGAGGGCCGGCGGTAATCGTGAAGGACTTTAACCTGAAGATTTCCAGGGGCGAATTCGTTGCGCTGATCGGACATTCCGGTTGCGGAAAATCGACGGTGCTTTCGATGGTTGCCGGTCTGAGCGAAATCACCAGTGGCGCAATCGTTCTGGCTGGCAAGGAGGTTGTCGGCGCCGGGCCTGACCGCGGTGTGGTCTTCCAGTCCCCGGCGCTGCTCCCATGGATGACCGCGTTTGAAAACGTGATGCTCGGCATCGACCAGGTCTTCTACACCGCAGCACGGGCTGAGCGGCGGCAGATTGCAGAGTATTACCTGAGCATCGTGGGCTTGGGCGAATCGATGCACAAGCGCCCGGCGGAGTTGAGTCAGGGTATGCGGCAGCGGGTTGGAATCGCGCGCGCGTTCGCCCTGTCACCGAAGATGCTGCTGCTCGATGAGCCATTCGGAATGCTTGATTCGCTCACGCGCTTTGAGCTTCAGCAGGTGCTGCTCGAGCTTTGGCGTCGCGAGAAGATCACTGCGCTGATGGTCACCCATGATGTCGACGAAGCGCTCTTCCTTTCCGACCGCATCGTTTGCATGACGGACGGTCCCGAGGCGGAAGTGGGTGACATCCTGCACGTCCCTTTCCCGCGGCCACGCGAGCGGCAGGCGGTGATGGAGCATCCCGATTACTATAACCTGCGCGAGCACTTGATCGAGTTCCTGGAGATCCACGCGCACAAGACGCCTCACCCAATCGAGGCCGAGAAGCCGCACCAACCAACGGCGCCGCCGGAGATCCCCTCCGCGCCGATCGCGGCTGTTTCGTAACTTCCGGACATATGACCCAACGCCGTCTCCATCCTATCGCCGTGGCGCTATCGCTTGCACTTACCTTGACCAGCAGCGTGACGGATGCGCGTGCCGGAGAGTCACTCGCCACCGGTGGCCGAACGAGCGTCCTCGCCGATAAGGCGCTGCCGCACAGCCCGCTCTCGTTTCTCGGTGGGAGGCTGATCTTCGACGCCCATGCGCGCACGCGTTGGGAGACCCGTGAGAATAACTTCGACTTCAACGACGATCTCGACTCGCCCACTGACGATAACTGGTTTCTCCTCCGCTTCCGCCTTGGTGTGATGCTGAAGCCCGCTCGCTGGCTGAAAGTCTATGCCCAGGGCCAGGACGCTCGAGAGTGGCTTTCCGACCGGCCGGACTTCCCGGGCCAACTCGCCGCCGAAGGCGACGATACGTTCGATCTGCGGCAGGGCTACATTGAGTTCGGCGATCCCACTGCGTTCCCGCTGACTCTGAAGGTCGGACGGCAGATCTTGAGCTACGGGGACGAACGGCTGATCGGCGCGTTCGAATGGAATAACATCGGGCGGACGTTCGATGCGGTGAAGTTGCGCTGGGAGGAGAAGAAGTGGTCGCTCGACGCGTTCGCTTCGTCCGTCGTCGTGCCGGCGCGCGGTCAATACAACCAATCGGACTTCTACAACGGGAACGAGACCGATCGCGATCAGACCTTCAGCGGTCTCTACTTCAGCACCACGGCGTTGAGCTTTCAGACGACCGATCTGTACGCGCTGCACCTTTCCGAGAACTCAAACTCGCGGTTCCTGCCCGATGCCCCCGGTGACACCAGCTTTGTGACGTTCGGTCTGCGGATCAAATCGAAGCCCGGCTTCTTTGCATCTCCCCCGGGAACCAGCGACGGAAAGCAAGTGGCTGATGGGAAGAGCATGCCACCTCCACCCAAGCCGGTCGGTTTCGATTACGATGTGGAGGTGGCTTATCAAACCGGGGAAGTCCGGGGTTTTGATCTCACTTCCTTTGCGGTTCATGCCGGCATTGGTTACACGTTGGACGCGCCATGGATCCCGCGCCTTGGGTTGGCTTATAACTGCGGATCGGGCGACGAGGATCCCCTCGATCGCGAGATTGAGACGTTCCAGAACCTGTTCCCGACGAACCACAAGTTCTACGGGCAGATGGACGTGTTCTCGTGGCAGAACATGCACGACCTGGAGGCGAGCATCAAAGCGCAACCGATGAAAGCTGTGACCTTGAAGGCGGAGTATCATGCCTTCTGGCTCGCGAGCACTGACGAAGTCTGGTATCGCGCAAACGGTGTTACTCCTGTCCGGCCGCTCACGCCAGCGGCTCAGGAAGCCAGCAACTACGCGGGCTCAGAGGTGGACCTCCTTGTGCAGTGGGCGATCACCAAAGCTTTCACGGTGGAGGCCGGCTACAGCCACTTCTTTGCTGGTGACTATCTCGCCAACACGGGCGCCTCCGATGATGCGGACTTTGGGTATGTCATGGCGACCGTGACTTTCTGAAAATGCGGCTGACGAGACCTGTGTCCCACGAGTAATGAACAGCGAAGCTCTCCCGATCGATCCGCCGTTTCAGCCGGAGCAGAAGGAGTATCTACAAGGCTTCTTCGCTGGACTCGCTTTTCGCCAGCCGTTCGTCGGGCATCTTCCAAACGGACAGATTACCAGCACGCCAGGAGCTGGCTTGGTCAATATCGCCGAGCCGGCGGCTGAAGAAGAGCAGACAGTCTTTGGCACACCGGTCTCGGACCTCTGCGAGCAGGAGCTTTGGAAGCTGGAGAAGAACGGCCTCGATACTTGGGACGACCTGATCGAGCACGCCGAGAAGGATAAGTTTCCCGACAAAAAGTTTACCTACTTTTTCCGCTTTCACGGCCTCTTCTACGTTTCACCCACGCAAAACTCGATGATGTTGCGGCTGCGAGTTCCCGCGGGCGAGTTAACGGCAGCGCAGATGCGCGGACTGGCGGACATCGCGGACGAATGGGGCGGCGGATACGCGCACGTGACGACCCGGGCGAACCTCCAGATCCGCGAAATCCTGCCGCGGAACATGGTGAAGGTGCTCACTCGCTTACAGGAACTGGGACTTACCGCGCGCGGTTCCGGGGTGGATAACATCCGCAACATCACGGGATCATCCACGGCGGGGATCGATATTGCTGAGCTGATCGACACGCGCCCGTTCGCGAAGGGGCTGCATTACTACATCCTGAACAATCGTGACCTTTACGGCCTGCCGCGAAAGTTTAACGTCTCCTTCGATGGCGGCGGCGCGATCGGCAATGCGACGGATACCAACGATATTGGGTTCGCTGCTGTGCGCGTGCCGGAGGGCAAAGCCGTAGAAGCCGGAGTCTATTTCCGTGTAGAGCTGGCCGGCATTACAGGTCACGAACAGTTCGCGAGTGACAGCGGGGTCATCGTTAAGCCCGGCGATGCAGTGGCGCTCGCTGCCGCGATCATCCGTGTTTTCAACGAGCATGGAGATCGGACCAACCGCAAGAAGGCGCGCCTCAAATACCTCATCGATAGGTGGGGCATCCCAAAGTTCATGGAAGAGGTCGAGAAGAAGCTCGCCTTCCCGCTGGTGCACCTTTCGATCGAAGAGTGCCAGCGTCCGCAGCCGCCGATTCCGCATGGCCACATCGGTGTCTATAAACAGAAGCAGCCGGGCAAGAACTACATCGGCGCGGTGGTTTCCGTCGGGATGATGAAGACGCGTCAGATGCGTCGCCTTGCCGATGTGGCGGAGAATTACGGCTCCGGGACCTTTCGACTTACCGTCTGGCAGAACCTGATCATCCCCGACGTGCCCGACCACTTTGTGGAAGTGGTGAAGAAGAACCTCGTTAAGATGGGTTTCCATCATGAAGCAAATTCCATCATGGGTGGCCTCGTTGCCTGCACCGGCAACTTCGGATGCAAATGGTCCTCGACCGATACGAAAGGTCACGCCGTCGCGCTGGGTCGTTACCTGGAAAAGAAAGTCCAGCTCGAGCAGCCACTCAACATTCACCTCACCGGCTGTCCCAACTCCTGTGCGCAACACTACATTGGCGACATAGGACTACTCGGCGCAAAGGTGTCGCAGAGCGGAAACCAGGTGGAGGGGTACCACGTCCTGCTCGGAGGCCAATGCGTTGGCGGGCAGGCGCTCGGCCGCGAGGTTTTCCACGGCATCGCCTTCGATGAGTTGGCACCGTTGCTCGAGACAGTGCTGAAGACCTATGTGGCCCGGCGCAAGGACCGTCACGAGACGTTCGTGCAGTTTACCGGCCGCCATAGCGTGAAGGAGCTACAGGAGATGTTCTCGGAATGAGCGCGAACCAGGGAACGATGACAACCTCGTCCGCGGCGGCGAGTACTCGGGGCGTCCCTTTCATTCCGGAGAACGCGCCATTCACGCCCGCGCAGCGCGCGTGGCTTAACGGCTTCCTGGCGGGGATGTATTCCGGCGCTCAGAGTGGGGCTGCGGTTCCCGCGTCGGCGCCGGTCAGGATCAAGGTCAACGTGCTGTTCGGATCCGAGACCGGCAATGCGGAAGCGCTGGCAAAACGCGTTGCCAAAGCCGCCGTGAAGAAGGGCTTCGAGTCCAAGGCACTGGGGCTGGATAAAATCTCGGCGCAAGACCTGGCGAACGACACTTATGCGCTGATCATCACGAGCACTTTCGGTGAAGGCGATCCACCGGAGAATGCCAAAGCGTTTTACGAAACGCTGCAGTCGCCGACGCACCCGCGGCTGGAGAATCTGAGCTACTCGGTGCTCTCACTCGGCGACAAGAACTATGAGCAGTTCTGCAAATGCGGCATTCAGTTCGACCAGCGCCTTGAAGCGCTCGGCGCGAAGCGGCTTTTCCAGCGCGTGGACTGTGACGTCGATTACGAGCAGCCATTCGAGGAATGGCAGAGCGGCGTTTTCTCGGTGCTGGAGGCGGTGGCGAAGAATGCCGCGCCGGCACCCGCGAACGCGCCCGCTACGCCAACCCTGATGACCGGCAAAGTAGCTGCGGATGTCCCGCCGCCCGTCGGTACCCAGGGCATACCCGCGCACACAGGAGATGGACCGTACGAAGCCGGCCACTTTCCTGGTCCGACTTCTCCGGGGATGACCGGAACTGGCGGCCACGTTGCAGAGCGATCGGCGCCCGCGTTTTCCAAGAAGAACCCGTTTCCGGCGAAACTGCTCACGAACCGAAAGCTCACCTCGGAGGCTTCTGCCAAGGAGACCCGGCATTACGAGATTTCACTCGCCGGTTCAGGACTGACTTATGAAGCCGGCGATGCGCTGGGCATTTTGCCGACCAACTGCCCCGCGCTCGTGGACGACTTGCTGCACGCGCTCAACCGCGACGGTGAAGAGGCCGTTCCGACGCCAAACGGCGAGGAAGCACCGTTGCGCACCGCTCTACTGCGCGATTACGAGATCACCAAGATCCCGGCGCAAATTCTGAAAGCGATTGCCGAGCGCAGCTCCGATCGGACGCTTGCAGACCTTCTGTTGCCGGAGGCAAAGGACGCTCTGAAGCACTATCTCTGGGGTCGGGAGTTGATCGATTTACTGACCGACTTCGCTTCCGTTACGTTTACTCCGGCTGAGTTTGTAAGCCACCTGCGTAAGCTTCAACCGCGCCTTTACTCCATTTCTTCGAGCCTCAAAGCGTTCCCCGATCAGGTTCACCTTACCGTTGCGTCAGTCCGTTACGAAAGCTTCGGGCGGAACCGTAAAGGTGTCTGCTCGACCTTTCTGGCGGAGCGCGCCCATGGCCCGGTGCCGGTCTTCGTGCAGACCTCGCACGGCTTCCGCCTCCCAGAGAACGGGGAGACGCCAATCATCATGGTTGGTCCGGGGACGGGCGTGGCGCCGTTCCGCGCGTTTCTCCACGAGCGACGGGCGGCGGGGGCGGAAGGACGCAACTGGCTGTTCTTTGGTGAACAACGTGCGGCCACTGATTTCTTCTACCGCGACGAGCTGGAGCTGATGATGGCGGACGGTCATCTCACGAAGCTGTCCACGGCGTTCTCCCGCGACCAGGCACAGAAAATCTATGTGCAGAATCGGATGCTCGAACACGGCGCGGAGCTCTGGTCCTGGCTGCAGGAGGGAGCACATTTCTATGTCTGCGGTGATGCGAGCCGAATGGCGAAAGATGTCGATCTCGCGCTGCATGCGGCGATCGAGACGCATGGCGGCCTGAGCAAAGATGCTGCAGCCGAATACGTCACCGCGCTTAAGAAGAACAAGCGCTACCAACGCGACGTGTACTAAGCGGGATGCACTTACCGACTTACTCGTGGGAGGTTCGCTCACTCACTTCGCGTCGATGACGTTCGCACCTCCGGATGCGCCGTTGCGGACGTTGATCGATGATCTGCTGGCCGAGCAGCAAGAACTCACCGCGATCGAACGGTTTTCTCGCAAGCACGAACACGCCACGCTCCCGGCGCAGGCGCGTTATTACCGCGATCTGATCCCGATCCGGAAGCCTGCGACGGGCGAGCAATACGCGTTCGGGGTGGATCTCGATGCCTGCACCGGCTGCAAAGCCTGTGTCAGCGCCTGCCACTCCCTGAATGGGCTCGATGAAGAGGAAACGTGGCGCGATGTGGGAGTGATTTACGGCGGGACCGTCGCGGAGCCTTACCAGCAGACGGTGACTACCGCGTGTCATCACTGCGCGGATCCAGGCTGCCTCTCCGGCTGTCCAGTGATGGCTTACGAGAAAGATTCCGCCACGGGGATCGTGCGTCATCTCGATGACCAATGCATCGGTTGCGAATACTGCATGTTGAAGTGCCCGTACGACGTGCCGAAGTATTCGAAGAAGCGCGGCATCGTTCGGAAATGTGACATGTGTTACAACCGGCTCGCGGTGGACGAAGCGCCGGCGTGCGTGCAGGCGTGTCCGAACGAGGCGATCACGATCCGGATTGCGAACATCGAGGACACGCGGGCGCATGCGCAGCCCGGCCTGAAGCTAATCCACGGCGCCTTTGAATCGAGCTACACCAAGCCGACGACCATCTACACGACGAAGAAGGTGATGCCGGCGAATGCGGAGCCCGGCGATATCTACCGCCTGCGCCTGGAGCACCCGCATTGGCCGCTGATTTCGATGCTGCTGCTCTCGCAAATTTCAGCGGGCGTATTCGTGGTGCTGGGGGCGCTGGTCTTTTCTGCTCAGTTCGAAAGAGTCGCCGCGCCGCTGGCGGTCACTGGCTTTATCGCTCTGCATGCGGGGCTGATGCTTAGCGTGTTTCATCTGGGCCGGCCCCTGAAAGCGTGGCGGTTTTTCCTCGGATTGCGGACTTCCTGGATGAGCCGGGAGATTCTCGTGTTTGGAATGTTCGCAGGGATTTCCGCGCCGCTCGCGATCGGTGCTTGGTGGCCGTGGATCGAGGCGCAGGCGTCTCGTGTTGCCGGCGAGCAGGCTGCGAGGCTGCTCGGCATGGGGGCCGCAGCCGTGACAGCGCCATTCCCCGCGAGTTGGCAGCTTGTGCCCATGCTAGCTGTGGCCACCGCGGGCGTCGCGGTCGCAGCGATCTTCTGCTCGGCAATGATTTACGTGGATACGCGGCGGCCGTTTTGGAGCGCCGCAAACACATTCCCGAAGTTCTGCGGCACGACGCTGCTGCTCGGGCTCGGCGCTTCGGCCGCGGTGTTGAGTTGGCTCCAGATCGCGCCGCAGCTCGCACGAACGCTGTGCGGAGCAGCCCTCGTAGCCAACGTGCTCTACGGTGCGTGGAATCTAATGATGCTGCGCCACAACCTGCGCGATCCGTCCGCGCCGGCGCATCGCTCCGCACGCACCATCTGGAAGCTCTTACGTCCGCAACTCGCCATCCGCGCTGTGCTGGTGGTGCTCGCGACGGTGATCGGCATCGCTGCAGTTGTGTTCGCCGACTCGGGACGAACAGTCTGCGCTACCTTGCTTTTCTTGCTCACGTTCGGGTCGGCCATCATTGAACGTTACTGCTTCTTCACCGCGTCTGATGGGCCGCGCATGCCGGGAGGAATCGCGGCGTGAAGAAGATCGTCGATCAAATCGGTGCGGCGGTGCGGCAGTGGGACGGTCCGCAGACGCAAGACCTCGTCTTGAGTCCCGGCGAGTTCGGCCTCGGGAAGGTGCCGGAGCGCTTCAAGCCCGATGATGTGACCACCGTGGTCTGCGGCTTTTGCTCCACCGGCTGCGGGTTGCAGGTGCACATGAAGGATGGGAAGGCGATCAATCTGAGTGCCGACGCGGATTATCCGGTGAACCTCGGGATGGCGTGCCCGAAGGGCTGGGAAGCACTCACCCCCTTGCGCGCCGATGATCGTGCGACGACGCCGATGCTCCGCAATGAGCAAACCGGAGAACTTGAGCCTGTGGACTGGGAGCGAGCACTGGTGCTGTTTTGCGAACGCTTCAAGGAGATCAAAGCAAAACACGGCGAGGAGTCGGTCGCGTTCCTCTCCACCGGCCAGATCGTGACGGAGGAGATGGCGTTCCTCGGCGCGCTCTTCAAGTTCGGGATGGGCTTCGTGCACTGCGACAGTAACACGCGCCAATGCATGGCGACTTCGCACGTGGCCTATAAACAGTCGTTCGGCTTCGACGCGCCGCCCTACACCTACGCGGATTTCGAGCAGTCGGACGTGCTCGTTTTCATCGGCTCGAATCTTTGCATCGCCCACCCGATCATGTGGCAGCGCGTGATGCGGAACCGGCATCATCCGGACATCATCGTGATCGATCCGCGCAAGACGGAGACGGCGATGGCGGCCACGCAGCACTACGCCATTCAGCCGAAGAGTGATCTCGTGCTGCTCTATGGGCTGGCCAATATTCTCATCGCGAGCGGCTGGATCGACCGCGGCTACATCGATGCGCACACCACGGGGTTCGATGGCTTTGCGGAGTTCGTGCGGGAGTTCACCACGTGCCGTGTGACCAGGGACACGGGCCTTTCATCGGATCAGATCTGGCTTTTGGCGGACACCATCGCGAAAGGCAAACGCGTGTCCTTCTGGTGGACGATGGGCATCAATCAGGGCCACGAAGCGACTCGTTCGGCGCAGGCAATCATCAATCTGGCGCTGATGACGGGAAACATGGGACGGCCCGGCACCGGCGCGAATTCCGTGACCGGTCAATGCAACGCCATGGGTTCGCGGGTTTATGGAAACATCACCAGCTTGCTCGGCGGCCACGACCCGGCCAACGAAGCGCACCGGGCCAAAGTCGCGGGCGCTCTGGGCCTCGATCCGTCGGTGATTCCGCGCGAACCGTCATGGGCCTATGACGAGATCGTCGAAGGCATCCGAGCCGGCAAGATCAAGGGCCTGTGGGTGATCGCGACGAACTCGTCGCATTCATGGGTGCAACAGCAGGACTTCAACGAACTGCTGGCGAAGCTCGATTTCCTCGTGGTGCAGGATCTCTATTTCACCACCGATACTGCGCAACACGCGGATCTGGTTTTGCCCGCCGCAGGGTGGGGGGAGAAAGAGGGGACTTTCATCAACTCGGAGCGACGGATCGGCCTGATCAAGAAGGTCTCGCGCGCGCCGGGTCAGGCGCTTTCGGATTTCAACATTTTCAAACTGGTCGCGCAGTATTGGGGCTGCGGTGAGATGTTCACCCGCTGGTCCTCGCCGGAGAACGCGTTCGAGTTATTGAAGGAGATTTCGCGCGGGCAGCCGTGCGACATGACGGGAATCCGGAACTACGCCATGATCGACGAAAGCGGAGGCGTGCAGTGGCCTTTTGCCGAAAACGCGAGCGATGCCTCGACGGAGCGGCGACTCTTTGCCGACGGCGCTTACTTCCATGCTGACGGCAAAGCGAAGTTCCTTTTTGAGCTTCCTCGCGAAGCGCCAGACAAGCCCGACCGCGATTTCCCGTTCATTCTGCTCACCGGCCGCGGCACATCATCGCAGTGGCACACGCAGACGCGCACCAGCAAATCCGACGTGCTTCGCCAGCTGTATCCGGCGCAGGCCTACGCCGAGTTGAACTCCGATGATGCCGAAGGCCTCGCGATTCGCTCCGGTGAGCGTGTGCGGATTTCGTCACGCCGGGCCTCCGTGACCGCGACCGCGTTTGTTACTCCGACAGTTGCGCCGGGTCAGCTCTTCATGCCCATGCACTACATCGAGACGAACGCGTTGACCGTTCCGGCGTTCGATCCGTACTCGCGTCAGCCGAGTTACAAATTTTGCGCGGTGAAGGTGGAGCGGCTTAAGTGAACACATGACCGAGCCGCAGGTCCTGCATCTTTATATCTCGTCGGGTCACAACTTCTTCGGCCACACCGGACGGCCGCCGAGCGGCAACGAGACTGTCGAGGTGAGTTCGATCCGCTGCGTCGCGGGCAAAGGCATCGAGGGCGATCGCTTTTTCAGCTACAAACCAAACTACAAAGGGCAGATCACGTTTTTTGCAGCGGAGATTTACGAATCCCTGGCCAGGCAACTCCGCGTGAACGACAAGGCGCCATCAGTGTTTCGGCGCAATGTGATTACCCGCGGGGTGGATCTGAACGAGCTGATCGGCGCGCAGTTTCGCATCCAGGACGTGCTCTTCGAGGGAACAGAGGAATGCCGCCCGTGCTACTGGATGAACGAAGCGTTTCACCCGGAGGCTGAGCAAATGCTGCGCGGCCATGGCGGCTTGCGCGCGCGGATTCTGACCGATGGTCCGATCTCGGTGCAATGAGTCGCGCCGGCTTCACCGCGGCGTTGGTCGCGGGGGGGAAGTCGTCGCGCATGGGCAGCGACAAACGGTTCATCCAGATCGATGGGGAGCCGCTATGGCGGCGGCAGCTCGCGACTCTTGAGGCGCTCGGGCCCACGGAACTTTTGATTTCGGCAGATCCCGGCGCGCATTGGCCGCGCGGCACCAGAGTTGTCCCAGATCGCGAGCCGGGGCAGGGGCCACTCGGCGCGCTGCACGCCCTGCTCTCGGCGGCTTCGTACGATCGGGTGCTCGTGCTGGCAGTGGATCTTCCGATGATGACGCCGGCGTTCCTTGGTTCGCTTTTGGACGTGCCCGGCTCACTCGGCGCAGTGCCACGGCACGAGGACGTTTTCGAGCCCCTGGCCGCCGTTTACCCGCGCGCGTGTTTACCGGTTGCGGATGAGTTGCTGCAGAGGCGCGAGCTTTCGCTCCAAGGCTTCGTGAGAACGACGATCCGTGGTGGGCTGACGCGCACGATCGACATCGGACCGGAGCAAGCAGCGCTGTTTGTGAACCTGAACACGCCGGCTCAGGTGAAAGCCTTGCGCCTCAGTCAGTGCGCGGCGGTTGCACTCGCGCCCCGAGACCTATCGCCCGCACTTGGAGTCTAACCGGGCACCGACCGGGCCGCGGCGAATCGCTCGCGAAGCTTTGCCGTGCGGAATGCGAAGATCCGCGCCACGTCGTGGCGAACGATGAGCCAGTTGATCAGCGCGCCACCCGGAACGGCGTAGCGTAAACGATCAACTGCCAGCGTGCCGCCGTCCCGCGGCTCGAAGCGGTGTTCGTGAATCCAGCGGCGAAACGGTCCGCGGATCTGTTCATCGACAAAGCGAACCGGCGGTTCCCAAGCCGTGATCTCGGTCCGCCAGCGGAGCGGCACTCCGCGCACCCTTAGCCGGTAGTCGATCAGCGCGCCGGGCCTCATCGCGATCGGCACCGGTGTGATGATCGAAAACTTCAGCCAGGGTGGCGTGAGCGCCTCCAGATTGGCGGCATCAGCGAAGAACGAAAACAGCTCGTCGCGCGGGATCGGCAGCCACTGCTCGGCGGTGAATTCGTGGATGGTCATGAAAGTTCGAGACGCCAAACGCTGCGAGCAACGGCGACCGCAAGGCGAGCGATGGTTCTACGCATCTGCCCGGAGGTCAGACGCGTAATCGGGAAAGCATGCACTGAACGCGCGCAATCCCATGAAGTTCTTCACTCCCAATATTGCCGTGCGTGGCCGCCTCGTGCGGGCCATCGGCGGCTTCGTTTTTCTCGTCGGCGCACTGCTCATCTTCCCTCACTCGCGCGTTGCCGCAGTGGCATTTTGCTTCGCAGCGGGGTTCATGCTTTTCGAAGCGGCGCGTGGTTGGTGCGTGGCACGGGCGTGCGGAATCAAGACGCCGTTCTGATCAGCGATGCACGAGAAAGTCATCATCATCGGAGCCGGGCCGGGCGGACTTGCCTCAGCCATTTTGCTGGCGAGCGCGGGAGTGAAAGTGAAAGTCATCGAACGGCTGCCCACCGTGGGCGGAAGGACTTCCGCGATCGAGGCGGACGGATTCCGATTCGACCTCGGACCGACGTTCTTCCTCTATCCGCGAGTGCTGGAAGAGATCTTCGCCGCAGCCGGCACCAGCTTGCGCGACGAGGTGGAAATGGTCCGGCTCGATCCGCAATACCGCATCATGTTTGGCGATGGCGGCGAGTTGCACGCGACAGCGGACATCGCGCGGATGGAGCAGCAGATCGCGTCCATCTCGCCCGCGGACGCGCCCGGTTTTCGGCGCTTTCTCGCGGAGAACCGCGCCAAGCTGACGGCGATGGAACCGTGCCTGGAGACGCCGTTCCTGGGCTGGCAGGATCTCATCAATACGCGACTGCTGAAGATGCTGCCGATGCTGCGGCCGCATCAGTCGCTGGACACTTATCTGAAGCGCTTCTTCCGCGATCCGCGCATCCGCCTCGCGTTCTCCTTTCAGTCGAAATACCTCGGCATGTCGCCCTTCCGCTGCCCGAGTCTTTTCTCGATTCTCTCTTTCCTGGAATACGAATACGGCGTCTTCCACCCGATCGGCGGTTGCTCCGCGGTGACGGCCGCAATGGCGCGCGTGGCCGAGCGCCTGGGCGTCGAGATCGAAGTTGATCAGCCCGTGGAAGAGGTGCTCTTCGAAGGCCGACGCGCCGTTGCGGTGCGCACGGCGGATGGCGTGGAGAGGGCGCGCGCGATCGTGATGAATGCCGATTTCGCGCGAGCGATGTCGCGGCTGGTGCCGGATCGTCTGCGGCGGCGTTGGACCGATCGGAAGATCGCGCGCAAGAAGTTCTCCTGCTCGACCTTCATGATGTATCTCGGCGTCGAAGGCACGTTCGACCTGCCGCATCACAGCATTCACATCGCGGCGGATTACGAGCGGAACCTCGACGAGATCGAGCGCCAGCACGTGCTGTCGGCGGATCCATCCTTCTATGTCCAGAACGCGAGCGTGACGGATCCGTCGCTCGCGCCACGCGGCATGAGCGCGCTGTATGTGCTCGCACCGGTCACGCATCAGCACGCGAACGTGGATTGGACGCGCGAACGCGAACGCTTTCGGGCGCTGATGCTGAAGCAGATCGCGAAGGCTGGATTCGCCGGCGTCGAGCGGCGCATCCGCTTTGAGCGGGTGATCACTCCGGATGATTGGGACCAGAAATACGAGGTGCACCAGGGCGCGACCTTCAACCTTGCCCACAGCCTCGATCAGATGCTGCACCTGCGTCCGCACAACCGCTTCGAAGACTGTGAGGGGATGTATCTCGTCGGTGGCGGCACGCATCCAGGCAGCGGCCTGCCGGTCATTTTTGAATCCGCGCGGATCAGTTCGCGCCTGCTATTGAACGATCTCGGTCTCTCGCCGCGCGTCGGGAGAATTCCTGCGCTGCAGTTGGCACCCGAGGTTCTGGAACCCGCCTGAATGCACGCGCGCGCTGAACAGTTCTGCAGCGAGATCGATTCGCACTCGGCCGCGCGCGAGGCGCAGGAGCGCTGGGCGATGGAGCCGATCGCGGAACGGCTCCGAGTCGTCCGCGAACTCCGGCATCTGATTGCCGAGGAGGCGGAATCACTCGCAGCGGCCGCGGCGCAGGTGAGTGATCGGCCACTCGCCGAGAAGCTCGTCTCGGAAGTCCTGCCGCTGGCGGATGCGTGCCGATGGTTGGAGCGACGCGCCGCCCGCGTGCTTGCGCCGCGCCCGCACGGACGCAGTGGTCGGCCATTTTGGATGCGCGGTGTTTCCTTCGAAGTGCAGCGCCAGCCCTTCGGCCTGGTGCTCGTGATCGGCCCCGGCAATTACCCGCTCTTTCTGCCAGCGGTGCATTCGCTGCATGCGTTGGCCGCCGGCAATGCAGTGCTGCTGAAGCCCGCGCCGCATACGCGCGCAGTCGCTTCCGCCTTTGCGAGACTGTTCGTTGCGGCCGGCCTGGAGCCAGCGCTGCTCACCGTTCTCCCGGAGAGCGTTGAGGCCGCTCAGGAAGCGATCGCCGGCGCTGTGGACAAAGTGATCTTCACCGGATCATCCGGGAACGGGCGCGCTGTGCTCGCCGATCTTGCGATGTCGAACACGCCCGCGGTGATGGAGCTTTCGGGCGAAGACGTGGTGCTCATTTTGGCCGACGCAGATCTCGATCTGGTGGTGCGGGCGTTGCGGTTCGGCATGCGGCTGAATGGCGGCGAAACGTGCATCGCTCCTCGGCGCATCGTCGTTGTCACATTCGTCGTGCATCAGCTTCGCGCGCGCTTGCTCGAGGGGAACCTCGAGCTGCCGATCGACTGCGTGCAGGACGAACGAGAGGCGGTGGAGCGGGTGAACGCGGGCCGTTT
>JAQGOK010000204.1 GCA_028293645.1 Chthoniobacter sp.
CGCCGCCGATTCCGCCTGCCGAACCAACGAAGCTGCCGCCCGCGCCGCCCTGCGCCGTGAGGTTGCCTTCGACTGCGATGGTCGAAGTGAAGGACACTCCGGAGAGCGCGCCGCCGGCGCCGCCGGGTCCGTTGTCTTGATTGCCACCGGCGCCGCCCGCGATCGTGATCGTGCTGTCGGTGAGGCCGAGTGCAAGGGTGAGCTTGCTGACAGCTCCACCGGCACCGCCGGCCCCGGTGCCGTTTCCGTCACCACCAGCCCCGCCGCCGAGGTTGATCGCGTCATCGATGACGGTGGTCGATTTCAAATTGATCCCCGTGAGCGTCCCGCCCGCACCGCCCGCGCCCTGCGTCTGCCCTCCATCGCCCCCGCTCCCGGCATTCGCGGTGACCGATCCATCCATCTGCGGCAGCGTCAGAGTGACCAGCGACAGGGCACCGCCCGCGCCCCCATCTCCGGATCGAGCGCCGCGACCGCCGTCACCGGCATCGATGCGGATGCTTCCGTCCTGAATCTTCGAAGTGATTTTGATCAAGGAAACCGCGCCACCGACGCCGCCGGCGCCCGTGGCGCCAGCGGCAGTGGAGCCGTCACCACCGGCACCCGCGACGAGTTCGAGGTCGCCGAAAGAGTCCAGAATCGTCACTCCGAATATCGCGCCACCGCTCCCGCCCATGCCGCCGAGCGGAGCCGCCCCGCCAGTACCGGTCTCGATCGAGTTCGCGCCCCGCGCCAGGGTCACCGCGGAGATGGAGCCGGCCTCGATTCCGGCAGCTTGCGTAAAGGTCGCATTCAGGCCGAGGTCGCCGAAACGGAAGCTCTCCCCCGCCCCCGCATCGCCGGTAAACAGTTCGCCCACGCTCGGCAGAGTCGCCGGCCCAAAAAGCGGCTTGCCAAGTTTGATGTTCGTCATCGAGCCGCCGGAAACAATCGCGCCGTTGACGGCACCAGTGGAGGTGATGCCTCCGATCGTACCCGGCTGAATCGTGAGGTTTCCGCCGACCGAAGTGAAGTTACCGACCGCATCGAGCGCCGTGACGATGTCGCCGTCGATGTCGGTCTTCAGCGCACCGACGAAAAGGTCGCTCACTGCGAGCCCGGAAACCTCGTTGCGATCGAACGCGAGATCACCATCACGGTCGGTGACGAAGACCATCGCCTGGCCCTGAATCACCTGCACGAGCAAGGAATCCGAGACGTCGATCGTGTGATTGTTGTTTGCGTCAAAGACGAGCTTGTCGCCTGTTGCCAGCAGCACCGCGGCGTCCGAGCCCGCGGCGATCTGGGCGCTGGATTCGTTCGGGAGATTCTGCGCCGAGACGCCGAGCGAGTCGGTGACAACGAGCGAGGAAGCGGAAACGAGGAAGGTCGCCGGCGCGATGCGGGCCTCAAGCGGTTCGATGCGGCAGTGGGGGTTCATTCGCGAAGGATCAGAGCAGGCAAGGTTCGAGAGATCGACAAGGAAGCGCTGCTGGGATCGAAGAAGCCGCGCCTGACCTCGATCGCTCTGAATCGCATTCAGTCTCGAGCGCGGTACTTGCGGCGATAGATGCGCAGACCGGGTGCGGTATCTTCGACGACGATCAACACGATCTCGCGGCGGTCGGAAGGATCAACCAACGCGAGATCTTCAAGGCTGCCACTGCCACTCGGCGAGAAACCGACCAGACGGGTGCCGAGCCTCAGCTCCGGAACCACACAAATCTCGGACAGAAAACCGGGCAGAGCGGAAAAACGGGAAGGCACCTTTGGGTCACCACGCCCGCCGCCCACCACCGTCACCTGATAGCGGTCTGACAAGCCGGTCTTCTGTCGAAACAGAACACCTGGATCGCCAGGCGCACTCAGGAGTTCTTCCGCCGTGACTGCATCCCAGCGAATGTCAGCAACCGGAACCGTCGCCTCGAAAGAAAAGTGCCGGTTCAGTTGTGGCACCCACTGGCGGACCTTTTGCCGCATCACACTCCGAGCCGGCACCTGGCCTTCGTAGGTGATTTCCGCGGCATCACTCTTCCAGGAGGGCGCGGTGGGCACCACCAGACTGTGACGCATTTCACTGATCCCTTCCCGTTCTCGAGCCGCGAAGATCATCTCGAGGCGATGCTCCCGCAGAACTCGCCCACCCTTTCCAACGTCCACGATCGTCACCGCAGTCCGATGATCCGCCGTGCCGAGATAACGCTCTGCGGCCGCGAACGTCGCGACCGTCAGCAGCGCGGTGCTGATTGGAAAAGTGAGCCAGGTCCAACGCCGGCGGCGGATCGCTCCCAAGCCCATCCATTCGCCTGGTCCGATGAGGAGGAGAAAGGCACCCAACATCCCGGCGAGAACCGGGATCGGGATCAGCCGCGCTTCTTTCGGCAGGAGTTGATCGGAGAACCTGCGGATGATCTCCGCGCGTACGCCCGTGTCTCTGCCCTGACCTGATCCGGCACTACGCCTCCAAAGAAAATCCACCGTCTCCCGCCAGGCCGGAAAGTCCAAATGCTTCAACTCATCCGGTGGGAAAAGATCAATCACACAGCGGCCGAGTTCCGGTCGCAGCATGACGCGCTCTCCGAGCGCGCTGACGAGACGGTCCTGCGGATCGAGGCTGAACGGGGCTCGCTCATGCACGGCGGCGAGTTGATTCAGGAACTGCAGATGCCCCTCTGGAAGCGGGCCGTTTGGCACCACATAAAGACTGCCGCCGCCTTCCACCCAGCGGCTTAGCCCCACCAACTGCTTTTCGCGCAACCGGCGGAAGCTATCACCTTCCAACAGCACGAGGTCGAATGCGCAAAAACCAAGCGGGGTGCTCGGCAACTCCTCGACTTCGAGCGTCGCAGGCAAAGTCCTTACGCTGCGCCCTATGGATTCTTCGGTGGTGCGCGAGCCTTCCAGCCGAATCGCCTGCCAAAGCCGCACCAGGTCAGCGTCATTCCGCCGCGGCGCGCCGCAGTTCGCGATCAGGAATTGTCGCACAACTGCCGGCGCACCGACTGACCATGGGAACACTCCGAGCGCCACCGATTGCTGTTTGCTGATAAACTTCAACTCGACCGAGACATCGCGCCGGCCCATCTCCGTTTCGAAAGGCGGAACCATGAGAGCAATTACTTGTGTGCCGGGGCCGAGGGTTAGCTCTTGGGACCGCTGCCGCAGCAATGGCTCTCCACGCTCCGTGACCGTAAGCTCCAGCACGCCCTCGAGAAGACCGCTGCCTTGCCAGTGCAGCTTGACCGTAGCCGAGGCCGGAGCAGCGGTGCGTGGGCTGACCGCCATGGCCTGAAACTCCGCACGAAGCGGCGATGCGGCCTGCAGGATCCCCCTGGCGATCGAAACGATCAGCATCCCCGCCACCAGTGATCGCACGATCCTCATAGCGAGCGAATCCCCTGGAGCTGATCGAAAAGCGCAAGCCATACCGCAGTGCTTCCTAGAGCCTGTCATGCACTCCTGGGCGCCAACGCCGAGGGCGTTGCAGCAACCAGCCCAGGGTTGCGAGGCACGAGCTACCCTGGGAATTCAGGGGAAAGGGTTCCAACTCCAACGGAGTTGCATTGAGAGATGGCGAAGTAGTGTGCTTCCACTCCTTCAGAGTGGACCCACCTTTTGA
>JAQGOK010000215.1 GCA_028293645.1 Chthoniobacter sp.
ACGACGCCGGCCGCTTGGGCAGCCTCGCGATTGAAGGCGACAGCATCGTTTTGGGAAAGCCGTTCGCCTTCAACAAAGACAACATCGACCAGTTCGATTTCTGAGGCGCGCCTCCGGGGAGCGCACGCGACTCGCGTGCTGATTTCGGCGACCCCTTGAAAACGAACTTCCCTGCGCGGTAAAAACTTCGGAGGGCGCGTTAACTCCATCACAAGGTCGCAGGAAGTCTGTCGCGGCGGGACGCCACGACCAAAACGCGAGACGCGTGTGCTCCCCGGACTCAGCGCCGCGCGAGGGCCCTCGCTTCACGTCGAGATGCCCACAATGCCCGGACGATGCCGGGCCACCGGCCGGGCTGCGTCGCGTTCCGACGGAGCAGCAGGCTCTTGCGGATCACGCGATGCCACAGGTACCAGCGCCGCCATTTAGGCGGCACATGGAGGTAGTAGAGCAGCCACGCAGAGAGGTAACGATCGCGCTCGCTGAAGGAGTTGCCGCGGTCACTCAGACGCAAGCCGCCGCTCGCCCAACGCAGATGTTTCACGGCTGCGGTCGGATCAAAAACGATGCGTTGGCCGGCCGCTTTGAGGCGCAGCGCGAGATCGGTGTCGTCGCCGTAAGAGTTGCCGGTGTAACGCGAATCGAAGCCGCCGACGGCGAGCCACGCGTCGCGCCGCACTGAGCAATTGCAGGTGCAAAGATGGGCGACGTCGCGGCGTTCCGTGGAGTTTCGTGAGAAGAATTCCGCTTCCTCAAACGCATCGGCAAACTGCGATCGATCCGGTCCACATTCCGTGAAATCCGGCGGAAAAAGTTCCTGGCCACAAACGGCTGAAACCGTGAGATCGAGGTAGTTTGCAGCATGCCGCTGAAGGAAGTCCGGCGAGAGCAAGCGTGCGTCGTCATCGAGAAAGACAAGGACCTCGCCGGTGGCTGCACGTCCCGCGGCGTTGCGCGCGGCGACCACGCCAGGTTCGCAGCGCATGATTTCCACGCGTGACTTCAACGCGGGCGGAATCGCTGCGGGTGTGATCGCCTGCGGCGGCGTTCCTTGATCGGCAATCCAAACGTCGAACTCGGCGCCGCGTTGTGTTGCGAGATCCGAAAGGAGCTGCGACAGAGGCTCGAGGCGGTTCAGCGTCGCGATGATCAGGCTGAGCGATGGAAGCGGCGGAAGACTCATCGACGCTGAAGCAAACGGAACCGTTGGCGAAAGGGGAGCGCTTTCGCTGCGCGGCTGCTACCCTCGCGTGGCGAGCGCTTCCACGTGCGCCCTGGCCGCACTCGCAACACCGCTCAGATTGTAGCCGCCTTCGAGCATTGAAACGATGCGCCCTTTTGCATGCCGATCAGCGAGGTTGCGCATCAGCCGGGTCAGCTCCGAAAAATCCGCATCGGTCAGTTTGAAATGGCCGAGTGGATCGTTTTCGCGCGAATCGAATCCTGCGGAAATCAGGACGAAGTCCGGCTTGAACGCATCAGCCGCGGGGAGCAGTTGCATTGCAAATGCCTTCCAGATTTCCGCGCGCCCGGATCCGGCGGGGAGGGGACAATTGAGCGTCGTGCCTTTACCCGCGCCGACCCCTGTTTCGTCGGCGCGCCCGGTGCCCGGATACCACGGCGATTGGTGCGTGCTGAAAAAGAAGACGGAGCCGTCTTCGTAGAAGATGTCCTGCGTGCCGTTGCCGTGATGCACGTCCCAATCGACGATGAGGACCCGCCTGGCTCCGCGCTGCTGCGCATGGCGCGCGGCGATCGCGATGTTGTTGAGAATGCAGAAGCCCATTCCGCGCGCGGCGCCCGCATGGTGGCCGGGCGGGCGGACCACGCAGAACGCGTTTTCCGCGTGCCCGTCCATGACTGCGTCCACGGCAGCGAGACCGCTGCCCGCAGCCTTCAGGGCAGCTTCCCACGAGCCGAGGCTGATCGTCGTATCGCCGGTGCTGAGTTGCTCTTCGCCGGAGCGCACTTCGCCTTCGGCGAGCGCGAGGTATTCCACCGTATGCACCAACCTCAGATCTTGGCGCGTGGCGTCACGTGCCGGGAACGGCTGGAGCACTTTGGCAAGGTCCGGAGCTTGCAGCGCGGCGAGCACGGATTCGAAGCGCTGCACCGACTCCGGATGATCAGGACTCGTGACGTGAAGTTTGCACGCGGGATCCGCGATAAGTGCCGTGGCCATTTGGGAGGTAGTAGTGCATTGCCTGAATCGCCGACTGCGGGGCAGGCGCGTGCCGCCATCGGACTTTCGCTTTTCCGGCAGGCGAGGCTCTGCTCTGCTGCCGCGATGATGCGCCGGTTGTTTCTGCCGTGGTTCCTTGCAGCCTTTGTCGTTGTTCTTGCCGCTCCGTCACGGGCTGACGAAGCGACGCATCGGCAAGCGGTCATGGATTTGATGGAACTACTGCGGGCGCGGGAGATGATCCTGCAGAGCGCCCAAACCGCCTACGAGCCGCATCTGCGGGCTCTCGGGACACGCGGTGTGCCGGCGCCGGCGATCGACGAGATGCGCGTGGCTCTGGCCGGATTGGTGAAGAAGATCGCCGATGGAACGGAGATGATCGACGGCATGGTCAGCGTTTACATGCGGACTTTCTCCGAACCGGAAATCCGCGAGCTCCTCACATTCTACAAATCGCCCGTCGGACAAAAGACGATCGCTCAGTTGCCCAAGGTGATGCAGGAAGGCGCGCAGATCGGTCAGCAGGCGTTCGCCAAACATCAGGACGAATTTGGTGAGATCGTGCAGGCGATCATGAAGAAACATCAGGTGACTCTGCAGCCCGGCGACAAGCCTGCGGAAAAGCCGTAGCAGTAGTTCTCCCGGGAGTTGACGCGGGATCTCAGAGAAACGCCGCTGGGGCGGTCTCCCGAGGCTACTTGGGCCGGCCGTTGCCGTTCAGTTCGCGGGTCCGCAAATACTCTGCTGCGAGGACGCGCCGACTGATCTTTCCGTGATCGTTCGTGGCGATCTCGGGCACCACCCAAATTGCGCGAGGCATTTGCCACTGGCTGAGCGCGCCTTTGCAGAAGCGCAGGACGGCAGAAGCTTCGATCCCATCACCAACCATGCACGCAACGGCCTCTTCGCCACGGAGGGAGGACGGAACGCCGAAGACCACGACCTGCCGCACGCCCGGAAAGGCAGCGAGTCGCGTCTCCACTTCGACGGGGTTGAGCTTGCGCCCGGCAATATTGATCACGTCCGAAGCACGACCCACGAGCCGCAGCCCACGCGGCGTTTTTTCGACCAGATCGCTCGGCACGAAACGGCCCTCGGCGAGCACCGCGGGGTTGGCTTCCGGGAAATAGCCGTCACCGACGGCGGCACTCCGGACCGTGATCGGACCGGGCTCGTCCCTCGTCTCGAGTTTGACCCCCTTGAGCGCAGTACCGACAAACCCTTCCTCGTAGTGGGTTTCAGGCGACGCATCGTATGCGATGCCGCCGCATTCGGAAGAGCCGTAGAACGAGTGAATCTTGCAACCGAACCGCTGTGTGAATTGCTCGGCGGTGGTTGGTATGAGCGGCGCGCCTGCCGAGATGCAGAGGCGGAGCGCAGGCAGCTCGGGTGTGTTTTGCAGCTCGACGAATTTCTGGAAGAAAAAGGGCATTCCGGGAAAGACCGTCGCGCCCGTCCGGACGAGATCGTTGAGGATCGCTCGTGGCATCCGATCTTCGCTGGCGACGAGCGGAACGCCCCGGCAGAGCAGCGGAACGAGGAGGTTGCTGAACCCGTACGAGTGGGAGAACGGGATCACCCCGAAATTCAGATCGCCCTCCGTGATTCCCATCGTTGCGCAGATATTTTCGCCATCGGCAACCAGGTGCGCTGCCTGGAAGCGGATGGCGCGCGGAGCACTGGTGGTGCCGGAGGTGAGCTTCAGGAACTGAGGAACGGGAGCATCCCATTGCAGGGCGTTTGCGGGATTCGTGTTCTCCGTACTGACCTCGAGAGCGTCATTTTCCAACCGCACCAGCGCCGACACGCGGCAAGTCTCGAGCGTGATGCGCAACTCAGGCGCTTCCATGTGACGCCCCAGGGGCAGGGGCACCAGGTGCGCGCGAAAAAGTGCGAGCAACAACGCCGGCCACGACTCCGAATTCCCGATCTGCACACCGATCACCGACCCCGGCGCGAAGCGCGCAAACAGATGCGCCAACTCGCACGATTCGGTTTCGATTTGAGCAAAGGTCCGCTGTGTCCCGCCGCTCGTGCTCAGGATCGCTGGTAAGTCCCGCCGCCGCTCCCAAGTATTCTGCCAGGCCAGCAGAAGAACGTTTCGGGGGGAGGGTTGGATCACGGAAGATTGTCGGACTTTTCCATTGCGAGGACGAGTTCGGCTGCTAGCCTCCTACCTCCTTTTCCGAGCCATGAAAGCAGATATTCATCCTGATTATAACGAGACCTCGATAACCTGTGCGTGTGGCGCAGTTTATCGGACCCGTTCGACCCGCCGCGACATTCGATTGGGTATCTGCGCGGCTTGCCACCCGTTCTTTACGGGCGAACAAAAGTTCGTCGATACCGCTGGCCGCATCGAGAAATTCTCCCGCCGTTACGCAGGCGCGCAGACGCGGAAGAAAAGCGCCTAGCCACCAGCCCCAAACTTTCGAGACGGTGAAGATGCACGTGCATCTTCACCGTTTTGTTTTTTCTCCATGGATTTCGCCCCGCTGATTGCCCGCAAGGCCGAACGTTTCCGCGAACTCGAAGCGGAGATCGCTTCGGGCCAACTTTACGACGAGCCACGTCGCGCACGGGAGCTTCTCCGTGAGCACACCCGATTGAAGGAACTGCTCTCCGGTTGGGAATTGCTGAACAAGTCGCGCCAGGAGCTGGCGGAGAACCAGGAACTCGCCAAAGGCGAAGACGCGGAGATGGCCGAAATGGCGGCGGCGGAAATCCCTTCACTCGAAAAGCAGATCGAAGAGGCAAGCCGTGCAGTGCAATACGCTTTGCTGCCGCCGGATCCGAACGAAGATCGGGACGCGATCGTGGAGATTCGCGCGGGAACCGGCGGAGACGAAGCGGCACTCTTTGGGGCCGACCTGTACCGGATGTACACGCGCTATGCCGAGGCGCACGGCTTCAAGATCGAGCCTCTGGAATCCAGTGCCGGCGGTCTCGGCGGAATGAAGGAGGTGATTTTCAAAGTCACCGGCGACCAGGTCTTCCGCACCTTGCGCTATGAAAGCGGGGTGCATCGCGTGCAGCGCGTGCCCGTGACGGAAGCGCAAGGGCGGGTGCATACTTCCACTGCGACGGTTGCGGTGCTGCCAGAGGCTGAGGAAGTCGATCTCGAGCTGAAGGCCGATGAAATCCGGATCGAAGTCTGTCGTGCCGGCGGCCCCGGTGGTCAGGGTGTCAACACGACCGATTCGGCGGTGCAGGTGATGCACATTCCCACGGGGACGATCGTCCGCTGTCAGGACGGCCGTTCGCAGCAGAAGAACAAGGAAAAGGCTCTGACGATCCTGCGTTCACGTCTGCTCGAAGTGAAGCAGCGGGAAGAACACGAGAAATACGCTGCGCATCGCAAGAGCCAGATCGGCACCGGCGATCGGAGCGAGAAGGTCCGGACTTACAACTTCGCGCAGAACCGCGTGACCGATCACCGCATCAATCTCACGCTCTACAACCTCGACACCTTCCTCCAGGGGAACATCGAGGAGATGATTGAATCCCTGCAGCGCGCCGACATGGAGACTCGGCTTGCCGAGGCGAACCTCGCCTAAGCGCGCCGCCGCTGCTTCCAGAAGAGCGCCACGCCAATCACGAGCAGCGCACCCGTGCCGGGTTCGGGAATCACGGAAAAGACGGCGAGCACCGGCAGGTGATCGGAAGCGGTCGCGGAATCCGCTGCCACGAATGCGGTGCCGTTCGCTGAGTTCAACGCTGAGAGCTGATTGAAGGTGTACTGCTTTGTGTCGAAGATTTCACCGCCGATCAGCGACAGCTTGTTCGCCGTGTAGAGCACGTAGTCGAACCGCGCCGTCGGATTCGTCGAGTTGATCGTGTCGTTGTCGCCTCTGATGCTGACCGGCATGGCGTCGGCGAGCCCGGCGGACTTCAAGGTGGTGATCGGATGGTAAGTCGAGGTAACCGCCGCGTTGCGAGTGTCGCCGGGATCTTCGGACTCGTTAAAGTCCCCAGTCATCACGGCAGCAGCACTTGCGTGAGCCCCGAGCCAGTTCGCGATGCTGGCGCGATCGGCTTCCGCTTCCGCCTGGCGCTGATTGGCGTTGGTCGCACCGCTTGATGCTTTCAGGTGCGCCGTGAAAACTCCGAGATCGGTGGTGCCGGGCAAATCGACAAAGCCCATGGTCAGCCCGCGCAACGCGGAGAATCCGCCGCCCGCGTCGGAGTAGGTCTGGGTGCTCAGGAAGGGATAGCGCGAAACGATCGCGTTGGTGATGAAGCCATCATTTTCCGTCCCGACATAGACGAAGAAATTCGTCCCAAGCCGCGGGCTCGCGCCGAAGATCGTGAGGTTGCTCTGCACAAAGCTGACGAGCTGATTGCGCGCGGTCGTGATGTTGAAGCTACTGCTGTTGCCGCCGAGTTCGTTGATCGTCCAGACGTCTGGGTTCAGGTAGTTGACCACCTCCGCCAGCTCGTCCTGCGCGCTCACATTTGAATCAGTGCCGCCGATGTCGCGATGGATGTTCCAGTCGAGCACCCGCACGACGGTGGCACCGATCGCGTCGAAGGCGAAACACAACAGAGCTGCCGCGAGGCAGAACTGGCCGCGGGCGCAGCGCACAGCAGTGAAGTCCGAACCGGCCGACATCGGAGCATGCTGTCGGCGACAGCTCCGCGCCTGTCAACGGAAGTGGCAGATGCCGCGCGGGATTTCACAGTCCCGTCATCTTCGACCGCGTTACGCGATGATCTGGTCGATCACCTTGCCGTGAACGTCGGTCAGTCGGAAGTCCCGGCCGGCGTAGCGGTAGGTCAGCTTTTCGTGATCGAAGCCGAGCAGACGGAGCATGGTGGCGTGCAAATCGTGGACATGCACCGGGTTTTCGGCGGCTTTGAAACCGAACTCGTCTGTGGAGCCATAGACCGATCCACCTTTCACTCCGCCGCCCGCGAGCCAGGTCGTGAAGCCATGATGATTGTGATCGCGTCCGTTGATCTTACCCGCGTTCGAGCCGGCCTGCGGCAGCTCAACGGTCGGAGTTCGCCCAAATTCACCGCCCCAGATGACCAGCGTGTCTTCCAGCATTCCGCGCTGCTTCAGATCCTTCAGCAAGGCGCCGATCGCCTGATCGCACTCGCCGGCGAGACGGCGATGATTCGCCTCGATGTCATCGTGGCTGTCCCATGGCTGCCCTTCGCCATGCCAAACCTGCACAAAGCGCACGCCCCGCTCGACGAGCCGCCGCGCGATCAGCATCTGCCGGCCTTGCACCCCGGCGCCATACATGTCGCGGATCGCCTGCGGCTCGCGATTGATGTCGAAAGCGTCGGCGGCGTCCATCTGCATCCGGTAGGCGAGCTCGAAGGTCTGGACGCGGGCTTCGAGCTGCGCATCGTTTTGCCGGCGCCGTTGGTGTTCCTCGTTGAGCTGTTTGAGAAGATCGAGCTGCGCGCGTTGCTCCTTCGTGCTCACCGCGCTGTTGCGAATGTTTTCAATGAGCTTCTCGACTTCCGTGAACTTCGTGTCGATGTGCGTGCCTTGATACACGCCCGGCAGGAAACCGCTCTGCCAGTTCTGTGATTCCTGAATGGGATAGCCGCCCGGACACATGCTGATGAAACCGGGCATGTTCTGGTTTTCGCTCCCGAGACCGTAAGTGACCCATGAGCCGACGCTGGGACGCACTTGCCGGGATTCACCGCAATTCATCAGGAGCAGTGAAGGCTCGTGGTTTGGCACATCCGCATGCATCGAACGGATCACGCAAATCTCGTCGATCGACTCGGCAGTTTTGGCAAAGAGCTCGCTGACTTCGATGCCGCTCTGGCCCCGCTTTTCGAACTTGAACGGAGACCCGTAGGCCGCCCCGGTCTTGCGCTCTGAGTTCAGTTTAAACGGCAGCTCCTTGCCGTGATACTTCGTCAGCTCGGGCTTGGGATCGAACGTATCGACGTGCGAAGGCCCGCCGTTCATGAAGAGGTGAATGACGCGCTTTGCCTTCGCTGGGAAGTGCGGCGTCCGTGGCGCGAGCGGATTGAGGCTGGCTGACTCCGCGCCGTGGACGTTCAACGCTGGACCGAGCACGCTCCCAAGCGCCAGAGAGCCGAGGCCCATTCCACAGCGTTGCAGAAAATCGCGGCGCGTCAGGAAGAGATCGGAAAGACGAGGGGCGTGATGAGTCATGGCTGGCGCGAAGTTACGTCAGACCCGACCCACGCGCGGCAGGAAAATTAGGGGGACTGCGACCCACGCACGTGTGGGATTCGGCATCGCTTAGCCAGGCGCGCCAGCGTGTCGCCATCTCGATCACACGAAGCCCTATGTGTCGCATAATAGAACGCAGCCGGAAAGCCGCTGTAGGGTGACTGCCAGCCCTTCACCGAATGTTTTCTCTGTAAAACCGCTGGAGCTCACCCCATAGGACGCGTGGCATAAGCACGGCATGTCGGTTGCTAATTTAATAATCAGCCGAATGTTGA
>JAQGOK010000216.1 GCA_028293645.1 Chthoniobacter sp.
CGAACGCCGCGACAGAAGATGACGCTCGAAGAGCTTCTACGAGAGAAGCTCCGCGAGCTTCCGACGATCCGCCTTGCCGTTGGCGGTCATCGGGAACGCTTCGAGAAAGACGAACTTCCGCGGCAACATGTAAGCAGGCAGCCGCTCCGACAGGCGGCTTTTGAGACGCGTGGACATTTCGAAGTCTGAGCCGGTCTTCGCGACCGCCAGCACGACACATGCAGCGAGCGATTCGATCCGGCCCGCTTTTTCCACCGGCAAAACCACTGCGTCAGCGATCTCCGGTAAAGCGCGCAAGTTCGCTTCGAGATCGCCTAGTTCGATGCGGTAACCGTTCACTTTCACCTGACTATCCATGCGACCTTCGAAGAAAATCAGACCGTCGCGCTCGCGTCCCCAATCGCCCGTGCGATAGGCGACTGTTCCATCCAGTTCCGAGAAGACGCGCCCGGTGAGATCCGGGCGACCGAGATAGCCGGGGCTGACGTTCGGGCCCGCAATCACGATCTCGCCACGTTCGCCGCTTGGCATCGGGCGGCCGTTTTCATCGTGAATCAGGACGCGAGTTCCGGGCATCGCATAGCCCACTGGCAGCGGCGACCACGCATCGAGTAACGCCCTATCGACTCGCACGGAAGTCGTCGCGACCGTCGCTTCGGTGGGACCGTAAGTGTTCCAGACCTCAGCTTCCGGGAACCGCTCGATCAACTGTGAAGCGGTCTCAGGCGCGAGCGTTTCGCCGCAGAAAAGGAATCGGCGCAGCGACGGCAACATCGGTTGTGCAAACGTCCGCTCAATCAGACACATCTGCGCGAACGACGGCGTCGAGACCCAGGTCGAAACACCGGAACGTCCGAGCGCTTCGTAGAGACGCTTCAGGCTCGCCACCTCTTCTTTGCCGATGCTGAAGAGCGTGCCGCCGGTGACGAGGCTCAGATAGAGGTCCATCACCGAAAGGTCGAAGGAGAACGGCGCCTGATTCAGGAACGTCTCGGGGCCGGTGCCGAAGCGCTGCTCCGCGCGCATCCACGTGATGAATGCGGCCAGATTTGCGTGAGTGATCACGACGCCCTTCGGTTCACCGGTGCTGCCGGAAGTGAACAGGATGTAGAACGCGTCGGCGGCTTTCCAATTCCGTTCCGGCGCTGGCTGTGCGTCGGCCGTGATCTCAGCGACCCGATCCGGCGTGAGCACGATCTTTGCACCGGACGTGGCGATGATGCGTTCCGCCCGCTGTTCGGGAATCGCGACGTCGATGGGCACATACGGGCGGCCAGCTTTCACCGCGCCCAGAAAGGCAATGAGCATCTCCGGCTCCTTGTGCCCGCGGACTGCCACCGGGCTGGAATCGCCGTCCCCTTCCCGCTTCAGCCACGCAGCCAGAGTATCGGAACGCGCCAGCAGCTCCCCGTAACTCAAGCAGCGGGCGCCACTTTGATGCGCTATCCGCTCAGGGGTCTCGCGGCCCCAGGCATCGATCTCCGCAACGATGTCCACCGCTCAGAAGTTTTGATACACGAACGCCGGCGTGGAGAAATCGCCGCGCCCGTAGATGACGATCAACGCCACGACGATGCTCAGATAGTAGAACGTGAGCGTGACGAGTCGCGTCCGCGGATGCCGCTCGAACCAGACCTTCATCCCGCGTTGGCCGCGAGCCGTCCCTGCACATCGGCAACCAACTGGCGCGGCGTCGCCCACGCTTCCCGCTCGAATTCGGCCGGCGAGATTTCGACTCCGAGCTCACCGCCCAAAGCAACGATCAGCTCAACCGTTTTCATCGAATCGAGCACCTGCAGATCGAACAAGGCGAGGTCCGGGTTCGAGCGCACTTCGTCTGTCTCGGCGACGCGAGCGAGGATTTCGAGGATTTGTTCGGAGTTGTCTGCCATCGGAATGCGCCGGTTATAGGTTCGTCAGCGCGGAATCAAAGGCTGGTGATCCGACCATGGAAAAAATCGTCGAGCGCCTTGTTGTAATAGAGCCAGCCTTCGCCGCTGAGATGGTCCTGAAAATCCACGGTAAACGTCCGCTCGTCCTGATGATCCCGGAAGTCGAGCAGCGGGAAGTCGAAGCGGTCCGCAAGGTGATTGAGCCGGTCCAGCAGCGTCGTGCGGGCGGAAGGTGCAAGGCCATACACCTCGAGGCGGATATCTTCGATGGGCATGGTCAGCAGCAGCGGCTGAGCCCCGAGTTCCTTGAAGGTGCGAAGGAGAAGTTCCAGATCCGTCCATTCCTCCGCATGAGCCAACGCATGGAGGAACGTCTTGGCGCGCGAAGTCTTGGCTGTTTTACGCCGCGCAACCTCACTTTGTTTGGCGCGGACTGCGTTTTGATTGGCAAACTGCGCGGCGCGCTTGAGCACTTCATTCCAATTCAGTTTCCGAAGACCGCGCCGCGGCACGGGGTTCAGTTTTTCGTCTTCGTCCAGAATGTGCAGCGCTGCCTCGAAATGGTCCTGAGTGCAGCCGACCAGTTGCTGGACATACGCCAGCGGACGAATTGCCGCGTAAAGCGCGTCGTCCACGGCTGAATCACCGGCCAACCGTTCCAGCGCGATCCCGAGCAGCCATTGGTCTTCCAGCGTCTTCGGATAGGCGAGCATCCGCCGCGCGATATCGCGCTTCAAATCACGGCTCAGGTGATCGCTGAAGGCGAGTTCGAACGTTTGAAGCGCCGAGAAGTTCCCCTCGTAGAATGTCGGTTCCGAGAACTCAGAGAAGAACCAGCCGGGCGAGATTGAAAAGGCCACTTTACGGCCGCGCACGCTTTCCCCTGCCGCGCCTACTTTTTGCAGAACCGACAACGAAGCGCTGCCGGGTCGGCCCACCGGAAAGACCCGAAACCCAGTCGGATAATCCGCGAAGAACTGCGTCGCGTTGTTGGGCATCTCTTTGCCCAGCTCGGAACTGCCATAAAGCATCAAGAGATCCGGCTGGGACAACGCCTCCTTTTGCAAAGCAATGCCTTGCAGCTTCTCGTCGCCGAAATCCGGCGCAAAGGCGTGGATATAACGCGCTTCCAGGCGCTTGCACCACACGACTCCGCAAGCCACCGCGATCCCCGCGATCAGCAGCGCGAGCAGACCAGCTGAGAGATGAGGACGACGGGTGGAGGGGGACACTAGGGGAAAACTACGAGACAAGACAGGGGACTACGGCTGCAATCCCCTGACGCGCGGAATCTTAGCCGCGAGTTTCGCCGCCTGTCGACCCTCGCCTCAGCCTTCCGGGACGATCCGCTTCACCAACCGCTCGATGCCTTCGGTCGCGTATTCGCTCTGCGGATAGATCTTCTGCGCCTTCAGAAACCAGGCGAGGCTCGAGCCGACCTGCTCCTTCTTTTCCATATCCTGCGCGCTCCGCAATGTGCGCACGAAGTCAGCAGCCTGGGTGGTGAAATCGGCGCGAACCTGGTTCAGCTTGCTGTCGTCTGGAAAGTCCGCGGCAATCTTTTCCACGCCTTCCCACGCGCCTGGATAGTTGCTCTGCCTCGCCATTTCGTTCGCCCGGAGGATCGCGCCTTCGATCCGCGTCATGTTTTGCAGGACCGCCTGCAACTGCTTTGCCTTTTCCGGGTAATGCGCCAGCGCCGCGATGTAGCGCGCGCTGTTATCGAAAATCTGGCGATAGTTTTTCTGCCCGACGAGCTGCTCGAAATCGCCGACTGCTTTCCCCTGCACGTCGCCTTGGGAAAAAATCAGGTTCGCCACTTCGGCGAGCTGCGGATTGAGCGGCCACAGCTCGGTCGCGGCCGTGAGCTCCTTCTCCAGGGTCTCACGATCTCCGCTCGTCGCCGCGTTGCGCGCCTTGGCGAGTCGGAATTGCGCCACGCGCCGCGAAGTTTCGATGCCCGCCCGCGCCTTCTTCCCATCGAAGTCGCGCGCCGTTACCGCGAGATGATCCAACAGCTTCTCGGCTTCCGTATAATCCTTCGCCTCCAGCGTGGAGAGCAGTTGTTTGGTCTTCTGGACGAACTCCAGCGCCTGGCGCTTTTTCGCACGCGGGAGCGTTCGAACCTCGGGCACGTATTCACCGATCGTGAATGCCTCGGCAAGACGCTTGGTTGCGCTTTCCAGCTCCTTGTTTTCGACGAGGAACTCGAAAGCTTTGATCCCTTCGCGCACGTCGCGGATCGCCTCGTTTGCCATCGAATCGAGCGTGCTCACCGTCGGCGCCGACCCGCTCGTTTTCTCGAAAAGGTCCTTCGACTCCTTGCCCAGGTTCAGCTTCGAATCGCCGTCGTTGAAAATGGCCCGATAGAATCGCGTGGCCATCAACACGTGCTGATATCGACGCTGGACGAAGAACTGCACCATCAGCGCCTGAAACTCGACCTTCACCTGAATCTCGGAGAGCGCCATCTTCGTCTGGTTCGCTTTGATCAACGCCATCGTCTCCACCAAACGCGTCGCGTAGGGCGTGATCACCGTGGTCGTCTTGACCGTGTTGGTCATCGTTGAATCGCCGCTCTTGCTCGAGCTGCCTGCGGTTCCCTCGATCTTTTTGTCCTGGCCGGCGATCTGCGCGTTCCATTCGTGACGCTTGCGCTCCTGCTCCAGCGCCTCGTTTGCCATCACCAATTGATCCTGCCTCCGCTGCGCCCGCCAGACCGTGTAAACCGAGTCGGCCAGCGCGTCGCACAGCCGCGCATCGATGTCGAAGTTCGAGCCGCGAGGCAGCAGCCGGAAAGCCAGGTTGATGTGCTCGCGGGTGGCATTCCCGGGTGCGAGCAGGTTCAGGATTTGGGTGATGATCGCCTGGTATTCCGTGTCCTGGGCAGTGGTCGCTTCCGGTGCGTTCAGATACTTTTCAAACCGCGCTTCAAAGAGCCGGTTGTTGCTCACGTTCCAGGTCTTGCCATCAAAGGTCAGCAACTCGGTGCCCGGATCAAACACCGGAACATCTTTGCCGAGAAACTTGCTCTGTTCTTTGGGAGCCGCCCCGGGACTGCCGCCACTCCGCGCAGCGGGAGCGTTCGTCGGACCAGGCGCGGGAGCATCGGGCACCTGAGCCGACGTGGTGCTGAGCACTCCGACAAGGCTCCAAATACCGGACAACAGGACGAGGTGCTTCATCACGCCTTCTTCAAATCTTGTGCGCGCAGAATCCCCTTCTCCTCCACGGCAACCTTCAGGAAGAACCGTTGTCCGCGCTCGATATTCACGTGATTGAATTCCGCTGGAACGAGCACTGGCAGCCGGTCGTTGCCATTCACTTCCACGGAAAAGAGCCGGCCGGCGAGCTGGGAATACTTCAGTGACTCGACGATCGTCACGTCCACTTTATAGACGTTGCCGCGCAGGCTGTTGGAGTTCTGCAGATAGTCCTGCACCGGCAGGGACGTCATGGTCCGATACGGATCGCTACCCTTGCTGTAGAGCAGGTAACCGCCCGCCACGGCCCCAAGAATCAGGGCGGCAGCGATGAGCATCCAGACCGGATGCGCGGAGGAACTTGCGCGGCGGGCCATTTCGGAGCGGGAACCTAGAAGTCGCGTGGGAGGTTGGCAAAGGATTTGTCGGCCGGGCAGCAACGCAACCCGGTCGGGCCTCACCCGCGCGCGAGTAACGCCTGGTGAATGCGCCGGAGAAGGCCGGGCCCTTCGTAAACGAACCCGGTGTAGAGCTGAATGAGCGCCGCGCCAGCGTCGAACTTCTCCAGTGCATCGTCCGGGGTCAGAATGCCGCCGACGGCAATGATTGGCACCCTGCTGCGCTCGGCGATGAACCGCACCACTTCCGTGGCGCGAGCGCGCAATGGCGCGCCACTCAGACCGCCCTGCTGCCGGCGCGCCGCTTCAATTTCACCCTGATTGATCGTCGTATTCGTCGCAATGATTCCGGCGATCTGGTGCTCCTCGACCAGCGCGAGGATGTCCTCGATCGCACCCCATTCCAAATCGGGCGCGATCTTGATCAGCACCGGTTTTCCCGAGCTGTTGCGGCGCTGAATGTGACCCAGCAGTTCATCGAGTGCAGCGCGGTCCTGCAGTGCGCGGAGCCCCGGCGTGTTGGGTGAACTGACGTTGAGCGCGAAGTAATCGCCCCAAGGCTGGAGCCGCTGAAACGAAAGCAGGTAATCCGCACTGGCCTCCTGCAACGGCGCGACTTTGCTTTTGCCAATGTTGATCCCGATGGGGATCCGCGGCCATTTGCCCGACTCACGGAGCTTTTGCAGACGCGCCGCGATCAAATCCGCGCCGTCGTTGTTAAAGCCAAGGCGATTGATCAAAGCGCGGTGTTCCGGCAGTCGGAAAATGCGCGGCTTGGGATTGCCCGGCTGCGCCCGCGCCGTGATCGTGCCCACTTCCGCGAAGCCAAAGCCGAGCCCTTCCCACGCACGCAAGGCGAGCGCGTTTTTGTCAAAGCCGGCGCCGAGACCGACCGGATTGGGGAAGCGGATCCCGAACACCGTCCGCGCAAGCCGCGGGTCGTGCGCTCGGGTGAGCGGACGCAGCGCGCCACCCCCGAGCCGCAGGGTGCGCAAAGCGAGGTGGTGCACCGTCTCCGGATCGAGCGCGAACAGAAGCGGACGCACGACCTGGTGATAGAAACGGAACGGCATCCGCGCAAGATAGGGGCAGAGTCGAGCCCGCCGCAACACGCGCCTGAATTCGCCGTTGGCCGGTTGCCAGGTTTCCTGCTGACAGACCCATCTGGTGAGATGAAACGACGATCTGTTCGACTCCGGGGAACGACGGCGAACGAGGAATGCATCCTCGAGCAAAGTGCCGGGCAGAATTCATCGGCTGGAAACGAGCCCGGTTCTGAGCGGAGCGAGATTCGGCCGGACGCTCTTGCGGCAGAAGCGGTCAGCGGTAGTTTTCGGAAACTCGCCTCATCGATGCTGCCGCAAACTGAAGGACGAAAGCTCCGGCTCTTCCAGGAAACTGACCCGCTGAAGCAATGGTATTCTCTGGGGGAACTTCGCTTCTGCGCGAAATGTGAACACCTCTTCAGCGGCCATGACATCCGCGTGAGTGAAGATGAGAACGGGGCGGTTCAGTTTCGCTGTCCGACTTCCGGCTGCGACGGCCAGTGGGAAGATTGGGAATATCCGCAGTTGCACCTCTAGCGCCCTTTGCTTTTGCGCCGCCCTTTTGAGGAATGAGCGGCCCCTCGCAAGGCGAGAATGGCGCTACTTCCCAATGCAGAAGCTGCTGAAGATCTTGCCGAGAATCTCTTCCGTGTCGGCATGGCCGACGACCTCGCCGACAGCGCCGAGCGCGGCGCGCAACTCCTCGGCGACGAACTCGGGTGACAGGCCTTCGCTCAGGGCCACGCGTGCAGCTTCCGCAAAATCCCTCGCGCTTTGCAGGCTTGCCTGGTGCCGCGCGTTAATGGCGAGGGACCAATCGCGTCGGCTGGTGTCGCCCAGCGAAACACGCGCAACGATCGCTTCGGCCAGCGCTTCGATCCCCTCGCCGCGCAAGCAAGAGACGCGGATCGCTTCGACGCCCTTCCACGACGGGTGCTCGCCAAGGTCGGCTTTGTTCAGCACGAGGAGCGTGGCGGCCGCGGGATGATCTTCTTCAAGGGAAGGTCCCTCGGCACGGGGCGCGCTTGCGTCAACCACGCGCAGGACGAGATCCGCGCGCGCAACCTGCCGATGCGTGCGCTCGATCCCGGCGCGTTCGATTTCGTCGTCGGAGTCGCGCACGCCGGCGGTGTCGATCAACCGCACGGGCAAACCGCGGACGTTGATCACTTCCTCGATGACGTCGCGAGTCGTCCCCGGCCGAGCGCTGACGATCGCGCGCTCGGAACCGAGCAGCACATTGAGCAGCGAAGATTTCCCCACATTCGGCGCGCCGTAGATCACGGTGCGGACGCCTTCGCGCAGCAGCCGCCCGCGCGCGGCAGTGGCGAGCAGCGCTTCGATCTCCGCGGACGCCGCGGCGAGTTTGCTGAGCAGAGTCGCGTTGGTGTCCGGGTCGATGTCCTCGTCGGGAAAATCGATGTAAGCCTCCGTGTGCGCGAGCAGTCCAAGGAACGTCTCGCGCACCTCGCGGATGCGTTCGCCGAGCCGGCCTTCGAGCTGCTCATTGGCCGCGTGCAAGGCGAGGTCGGTCTGCGCGGTGATCAGATCCATCACGGCTTCCGCCTGCGTGAGATCCATTTTGCCGTTCAAGTAAGCGCGTTGCGTGAACTCGCCTGGCTCCGCGGACCGTGCGCCGCTGGCCAGCAGGAGTTCCAGAATCCGGCGCGTGACCAACACGCCGCCGTGGCAGCCGATCTCGATCACGTCTTCACCGGTGTAACTCGCCGGGGCTCGAAATACCGTGAGCAACACGTCGTCGAGCTTCCGTCCGTTTTGGGAAACTGCGCCGAAGTGTTGCACGCGAGGCGTCGCTTCCGACGGCCGCACCTTCCCCTGAAACACCGCGTCCGCGATCCCGATCGCCGCGGGCCCGCTGATCCGCAGCAACGCGACCGCGCCTTCGCCAAACGGCGACGAAATGGCCGCGATGGTGTCGTTCACGACACAGGCTTAGCCCGCCAGCACTTCGCGACCTGCGAATGCCGGCAGCGCGCGCAGCTCCGCGAGGAAGCGTCGGTTCTGCTCCATCGTCCCGATCGACACGCGGATCCATTCCGGCAAGGCGTAGGAATTCATGTCGCGGACGATGATGCCACGCTGCATCAGCGCTTGGAAAACCGCTTTGCCGTCGCCGACTTTCACCAACACGAAATTCGCGAAGCTCGGCACGAATTGGAGCCCCATCGCGGCGAACTCCGCCTGCAAAAAATCGCGCCCTTCGATCGTGATCTCGCGGGTGCGGGTCTGATGCTCTTCATCGAGCAAACCCGCGAGTGCACCGGCTTGCGCGATGCCGTTTGCGTTGAACGGCTGCCGCGTCTTTTGGAGCACCTCGATCAAATCAGCGCGTGCGAGGCCGTAGCCGATGCGCAGATTCGCGAGCCCCTGGATTTTGGAAAAGGTGCGCAGCACCACCACGTTGCGGCCTTCGCGCACGAACTTCAGCACGTCGGGCGGATTCTCGAGGAACTCGTAATAGGCTTCGTCGAAAACGACGACCACGTCTTCCGGGACCCGCTCCATGAAGCGATCGATCTGTGTCTGCGACAGCAGCGTGCCGGTTGGGTTGTTCGGGTTGGCGATGAAGAGCTCGCGCGTGCGTGGCGTGATCGCGGCGAGCATGCCGTCGAGGTCGTGCGCGAAATCCGGGTCGGGCACTTCGATTGTCTGCGCGCCGAAGAGCGTCGCCATCAGCTTGTAAACAACGAAGGCGTGGCGCGCCGCGACGATCTCATCGCCGGGATTCAGAAAGGCCTTGCCGATGAACTCGATGATCTCGTTCGAGCCGCAGCCCAGGATCACGTTCTCACGCTTCAGTCCCATCTTTCCGGCGATCGCCTCGCGCAGATAGTAACCGCCGCCGTCCGGATAAAAGTGCGCGCGTTCCAGGGCGTCGTGCATTGCCGCGAGCGCCTTCGGTGAAGGGCCAAGCGGGTTCTCGTTGGAGGCGAGCTTGATGATCTCGTGCGGCTGGAGGCCGAGCTCGCGCGCCACGTCTTCGATCGGCTTGCCCGGCTCGTAGGAAACCAGTTCGCGGAGCCAAGGGTGGGCGGAGTTCCAGATCGACATGAGAAAAGGGCGGCGAATATGGGTGCGAGGTCCGGCGAATGCCAGTGGCATTGTTCGTTCTCGATGCCGCGAACGGCCTCATGCTGATTCCACTCGCGCCGTGCGCGGCAGGCGGATAGTGCTTCGCCGCGTGTCCTCCCCCACCCCCGAGCCGCAGCGTTTCCGCGACCTCTCGCCTCAGCAAAAGAAGTCGGGAATCGCGGCGTGGCTCGGCTGGATGTTCGACGGGCTGGACATGCATCTCTACACGCTGGTGGCGCTGCCGTTCGTGGCGGAGCTGCTGTTCGTCGCACCGACTGCGCGGGAAGCGTCCGTCAAAGCCTCGCTGATCCAGGCGGCATTTCTCGCGGGCTGGGCCGTCGGCGGCGCGTTCTTCGGCCGCATCGGCGATCGGCTTGGGCGCAGCAAGGCGTTGAGCCTGACGATTCTCACCTACGCGCTTTTCACCGGGCTCTCCTACTTCGCCCAGGAATGGTGGCACTTGCTGATCTTCCGCTTTCTCGCGGCGCTCGGCATCGGCGGCGAATGGGCGGTCGGCGCTTCCCTGCTCTCAGAGACCTGGCCAAAGCGCTGGCGCCCCTGGCTCGCGGCGATTCTGCAGACGGGCGTGAATGTCGGCATTTTATTCGCCTGCCTCGCTGGCTGGTTGCTGAAGGAAGAGCCGTATCGCGTGATCTTCCTGGTGGGGATTCTCCCGGCGTTTCTGACGCTCTGGATTCGGCGGGCCGTGCCGGAGACAGTCGAATGGACAACTGCTCATGCGAGCGCGCCGAAGGGGCCCGGCCTGAGCGCTCTCTTCGGACCCGAGATCCGTCGTGTCACCTTCATTATCACGGCGATCTGCGCGCTCGGCCTCACGGCGCACTGGGCGATGATGTTCTGGCATTCGGCGCATCTGCGTGGGCTGGCGATCGGAGCGGGTTGGGACAAGGCGGCGGTCAATGCGCTGGCGAACAAAGGGTTGTATTTGCTGATCCTCGGCTCGGTGGCGGGCAACTTCATCGCCGGCGGCCTCGCTCGCTTGATCGGGTATCGGCGGGCGATCGCGACGCTGATGCTGATTTATGGCGGGTTGATGATGCTCACCTACGGCACGGTCCGCGATGTCGGCAGCATGCTTATCTGGCTGCCGTTCATCGGCGCGGCGCAGGGCGTGTTCGCGCTGTTCACGATGTATCTGCCGCCGCTCTTCCCGACGCTGCTGCGGACCACCGGTGCGGGCTTTTGTTATAATGTGGGGCGGCTGTTCGCCGCGGCGGGCACCGTGGTTTTTGGACTTTTCGCGACAGTCGGCTCGGGTGCCGACGCAATTGCCGATCACCGGCTCGCGTTGCTTTACGCAGCATTCCTTTTCATCCCGACGGTGTTCATTGCGTGGTTCTGGATGCCTGAATTGCCGCATCACACGGATGATCCGGTGACGACATAGCGCCCGGCGGAAGTCGCTCGGATATGGCCGGAACCGCTCTGGCTAAACAATTTATGCGGTCTCTTGACGGTCCCAAGGTGCACGCTACTTTCACGCGCCTTTCCCCCCTGTCAGGTTCTGCTTCTCGCTCCTATGTCGCACTCTCTTATCGAACCCTTGGAATCCCGCATCGCTCCGGCGTCTTTATCGATCCTGGATGCACAGGTTTCGGAGGGCAATAGCGCCACCAAGAGCCTGACTTTCCAAATCACGCTCAACGAACCGAGCGCGGAACAGGTCACGGTTCTCTTCTCCACCAGCAACGGCACCGCCACGACCGCCGACAACGACTACCTGCAGGTCGTCAACAACGCGGTGGTTTTCGCTCCGAACGAGATCACGAAAAACGTGACGGTCACGATCAACGGCGACCAGAAGCCCGAGGGCAACGAAACGCTGTTGGTCACGCTCACAAACCCGAGCGAAGGCACCACGATCGCGGACGGCCAGGCTGTCGGAACGATCACCAACGACGACGTTCTGCTGACCATCGGTGATGCCACGGCGAACGAAGACGCCGGCACGCTTTCTTTCACGGTGAGACTCGGCGCGCGTCCGGACGCGTTAACCGTTCAGTATTCGACGGTGAACGGGACGGCCACCGCCGGCAGCGATTTCACGGCGCCCGAGCCCGGCGCGCAGTTGGTCTTCGCGCCGGAGGAGTTTGAGAAGACGATCACGATTCCCCTGACCGCGGATGCGGTGGATGAACTCACCGAACGGTTCACCGTGCAGCTCAGCGACGCGAGCTTCGGGCCGAATACGACTCCGTTCACCATCACGGACGCGACGGGCGCGGGAACGATCGTCAACGACGATCTCGAAGTGAGCCTCGAAGCGCTGCAAACCTCGATCCTGGAAGGCGACGCAGAGCTCACGAACGCGAACTACCTGATCACGCTCTCGAGCGCTTCCACGCACGACGTCCGCGTCTTTTACACGACGCAAAACGGCACGGCAGTCGGCGGCAGTATCTCGACGGGCGACTTCGTCACGACCAGCGGAAGCATCGTCATCGCAGCAGGCCAGACATCCACCACCATCTCGGTGCCGATCGTTGGCGACAAGGTGATCGAGGCTGATGAGACGTTTAGCTTTTCACTGAGCAGCGTCGAAGACGCGATCCTCGGCGATGTGACGTCGGCCAGCACGACGATCCTGAACGACGATCCGAGCTTCCGAATCAGCGACGCGACGCTGACCGAAGGCGATGATGGCTCCGTGACTGCGGTCTTCGCGGTGACGCTCTCCGCGCAGCCCGGCCAGTTGGGCGGCGTGAACCGCGTGGTGCGGGTGAACTACGCGACGGCCGACGGCACGGGTGAAACCGGTGCAAAGGACGGCGTAGGGGACGGGACGGTGCTGCCGGATTACGAGGCCACGAATGGGACGTTGAGTTTTACGAATGGCGGGCCTTTGACGAAAACGATCGCGGTGACGGTGCTCGGAGACCGGGCGAAGGAACTCGCGCAAAACCTGTTCTCGGTGAATTTGAGCGGAGCTGAAGTGGGAACAATTGGTTCGGGAGAGATCTTCGTGAAAGAAGCGGATGCGACGCTGGCCGACGGGGTCGGGATCGGCACGATCATCGATAACGACGCGGCGCCAACGGTGAGCATCAACGACATCGCATTCCGTGAAGACGTGTCTGGCAGTGAAGGCAGGGCGTTCGCCGTGACGCTCTCACAGCCGAGCGATCTGCCGGTGCAGGTGCTCTACAACGCGGTCTCCGGAACGGCGACCGCGGGCACGGATTTCACAGCGCCAGCCGCGGGAGCATCCCTCACGATCCAGCCGGGACAGACCAGCGCCATCATCGCCATTCCCGCGATCGCGGACACGACAGTCGAAGGCGACGAGACCTTTACCGTGCAGCTCTCCGGGGCGACCCAGTCGGGATCTGCACTGACGATTTCCAAGAACGCGGGCCTCGGCACGATCCTGGAAGACGACGTGACGGTTTCGATTGCCAACGCGCAGATTCCGGAGCCAGGCACGACGGCCAACATGCCGTTCACGGTGACCCTCAGCCAGGCCTCTACGCGGGATGTCGTGGTCACCTTCAACACCGCGAACGGGACTGCCACCGGCGGCTCCGATTTTACGGCGATCACGGCTGGTTCAATCACCATCCCGGCGGGAAGCGTCACCGGCACGATCAACGTGCCGATCCTCCCGGACAACCTGACCGAGACCGATGAGACGCTCACGGTGCAGGTCACCGGCGCCAGCAATGCGCAGCTCGCGGCGGCTGCCTCGGTCGCCACCGGCACAATCCTCAATGACGACGCGCCGCCAGTGATCAGCATCGCCAATGTGACGGCGATCGAAGGCACCAATAAGGCTGTTTTCAAAGTAACGCTGGATCACCCGACGATCACGCCCGTCACGGTGAAGTATTCCACGGCCAACGGCACCGCGATCGCGACGGCCGAGAACGCTCCCGGCGATTACACCGCTGTGCCGGAAGGAACCGTGACGATTCCTGCGGGCAGCGTTGAAGCGATCTTCGAAGTCGCCGTCGCCAACGACAACCTCGATGAGGCTGACGAAACGTTCCGCGTGGTGCTGTCGGAGCCTTCTGCAAACGCGACGTTGCCAGCGGGCACCGCAGCGACCGCGACCATTCAGGATGATGATGCGAGCCCGTTGCTCAGCATTGCCAATGTGCAGGCGCTCGAGAACGTGGCCGGTGGGAAGGCGCAGTTCACAGTCACGCTTTCAACCATCTCCGCGCAGGAAGTGCGCGTCGATTACACCACAGCGCCGGGGAGCGCCGCGGCGGGAGCGGATCAGGATTTTCTCAGCCAGACCGGCACGCTGGTCTTCGCCGCAGGCGAGACTTCGAAGACGGTTTCCATCGACATCAATCCCGATGCGGTGCCCGAGCCGGACGAGACGTTTTCGGTGAATCTCACCAACCCGGTGAACGCTTTGCTCTCCGATGCGCAAGGTGTCGGGACCATTCTGAACGACGAGTCTTCCCTCAAGATCGAGCCGACGGTTTCGATCGCGGAAGGCAATCCGACCGGCGAGCCAGCCGGCGCTTTCAAGACGCTCACCTTCACGGTGACACGCGCCGGTGCACCGACCGCTGAAAACGCGACGGTGCAGTTCGCGACCGCCGAAGGAACGGCGAGGTCCAGCGGCCCGCGGCCCGACTTTGTCGCCACCTCGGGAACGCTGACCTTCACCGGCGCCGAAACCGAAAAGACCATCACCGTGCAGGTCGCGAACGACCTGAACTACGAGAACGACGAACAGTTTTCCGTGGTGCTTTCGAATTCCGTCAACGCGGCGCTGTTGACCCCGGTGGATGCGACCGGCACGACGACGATCACCAATGACGACGCGGTGCCCACGCTCACCATCGAGGACGTGAGCGCCAACGAGGCAAACAGCGGCACCACTCCATTGATCTTCAAAGCGAAGCTCTCCGCCGCGAACGAGAAAGACGCCAACGTGCAGGTCACCGTGCAGACCGCGAACGGCACCGCAGTCGCTCCGGCTGACTTCACCGCGCTCTCCGCGACCACGATCACTTTCGCTCCCGGCGAGGTGGAGAAGTCGATCACGGTGAACGTGGCCGGCGATCCGGCGGATGAGAGCGACGAAACATTCGAACTGATACTCAGCGGCCTGACCGCCGGAGCGACGTTGGGAGCCGGCGCGGAGTCGGCGACGGGCACGATTCTGGACAACGACGCGACGCCACGGCTCTCGATCTCGGATCTCTCCTACGCGGAGAATCTCAGCGGAGATCCGACGAAGGTTTTCACGGTGACACTCTCGGGCGCTTCTCAGAATCCCGTAACCGTCTCCTACAGGACGATCGCCGGCACCGCACTCGCCGGCACCGACTTCACCGCCGTGGCAAATGGCCTCCTCACTTTCGCTCCCGGAGAAATCAGCAAAACGATCAGCATCGCGTTGGTTGATGACCTGCTCGACGAAGCCGACGAGGCGTTCCAGGTGCAGTTGGAAAACCCGACCAACGCCACGCTTTCCGACGCCTTCGCCACCGGCACCATTGTGGACGATGATGCCGCACCGGCACTGGTCATCAACGACGTGGAGATCGTCGAAGGTGACTCCGGCACGAGTAACGCGGTCTTCACCGTGTCGTTGAGCGCGGTGAGCGGAAAGACGGT
>JAQGOK010000017.1 GCA_028293645.1 Chthoniobacter sp.
AATTCGAAGGGCTTGGGCCGATCTCACAATTGTTTTGCGATACACGCTACGCGCTGCTCCACCCGACTCCTATCCTCCGCAATCCGGGCCTCGTAATCCTTCCCTAGCGTGGGATCCTTCTCCGCCAGCGCATCACGCAATTTCGTGCCGACTTCGGTGACGCGCGCGGACCAGTCAGTCGGCTTCAAGACATTCGCGTAGATGCTCTCCAGCTTCGCCCGGTACAGCTTCGCACCTTGTGGACAGCGCATCACCGCGCCACCTACCAATGTGCTGAAGTCACGCGTGATGGCGAAATTCGGGTCGCCGAACATTTGATCCATCCCGTGCAGAAAGAACGAGATCTTGCCGGTCGCGGGCTCCCGATACACACGATAGTTGTTCCGGTTGAAGTTATAGCCGTCCCAGTGGGAAAGGATCGCTTCCATCGCGCAAAAGGCAGCGAAGCGCTCCACATCGAGGATGGCATTTAGCCGCTCCCAGCGCTTTGCGGCGTCGCCTTCCCGGCAGGCATCAATCAACTCTTTGATCGCGGTTTTATTCTTCGGATCGCCGAGATCGGTTTCCATGTTTTCCTCGATCTCCTTGCAGAAGCCGCCGTCCCACAAATCGCCTTCGGCATCCTCGTAGAAGCGGGCGAGGAAATCCCGCGTGTAGGCCTCCTTCAACACGTAAACCCCCAGATCGCGGCCGTTGAGCTTCACAAACACGTGCGTGCATCGGGACGCCGGCACACCGGCCTTGCTGGCGATTTCACCCGCCAGCTTCTCGTTGAGATAGGTGCCGTCCTGCGCGCAATTGTTGAGGTGCAGTTTCTTCAGCCCGTGAAAGCGATCCGAGCCTTTGAACTTGTCGAAGTTAAGCGTCATGCCCGGCTTGCCGCCCACTCCCTGGAAGCTACCCGCGGCTCCCTTTAGTTTAAGCGCAACGCCCTTGTAGGTCTTTTCACCCTCCTTCAGCGATGCCTCAACGTAATTCCGCTCGTCCCGCTTGAGCCGCTCAAGCTCCGCCGGCTCCAGTTGAATCTCGATGGAACGGATCGGCCCATTGAACAACTCGTCGGCTTTCTTCTGCTGTTTCTGCGCCTTCGTGAGTTCAACAGGCTCAGGGGCTTGCGCCGATGCCTCCGGCGAGCCGATGTAGGGCGCAAGGTAAATGCCCCCAGCAATCAACCCGAGGATGAGGAGCGTCGTGCTCAGTTTCCGCATGCGGCCCCCGCCCCGGAGAGCTCGGCGGCGAGGTGCTACCGCTCGAACGATGTGCTGTGCCATGATGTCGGAAACAATCCGGGATGAGGGTGATCCTTAGCCTTCCCAGCCCGTCGCAACTCAGGCGCTCGGCGCAGCAATGCGTGAGGTGATTGCGCAGCCATCAGCTCGGCTGAAGGTGGCGCTTCAAGAAGTCGTTCATCAGTTTCCGCTTCTCAGCCGTCGAGAACTCCGGGCCCCCATGCGGTGCGCCCTCCAGCACTTCCAAAGTGACCTCCACCCCTGCAGCAGTGAGACGTTCGGCAAGAACCTCGCTTTGGCTCAATGGCACCAGCGCGTCCTTCGTGCCGTGGAGGATGAGCATCGGCGCGGCGGTCTTCGTCACCCAGGTCACCGGGCTGGCGCGCCGGGCGAGTTCCGTCTTTTCAGAAAAAGGACCACCGAAGAATCGTGCGAGCAGGGAGCCGGGGCGATCCCGCTCCTTCCCAACCAACTCCTTGAATCGCAGGAAATCGGCGGGGCCAAACCAATTGATCACGCACTTCACCGCGCTGGATTGCTCGAGGTTCTCCCCGACGTCGAACTCCTTCATCTCTCCGGTGACCCCCAGCATTGCCACGAGATGTCCGCCAGCACTCGCGCCCCACGCGCCGATGCACGCGGGATTGTAACCGTATTCTGCGGCGTGCGCTCGCAACCAGCGCACCGCAGCTTTGCAATCCTCGATCTGCGCCGGAAACGGGGCGTGCTGGCTGAGGCGATAGTTCAGGCTCGCCACGGTGTAGCCTTGCCCGACCAATCCCACCGCAGGGCAGTTTTCCTTGCTGCCACCCTCCCAACCGCCGCCGTGAATCCAGATCAGCAGCGGAGCGTTCTCCGCCTTCGCGGGAAGGTAAAGATCCAGGCGCTGCCGGGCGTGTCCATCACTGACGTAAGGCAGATCCCGCAACACCCGGACCCCGGCTGCGAGCGCCGGTGGCTCGGCTCGAACGGATACCGGTAGCAAGGGTAGAACGAGCGCGGCAATGCAGATGCAGCAGCGGAGAAAGTACGGGAGATGCATGGGTGGGAGTCGGAAACCGAGGAGTTAGACAGTCACGTATTCGGCCAAAGCGCTTGCCGGGTCGCAAAATGGCAGCCCGTGGGCTTCCGCAACGCCACGATAGGTGATCTGGCCGTCGATCAGATTCAATCCCGCGACGAGATGCGGGTCGCGATCGAACGCTCCGCGCAAACCGTGATCCGCGAGCAGTTCCACATATCGGTAGGTGACGTTGGTGAGCGCCTGCGTTGCCGTCCGTGCATAAGCGGCGGGCATGTTGGCGACGCAATAGTGGGTGATACCTTCCTCCACATAGACCGGATCGTGGTGCGTCGTCGGGCGCGAAGTCTCCACGCAGCCGCCTTGATCGACCGCAATATCCACCAGCACGCTCCCCGGCTTCATCATGCGCAACATCTCGCGGGTGATCAGCTTCGGCGCTCGCGCTCCCGGCACCAGCACCGCGCCGATGAGCAGATCGACGGTCGGCATCAGATCGAGTAAATGCGCAGGGCTGGAGTAAAGCGTGTGCGCCCCGTGCATGGTGATGTCGAGAAATCGCATCCGCTCGATATCGACCTCGAGAATGGTCACATCCGCACCCAGTCCGGTGGCCATACGCGCGGCATTCACGCCGGACGTGCCGCCGCCGATCACCACCACCCGCCCCGGCAAAACGCCGGGAACGCCACCGAGCAACACCCCGGTGCCGCCGGTGTGTTTCGCGAGAAAGTAGCCGCCGACGATGATCGACATGCGACCGGCGATCTCGCTCATCGGCTCCAGAAGCGGCAAACGTTTCCCGATCTCCACCGTCTCGTAAGCGATCCCAACGCAGCCGCTTCGAACCAACGCGTCCGTCAGCGGCCGATTGGCGGCGAGATGCAGATAGGTGAAGAGAATCTGGCCACGCCGCAGCAGTGGATATTCATCCGGCAGCGGCTCCTTGACCTTCACGATCAGCCCTGCGCGTTCGAAAACCTCCTCGTGTTGCGAGACCAGCTCCGCGCCGGCTCGCGTGTATTCTTCGTCCCGGTAACCCGAGCCAGAACCTGCGCCGTATTCCACCAGCACCTGGTGCCCGCGCTGGGTGAGTTGATACGCCGCTGAGGGCAGCAACCCGACCCGGTGCTCCTGCGCTTTGGTCTCCTTCGGTACGCCGATAATCATGAGCTGAGGTGCTGCGGAAAAAAGCGAAACCGCCGTCTCAGTTGCGGGAAGGCTCTTCTGGAGCCTCAGCCACCAGTTGGAACCACGGCCCAAAGCTGCTGGTCAGCTCCCGCCACAAGGTCGGGCATTTTTCGAGCTCCAGCATTTCTGGTTCGGGCTTTTGCACCAGCCACGAACGGTGCGCGAGTTCATTCTCGAGCTGCCCCTTGGTCCACCCGGCGTAACCGACAAACGCGCGGATCGTCAGCGTATCGTCCCGCGCCGCCTTCTGTGCCTCCTCGATCACGAGATGGTGCCGGCACTCGAGATGGTTCGCGTCCGGATTCCATTTGAAGGAGGCGAAGATCAACTGATCCGTCGAAACCGGCCCACCAAGGAAGACGGGCACCTGGGCGAGGCTCCCCAAGTCTTTCTCGGGAAGCAGCTCTTCGACCGTCCGTCCGGCCGGCCGGTTCAGGGTCAAACCGAACGCACCTTCCTGCGCGTCCTGAGTGGAGAGAAAGAGCACCGCCCTCTTGAAATTCGGATCCAGCAGACTTGGATGCGCGATAAGCAACGAGCCCGCGAGGCTGAGCGATGATGAGCCGAATTCCCGCACGAGGGGACGTTAAATCGCGAGTTCGCGAGCGCAAGGATTTCGTGTTCAGCGCCGATCCCGAAGCGTGATTCCTCGCCGATGCCTCGTGAATGAAAGCGGTCGCGCTTTTCACGTGTCACGACCTCGAGCTTTGCTACCTTCAGCGCGCCATGCCTACGACGGAGCCTTTAATCATCGCCGGCCGCGAGTTCCGGTCCCGGCTCCTCCTCGGCACCGGGAAGTTTGCCTCCAACGCCGAAATGGCCGCGACGCTCGACGCCAGCGGGTGCGAAATCGTCACCGTTGCCCTCCGCCGGGCGGATCTTTCCGGCAAGGGTGATCCGTTCGCCAACATTCTCGATTCGATCGATCCGCAGCGTTACCTGCTGTTGCCAAATACCAGCGGCGCCCGGACGGCAGAAGAAGCGGTGCGCCTCGCACGCCTCGCGGCTGCCGCCGGGCTGCCACGGTGGGTGAAGCTGGAAATTCACCCGGACCCTCGCTACCTTCTGCCCGACCCGATCGAGACGCTCCTCGCCGCCGAGCAGCTCGTCCGCGAAGGATTTGTGGTGCTGCCTTATATCAACGCGGATCCCGTGCTTGCCCGGCGTCTGCAAGACGTCGGCACCGCGACCGTGATGCCGCTTGGTTCGCCGATCGGCAGCAACCGCGGAATCGAAACCCGCGCGCAGATTGAAATCATTCTCGATCAAGCCACCGTCCCGGTGATCGTCGATGCCGGGATCGGTGCACCGAGCCATGCTGCCGAGGCCTTGGAAATGGGCGCCGCCGCGGTGCTCGTAAACACCGCGATCGCCATCGCCAGCGATCCGGTGCGCATGGCCGTCGCGTTCAAAAAGGCCGTTGAAGCCGGTCGTGACGCCTACGAAATCGGACTGGGCGAAACCCTGACCACCGCTTCACCAACGAGCCCGCTCACGGGATTCCTCCAAGCTTCCACCCTTTCTAGTTAACCATGAAAACCTACTGTCTCCTCCTTGCCGGCCTCACGCTCGGTCTCCTTGGCGTCTGCAGTTCCGCGGCTGATACTCCGGAAGCAATTGTGCAACGGCAAATGGCCACAATGCGGGCCGGTGACTGGAAGGGATTCACCGCGCTGATGCACGACTCGGCGCTGCAGGAATTCCGAACCAGTTTCACCTCATTGCTCGAGGCGGTGCCGGAAGGCGAGGCGAGGACCGGGATTCTGCAGGGGCTCTTCGGCGGGAAAGCTCAAAGCGAGGTGGTCGCGTTGGAACCCGCGGCGTTTTTTGCGACGTTCATGGAGAGTCTTTCGAATGTGAACCCGATGATGAAGCAGGGGCTTTCGGGTGCGGAAGGCGAGGTCCTCGGCCATGTTGACGAAGGTCCCGACAAGACCCACGTCGTCATGCGTTTAAAGCTCACGATGGGTGACATCAACGTCACCAAGATGGACGTCACGAGCTTGAAGCGTGACGGCGACAGTTGGAAAACTCTGCTGAGCGGGGATATCCAAACCATGGTCGCGGGAATGATGAAGGCGATGAAAGGGAAGTAACCATGCCGCTCCTCGAAGTCCGCAATCTCCGCACCTGGTTTCCCGTCATGGGCGGCGTTCTCCGCCGGCATGTGGACGATGTGAAAGCAGTCGACGATGTCAGCTTCACCGTCGAGGCGGGCACCACGGTTGGGCTGGTGGGCGAGAGCGGCAGCGGCAAATCAACGATCGGTAAGACGATCCTCAAGCTCGTGCCTGCGACCAGCGGCACGATCCTTTTCGAAGGCGGCGACATCCTGCCGATGTCGCAAAGCGATTTCCGTCCGCTTCGGCGCGAGATGCAGATGATCTTCCAGGATCCGTTTGGATCGTTGAATCCGCGTCACACCATTCTACAGATCGTCGGCGAAGCCCTGGAAATTCATTTTCGTGAGATGAACCGCAACGATCGGCGCGACCGCGTTGCAGAGCTGATGCGGCAGGTCGGATTGAAACCGGAGATGATGGAGCGCTATCCGCACGAATTCAGCGGTGGCCAACGGCAGCGTATCGGCATCGCACGCGCGCTCGCGGTGAAACCGAAGTTCATCGTTTGCGATGAACCGGTCAGCGCCTTGGACGTGAGTGTGCAGGCGCAGATCGTCAATCTGCTGCAGGATCTTCAGGAAGAGCTGGGACTCACTTACCTCTTCATCGCACACGATCTCGCGGTGGTGGAACACGTGAGCGATCACGTGCTCGTGATGTATCGCGGGAAGATCGTGGAAAGCGCTCCAGCGGAGGCGATCTACGAAGCGCCGCAGCACGACTACACGAAGAAGCTGCTCGCGGCGGTGCCGAAGTTCGCGTGACCCGCGGGTAAGGAACGCGCTCCGGGGAACGCACCGTTGCGGATGCGCTCCCCTTGAAGACGCCCGCTCTAGCCCATCGTGCGCACGAGCAACTCGTCGGCGTCTTCGATGCCGTCGCCATCCGCATCCATCCACTGCGGCTGGGTGAACGTTTTCACCGTCGGCAGTTTCCCGATTTGCAGCTTGGTCAGCTCCAGACCTTCGATGGCAAACGAGTGCGGTGCGTTCGCAGGGCCGCTGACTGCTTTCAGGACTCCGCTTCCGACCGTGGTTGCGCCGAGACTGATCGCGCCAATTTTCCCATTCTTCAGTTCGGAAATCGCTTCGCCGACGGTATCCGCCGCGTCGCCGGTTCCTCCGCCCCACGCGAAGTCGGTGCCGGGGTTGAGCCCTTGCACCAGCGAGCTGTTGCGCAATGCCGACATGAACTTCACCGAGGCGATGCTGGCATGCCGATGATACTGATCGTCCGCAGTGAAGAGCACGCTGCCCGCATTGACGCCGGCGATGATTGTCACCCCGTCCACGTCGCCGCCCGCGCTGATCGATCCGATATTCCCGAGCGCGGCGAAGACGGAATCCTCGATGACCCCGGAGGCCGAAATCTTGCCGATCCCAGCGCTCTTCAAATCCTTGGCGTCGTTGATGACCATGTTCTGGCCGACCAGGAACTCGCTTCGCAGGATCATGCCGCCGGTCGCGTTCTTGCCGCTCTTCACCTCGATGGAGCTCAAGGCGCCGCCCGTGAACACGCGTAGGTCGGTGGCACTCGGAGCCGTGATCTTCCCAACTGATCCTTGAGCCGAGATCTCCGAATTGGCGATTCCGGCGAAGGTTGCCGCCGCATTCTTTGAAGTGCCGCTGATCGCAAACCCGCCGATGGAACCGCCGCTCGCAAAGTTGGAATCTTGAATCCCAACCGCCGAGGTAAGCGCTGAAGTGCCTTTCACCGCGGCGGAGATCTTGCCGATTTCTCCACCGGCGACGACGGAAAGACGGTCGATGACGATAACCGTGCCGGTCGCGTCCTTGAGCATCGCGGTGATGTTGCCGATGTCACCGCTGGCGATCAGCGTCGTCTGAACGATTTGTGCCGCGCTGACGTTACCAATCCCGACGGTGCTGATCGCCGAGCTGAGGAGACCCTTCGCCGTCAACGTTTTGATCGAACCTTCCACGATCGTAGTCGTGCCCGTGTAGGCGCCACCGACCGAGATGGCTCCGACGTTCGCCACGCCGGTCGCAACGGAAGCCGCGTCCACTGCGAGGCTGGCGGCAAAGTCACCTGCCAGCTTGATCCCGCCGATGCTCTGCAGCGTCGAGATCGATCCGGGGAAGCTCCACGATTCACCAGCGATCCCTTTCAAACCGCCGCGTACATCCAGCGTGACGTTCGCGCCCAAAACGCTGCCGAACTTCACGCTCGGGTTCAGTGCTGCGACCTTTGCCGTATCGCTCGCGTCCAGATCGGCGCCCAGGCGGATCGTCGCATTCGCTGCGATGTCGCCCAAGGTCAGCGTCTTGATACCACCGCCGATCAAGATCTCTGCGGCTGCGTCGGCCTCGCCGGTGCCGAGAGTCACACTCGAATCCAGCACCAGCGAACCGAGGCCTTGCTCGTCGCCATTCGTGCTGATGTGCGCCACTCGAGTGGTGCCGAGGCCCCCTGTTTGTTTGACGGAAACCTTCAGCCCGGACTTGGCGTCGGTGCCCGTGAGCACGAGTGAATCCAGGTCCGCGTTATCCGAGGCGTCCCCTTCAAACCGTGCGAAACCGCTGCCTTCGCCCTTCAATGTGACGGTGACCTTGTCGCCGTCCGCGTCGGTGAAGATGAGTGGGTTCTTTTTGTCGAAAGTGACAAACGGGACGTTCACCAAAGTGATCGTCTGCACGACCGCCGCGGCGGTTCCGTCGCTGACGCTGAAAGCGAACGCACCTGCATTTCCGATCGCTCCGGCAGCCGGCGCATAACGCAACCCGACGAGTTCTTCGGCGCTCAGGTTCGCGCCGAGGGTCACCGCGGAACCATTCGCGAGCGTGATCTGCCCCATCGCTGGATCGGGCAGCGTCGTGACGACAACGCTCAGCGCGTCGCCATCCGGATCGACTGGTGCGACCAGGCCAAGCGCGGTGTTGGTCAAGGCGCGGGTCGTTTGAGACTCACCGACAATCGGTGCGTCGTTCACTCCGGTCACAACCAAAGTCACCGTCTGAGCAGCCGTGCCACCGAGGCTATCCGCGACGGAGTAAACGAACGTTCCGGCAGACCCGAAGGCGTTTGGCGCTGGCAGGAACTGAAGCTCAAGGAGCTGCTGGATCGTCAGGAGAGCGCCAGCCGCAACGGGCGTTCCGTCAGCCAGTCGCACCTGGCCTTTCAACACGTCCGGAAGGCTCGTAACGGTGATGATGAGCGCGTCGCCCTCGGAGTCCGACGGAGCCGTGATTCCGAGCGGAGTCGCTGCGGCGTCCTCGAGGAGCTCGACAGTTTTGTTCGGCTGCACCGTTGGGGGATCGTTTTCATCGACCACGGCCAGCGTAATCGTCTGTGTGGCGGTGCCACCCTGGCCGTCATTGACCGTGTAGGAGAAGCTGCCCGCAGGACCGCTGATGTTCGCGATCGGCGTGAACGTCAGCGCCATCAGCTGCGCGACGGTCAGTAGATCGCCCGCTTCCACCAGCGTGTTATCGGCCCGCCGGATCACCCCTTTCGTCGCATCCGGCAAGGTGTTCACAAGGATGAACAGCGCGTCGTTGTCCGCATCGGTTGGCGCAGTAATCCCCAGCGCGGTCACCGCATCTTCCTGAATCTGGAGCGCGCGGTTGGCCTGGGCCACCGGATCGGTATTCCCCAGTCCGGTGACGAGCGTGGAGACCTTCGCTGCCGTCGCGAAGGACTGCTCATTGCCCGCATTATCCCGGGCCAGCGTGTGGAAGGTGTAAGTGTGTCCGCTTTCGCCCGCGTAAGTGGCTTCCCGCAGCTCGGTCTTGCCGAGCCAGAGCGACGCCGGAGCGCCGTTATCCGAGACGTAAACATCCACTTCTTTCACCGCCGAACCGGAAGGATCGGCGCTGGTCCAGGAGACCTGGAAGTTCGTGTTATTCGTCAACGCAGCGAGCGGATTGATGCCGCTCGTGGGTTTGGTGCTGTCGATCGTGTTGAAGATCGGCGGCGTATCGATCGGCTCATTGGTGTCGAAGATGATCGATGCCTTCGCATCGATGCGTGCGCCGGTCTCAGCCGTGCGCAGTGGTCGGATCGTGTAGTTCACGAATCCATCGCCCACCCCATTCGGCACGTCCGGCGGCAGGAAGCCGAGGGTCGCGTCGATCGGTTTTTCTCCGGTCGCTGGATCAATCGTGGTGAGCGTCCACGTCGCGAGTCCGGTCTGGATGTCGATGAATGCCGTCACGTCCACGACAAAGCCCTTCGTCTCCATGAGATCGACGCGCCCGCTGTAGAACGACTGGTTACCCTGCAATTCCACGACCACATCGCCCCAGCCGAAATCTTCCAGTCGGAACGTGCGCCAGTCGAGATCCGGATCGAGCTGCTGCGTGATCAACACTTCCTGCGCCGGCGCAGTCGCCTCCGGAGCGTTCTCGTAGCGGATCATGTAGTGCATCGGTGTCGTTACATTGACCCACCGATCCTCGCCGAAACCGACCGGCCCAATGATGTCGTTCGGATCCTTCGGAGTGGTCACCGGCGGGTTGTAGCCCGCGCCGCTTCCTCCGCCGCCGCTGCCGCCGGGGCCGAAAGGCCCGTCCGGATCGTCGCTGTTGTCGTCGTCATCTTCGTCATCCGGGATCCCGTCATCATCCTCATCGTCGTCGCGCGGATCATCGGGATCACAATCCGCCTTCTCGAGCGCCAAGATGTATTCCGTCAGCCGGCGATTCGCCACGTCCACAAAGGTCTCGTATTGCTCGACCGATCCTTTGAGTAACTCGTACTCGGTGTTGATCGTCTGCACCGTTCCCCGCAATTGCTGGGTGTTGTTCCGAATGCTGGCGAGGTAACCCGGAATGCTGGCCAGCGCGCCGATGGGTCCGACGAAAGGCCCGAGGATACTCAACGCTTTGCCCGCGACGTCATCCTTCATGAGGGTTGCAAACCTGGTGCCGATTTCGACCGCCAGGCCAGCCATGGCATTGATGTCTTTGATGGCGGCATCGACTTGCCCAGCCAGGTCGGAAGGAGAATCCGCTTCCGCAAAGCCGTAAATCGTGGCCGTCACACCATTAAAGTCCGAGAGGAGCTGGCGCACGTTTTCCTCGATGCCGACGATCGCGGAGAACAACTCGACGCTCGCCTGGCGGAAGGTCGCCGTGGCCTCCACCAAATCTTCCCCGCGCGCCAGGGCACCCCCTTCCTTGATCAGCTTCCCGAGGGGCAGAATCGACGCAAGAATCAGCGTGCCTTGTGCGGCGGTGTCCACGGAAGCAGCGAGCAGTTCGAGCGAAAGCAGGAGCGTGGAATAACGGAGGGTATTCTGGCGCGGCGAGATGGCCTCGAAGGCGTCGTTTTGCAGCCCGATGGAGTTGAGCAGCTTGATGCGCTCACTGAGCGTGGCGGCTGCCGCCTCATCGGAACACGGCTCCGGCACATCACCAAAGGAGATGTGATCGTCGTTCTTCTCGAACGCCGCGAAGAGGCTCTTGAGGAAACCGAGCAAGTCGCCATTACCCAATGCCTCGAAGCGCTCTCTGGCCTGGCCAAAAGCAATCACTGGCGGAAGCACGCCCGGCTGGCCAGGCAGCGCCGCGCGCACGCTGGTCGAAGCGCCGAGAGCGGCGCCTTCCAGCGTCAACGCCGCAATGGTTTGCGTGGTGCCGGCGGTCACATTCACGCCGGTCTGCTGCGCCGCGACAAAGCCCTCCGCTGCAATCTTCACGCGCAAGCCCGTGCCGCTGGCGGAGTCCACTTCGAAGGTGCCGTCGTTGTTCAAACCCGCGACGCCGAGCGTGCGTCCGGCGGCATCAGACACGGTGACGAGACCCACACGCAGCGGTTGACCGTCTGCGGTGAGCGCCTGGCCGCGCAGTTTGGTCGTCGAGATTGTCAGCGCGGTATCAAACGTCGTCGGGGCCGCGCCGACCGTCACCGAAGGCAGCACCAAAGCCTGGAACCCCGCTGCGACGGCGATTAATTCGTAAGTGCCCGGCGCGACATGCGTCAGGTCGTAATCGCCCGCGGCGTCAGTGGCGCCGACGCCTTGGATCGAGCCATCCACCGTGGAGCGCAGCACCACGGAGACATTCGCCACCGGGGCCCCACCAGTTCCGGTGATGCGGCCTTGCAACGCGGATTGCTGGGTAAGCGCCGCGTTGATGGAGGCCGTGGCGCCGGCCGCGACTGCGGTGCTCACGGTGCCGGCCCGATTGTTCGCGCCCGTGACGGAGACCCGATAATTTCCCGCCGCGAGATTCTCAAACGTCGCCGCGCCATCGGCGCCAACGGTCGCGGAACCCGCTGTGGCGATGCTGCCATCGCCGAGCACGCGATTCAGGAGCACCGACGCGCCTTCGACCGCCTGCAACGCATCGGTCACGGTGAGAGAAACGCGGCCCGTGCCGGAGCTCAGTGTTTGCTGAATGGCCGAGCCATTCGCAACCGCGATCGGCGCGCTCGGATCGAAGCTCGCCCGCGCCGCCGAAGCCTGCACGGTGTAGGTGCCGGCCCGCTCGATCAGGAAGAGATAGTTGCCCGCTGCATCCGTCCGGGTGGAAGCGACCGTGACGCCATCGAGCAGCAGACTGACGATGCCGGCGATTTGACCGCCCGCGGCGCTCTGCAGCTTGCCCCCAAGCGTCGCGATGGCTGCCACGGAGAGGTCCGCGGTGATCGGCGCGCCGGTCAGACTGGTGACCTGGGAGTTCGCCGCGGCGCTCCCCGGCGCATTGACGAAGGTCGTGTAGGTGCCGAGGCCAAGGCCGGTGAAACGATAGCTGCCATCGGCGCCCGAGATGGCCGAGATGAGCGCTCCCGCAGCGTTGGTTAGGAATACTTCCACGCCACTCAGCGGCGTCCCGCCCGGGTTGCGTACTTTGCCGAAAACGGTCCCGCCAGGGGAGAGTTGCAGATTCTGGTCCGCCACATCCTGACCTGCCGTTACGGTAAAGGTCTGCGTGGTGGAATATGCGGCGTTGCCCGGCGCGATTCGCAGCGTGTAGGTGCCCGGCGCGAGCTCCGAAAACTTGAACGCACCCGTCGCGCTCGCCTGCTCGGCGGCGACCAGCGTGTCTCCCTGATAAAGCCCGACGAGCGAGAACGCCGCAGCGACGGTCGGATCGGCGGAACTCACCACGCCCGCGGCCGTCGCGCCGCGCAGCAGCGTCGTGGAATCCACGAGGGCAGTTTGTTGGGCGGCCACGGTGACGTCGCGGGAAGAAGTGATGTAGCCTTCCGCGGAGAAGGTCAGCCGATAAGTCCCGGCTGCCAGTTGGCCAACCGAATACGTCTGATCGGTCACGGTCGCGGTGAAAACCCGGGTCGGATCGGCAACGTCCGTGACATCGACGCGCAGGACGGAAGCGGGACCGCCGGTCTGAAAGATCACGCTGCTCTTGATCACCGCTTCGGCCGCGAAACTCAGCGGGCGGACTAACGTCGCCGTGGGGCTGCTGACTACGATGTCGCCCATCGAAAGTCGCGCGCGGCCTTCCGCATTGGCGGACAAATCGTAGGTGCCCGCGGCGAGTCCGGTGAGCACATACGCGCCGTTCTCGTCGGTCTGCACGCTGCGCAATCTTCCATCAGCGGAAACGAGGCGCACGGTGGCGTTCGCGAGCACCTCGTTGGTGCCGGATTTCACCGCCGTGCCGCGAATCGTGCCGCCACTTTCGATGCCGAGGTTCAGGCCAGTGAGCGATTCCCCGCTCGCGACCAACGCAGTCGCGCCGGAGCTGACCAGCGCGCCATCCACTTCGAATCGGTAATCCCCCGCAGCGACTCGCCCGAAGATGAAGCTACCGTCGTTCAACGCGAAACTGCTGTAGCTGTCGCCAGTGGTGAGATTGACCGCGGTGACTAATTGCCCCGCAGCATCCAGTGCTGCGTGGTTGCTGCGCAACGTGCCGGTAAGTGAAGTACCCGTGGCCGCAAGTGCGCGGCGAAACTCCACCCCGAGCATCGGCACCGCGCTCCTTGTCGAACCCTCGGCCTCCGGAACCAGCCCCGCGTTCCTCGAGAGTGTTTTGATATAGTCGCCCCACGTGCCGCCGATCTGCGTCTTCAGCGCTGCGAATGCGGTTTCGAATTCCGCGAGCGTCAGCTCGGCCGGCACGAGGTCGTGCGAACGCAAGGTGGCCTCGACGATCGCGTAATCGATCGGCGTCGTGTCCGTCTCCGAGATGGTGAGCAGTTCCAGATTCACCTGCGGGATCGGCTTGGCGGTGAAATAGAACGGGAGGCTGCGCCGTTCACCGGGCCGCAGAATGCCGCCGAGTGCGCCGTCCTCATTGCCGAGAATCTGCAACGACGATACCGGCGCGACCGAATCGCGACTGAAACCAATCGGCGTCCCGCTGTCGTTGCGGATGACAAAAGCGGGCACCGCCGCGTCCGAATCGCCGTCGTTCACAAAGTCGATGTAGGCGACGTAGTTCACGTCCACGCGCAGCACCGCCGGTCCGTTGATCGCGGCGGTGATGTGCGCGCCGCGGCCGATGACAACGTTGAGCTGGTTGTCGAGTTGGGTGACCTGGTTGCCGGGATTGGTCGCGCGGACGTCGTAGGCGCCGACCGCTTTGCCGGTGAGATCGAAGGTCGCGTAAACGCTGCTCGAATCGTTGAAGATGACGCGCGTGGGATTGATGACTGCACCGGAAGGGTCCACGGCCTGGAACACGGTGTCGTCGGTGAAGCGTGCGCCTTTGATCTCCAGCGTCACGGAGCCGGCGTTGCCCACTTCACCTGGATCGATCGAGCGAACCGCGAACGGCACAATCTCGGCCTTGAGCGTGTAGGTGCTCGCCGCGCCCACCGCGCCATAAGCCATGACATAGTAAGTGCCGGCTTCGGTGAAAGGCACCATGATCTCCTGATCCGCGGTTGCGGCAGCGCTGAAGGCGAGATCGAAGGCGGAGCGGCTCGGCACCTCGCCGTGGCTGACGTAGAGTTCGTTAACTCCGCTGTTGTTGGCGGAATCGAAGGTGAAGAGGAGCGCTTCTCCGGCGGCAACCTCGACGCGATAGAACGCGGCTTTACCCGCGCCGAGGGTGCCTGTCACGGGCTGACCCAACGTGAGGGCCGGGACGGTGACCGTCACATCGTCGATCGAGGCGCTGACGTTATTCGCCTCGTTGGATTCGTTGATGTGATTGCGGATGTCGCTCCGCAGAATCACGTGGTACTCGCCGGGCGGCATGCCCGGCAGCGGCGCCTCGAGCGTGGCGGTGTAGCTTTGATTCGGGCCGAGATCGCCGGCGTGTCCCACCCGGCCAATCAGCAGATCGCCGATGTCAAAACTCGTATCCCCAGAGATATAGAGCGAGTCAAACCACGATCCGCGCGCGGCATTCGCGCCGGAGTTTCTTACCGTGTAGGTCAGGCTCACTTCGGAACCCGCAACCGCATTCGCGGGGATGGTTATCGTTCCCGCGACCAAGTCAGCCGGTGGCGCCAAAGTCACCGCGACCGTGCCGACGCTGCGGCCCACGTTGTTCCCTTCGTTCGCGCGCTCGTAAACGTTGTCGGAAGCATCCGCGACGGCAAACACGTAGTAAGTTCCGGACAGACCCCGCGGCACGCGGAAGCTGTTCATGCCGGTGTAGGTCGCGTTCGGAGCGACGTTTCCATTGTGGTCCGTGTAGCCGAGATACACGTCGGTTCTCGCGTCGAAGACCGGATCGCGAGACAGGTAGAAAGTCGCTCGCCATGGCGCCGTCGTTGCCGCCGCGCCCCCGTTGCGCACGGTCCACGTGAGGTGCATGACCTGACCGCTCAGGAAATCGCTGCCGCCAGGGCTGACATTCTGCATCTGGAGATCGGCGACCGGGGCAATGCTGATCGTCGTCGCTGCAGGACTGAGCGCGCTGTTGTTCCCTTCGTTCGCGCCTTCGAAGGCGGTATTCCGCGCATCGGCCGTCACCATCACCGAGTAACTGCCTTGCAAATCGATGGGCAAACTCAGCGACGCCGTGCCCGTGTAGGTCGCCCCTGCGTCGAGTCCACCGCCTCGGAAGATCCGGCCAATCTCCAGATTCGGACCGGCCCCGGAGGTTGGCACCAGGACGATTATGTCGTCCCAGAATCCCACGTTCGTTCGCGCCGTGCCGGCGTTGGTCACCGTCCAGGAGACGTTCAGCTTTTGGTCGGAGGCAACTGCAGCCGTGGCCACGACGTTGCTGACCTGCAAGTCGGCGAGTTGCTGATCGACGTTGATCGGAATGGCGGCCGAAGTGTTATTCGCTGTCGAACCCGCTTCGTAGGCAGAGCTGGTGGTGCGGATGAAGAAGAACAGTTCGCCCTTGAGATCGAGCGGGAGCTCAACGTTATGGGCAGCGAAGTAAGTCTCGCCCGGCTGCAACGCTCCATTCCGCGCAAAGCTGCCGAGCGAACGCGCGTTGCTCGGATCGTTCGTGCTCGAAACCAGAACCGTGTCGGACCAGGAGCTGACGGAAGTTGCGCCCACGCCGAGGTTCGCGACCGTCCACCGCAGTTGCACAGTCCCACCTGCCTGCCCTTGTGCGGGCCCTGCCGCGGAAAGAACCACGAGGTCCGCAGGCCGGGATTCGATCGCGATCGTGGCCTCCGACTGGAGCGTGTTGTTCGCGTTGTTCAGCTCGAAAACCTGATTGTAAGCGTCGGTGGTGATGAAGACGTGGAAGTTGCCCGCCAGTCCGTCGCGGAGGAAAAACGACGCGGACTGATTGTACGAACCATCGGAGTCGAGCGCCCCGAGATGCTTCACGTCGCCCAGGAACAGATCGTTCGTCGGATCGAACGTGGCATCACTCGAGAGATACACGCGATCGCTCCAGCCATTCTCAGGCGTGGAGGTCGAACCGAAGTTCGTCACGCGATAGTCGATGCGCAGGCTCTGGCTGGACAGGGCGGTCGCCGGCACCGTGATCGACTCCACTTCGAGGTCGGGCGGCGGCGTCAGGTTGATGCGCAGCGAATCGGTGGCGACGTTGTTCCCCTCGCCGGTGTTTTCGTAAACGACGTTGTCCGAATCGGTTCGTGCCAGAACGAAAAAGTCGCCGCTTTCCCCAACGGGAAGAGTGTACTGCTGGGTCACGGTATAGCTCTGGCCCGGCTGCAGAATACCGCCTTGCATGGACTCGGTGACGCTGGTCTGCCCGTTACTTTCCACCACTGTTCGCACCAGCGTGGCGGCATGCGGCACATTCGCCAGGACCCGATCCGCGCTATCGATCGTGTCGTCGGTCGAGAGGAAAATCGAGTCCGTCCAATTCGCAACGCGCGTGGGCCCGACGCCCTGATTGGTGACCGTCCACGTGACGGAAAAAGGCTGACCGGAGAAGGCCTGCGTGGGTGCGTTGAGCGTGATCTGCAGATCAGGCGGCGGCGTCAGCGTCACCTGCGTCGGCGAGGTCGCGGCAGCCCCATTGTCCGTCTCGTTGCTCTCGCGAACATAAGTCGTTTCGAGGCGGTTCTGGAGGACGTTATTGAACGTCACGTCTGCGCGGACGAAGAAATAGAACGGCCCGTTCAGCCCCTCGGGAAGCGTGACGTTCGCGTTGGAAACATAGCTGTCGCCCGGATCGAGGTAGCTGCCGTTTTCGAAGCTCCCGAGGAAAGGATCGCTGATGTCGAAAACGGGGTCGTTCGAGATGAAGACCGAGTCTCTCCAAACCGGAACGCTCGTCGCACCCGCGCCGGTGTTTTTCACCGTCCATTGCACGCTCGTCGGCTGGCCGGAGAACGCGGACGCCGGCGCGGTGATGGACGTCACCTGAAGATTCGGGCGCGGCGCGAGCGAGACAGCGGTTTGCTGATCGTCCGCCGTGAGATTGTTGGTATCCGCGGTTCCCGCCGGCGTGAATTCCGCAACGCTGTTGGTAGCGTCGGTCTTCACGAGGATCTTTCGAGTGCCCTGGAAATCCACCGGGATGGTGACGACCTGCGTCCGCTGAATCGATGCGCCCGGAGCGAGCGTCATCGCGATCGGGAACGAGCCGAGATTCAGGTCGCCTTCGTTCTCCAGACCGTCCGCGGAGAAGAAGAGCTGATCCGTCCAGCCCGTCGTGAGCGGCCCGTTGCCCTGGTTGGTGATCGTCCACGTGATCTCGATGTTCTCTCCATCCGTTGCGGACGCCGGCGCGACGATGTTCGAGACCACGAGGTCGGGATACGGCGCGAGCACTGAGCTGAAGGTCGCGACCGAAACGTTGTTCGCTTCTGCATCCGCGCCCGGAGCGATCTCCAAAAGCGCGTTGGCGCTATCGGACGTCACGGTGAACTCGATCTGACCCGCGCCGTTTGGCCCTTCCGGCAGCGCAAAGGTAAACTGGCGCGCCGCCGAGCCGCCGGCCGCAATGGCCCCGCTGTTATAAGGCACCGTGGTGTCCATGATGACCACGCCCGTCGTCAGATTTCGCGCGACCACCCGATCCGTCCACGTGCCGCTCGTGGCCTTGTTCCCGAGATTGTTCAGCGTCCAGTTGACCGTCACATTGCTGCCGGACGAAGCGCCGACTGGAGTGGTGATCTGCGTGACGTTCAGATCCGGGTAAGCTGCCAGCACCGAAGCGGCAGTCAGCGTTCCCGCATTGTTCGTCTCCGCAGTTCCCGCCGCGTTGAACTCCAGCACCTGCGCGACCTCATCGGTCGTGACGTTGAATTGAATCTGCCCCACCCCGCGCACGCCGTCCGGCAGACGGAAAGTGTATTGCTGCTGTCGGCTGCCGCCCGGCTCAATGGGCCCATTCCCCGCGAGGCTCGCGTTGTAGGGCACGTTGGCAGTCGCGAGCGTTTCACCCGTCGTGGTATTGACGATCACGATGCGGTCCGAAAAGTTGCCGCTCGTCGCCTTGTTGCCGTTGTTCGCGACGGTCCAGTTGACGGTGAACTGCAGGCCAGACTCGAGGTTGGCCGGCACCGCAATGTTCGCGACCTGCAGGTCCGCGTACGGCGCGAGCGTTGAACCGATGCGCGCTGAAACCGTACTGTTATTTTGCTCCGCCGTGTTGGTCAGGTTCGCCTCGGCAATCCTCTGCTGGGCATCCGTTGTGACGGTAACCTCGATCTCGCCTACTCCCGCCGGACCTTCCGGAAGAGTGAAATCAACCGTGCGAGCCGCGCTTCCAGCCGCAGCCAGGTTTCCGCTGATTGCCACGTCGTAAGGCAGCACGAGCAGGCCGAGTTCCTGACCCGTCGTCACGTTCCGGATCGTGATCAAGTCGCTCCAATTACTGCCGATTGCGACATTCCCCGCGTTCACATCATTCCAGGTGATCGCGAAGGTCTGGCCTGACTGCAACGTGGCCGGCAACGAGACATTCGCGACCGTCAGATCCGCGGCGCCAATCGTGATGGCGCGCACGTTGATATTGTTCGTTTCGTTCGCCTCGCTGACGTCGCGAAATCCGTCCGCCTGGAGGATCAGCGAGTAGGCGCCGATGGTCGCGTTGGTGACCGTGACGTTTTTAGTGATCGTGTAGCTCGCGCCCGCAGCGAGTTCGATGCTCCGGAACTCGCTGGTGACAAAGGGATCGGTGTTTTCCACCGTGGCGTCCGTGGAAAGACGGATCACATCTGTCCACGGCAGTTTGGCCGCAACGGTGCCCGTGTTTTGCACGGTCCATGAAACTTCAAACGGCACGCCGAGCCGCGCGTCCGCCGGCGCGGTAAAGTTGGTGACCGTCAACTCCGGAGCGTTCACCGTGATTGGAACAACGTGAACGTTGTTCGCGTCGCTGCTCTCCGCCTGGCCAAAGAAGCCATCTGCCACGATCAGCAGGAAGCGATTACCAGGCTGGGCATCCGGGAATTCGAACGCGAAAGAACTGGAATACTCCGCGCCGGGGACCAGCGGAGTCACCCGTGCGTTAAATGGCTGCGCCAGTGGCTCGTCGTTGAAATCGAAAACCCCGTCGTTCGAGAGATAAAAGCGCTCATACCAAGCTTCGTTCGCGGGCGCGTTGCCGTTGTTTTTCACCGTCCACGACACGCTGAGTTCCTCTCCCGGGGTAATGCTCGCAGCCGCAGTGGCGGCGGTAACGACCAGGTCGGCGCCGGTCAGGCTGATTGGCACGGCGCGGGTGTTGTTCGTCTCGCTGGTTTCCGCGATCTCGCTGCCGTCGTCGGCTTTGATGATCAGGAACACGTTCCCGATCGGACCGGTCGGCAGCTTGACGCTGGTGGTGATCAGCGTGTCCGCTCCCGCCGCGAGGTTCGTCACGTATTCGTTGAATCGGACGTAGATATCCGCATCGTCGAGGACGTTGTCAGCCGAGAGGTAGATCTCGTCGTAGCGCTCGCCTGTTGCCGTCGCGCCGCCTTGGTTTGCGAGCGTGTAACTGATCTCGATTGTATCGCCGAGGCGGCTCGTCAGCGGCGCGCTCCCTCCAGTGATGACGAGGTCCGGACCGGTGACATTGACCGGGATGGACAAGAAGTTATTCGCCTCGTTCGTTTCGGCCAGCCTGGTGTCGCCATCCGCAACGACGTAGAGGAACCCGCTGCCGGAGATCCCACCGGGCAAGACCAGCGTGCGCGTCTCGTTATAGGTCGCGTTCGCGCCGAGCGGGTTGTTGACGGGCCGCAGCTCTGTTTCATCCACGAGGATGTCGTCGAAGTCGCCCAGCGTGGAGTTCTTCGAGAAGACAAACGTTTCGCGCCATTGCGCGCTCGCCGGTGTTGCGTCGGTTCCCTGGTTCTTGATCGTGTACTGGAGCTGGAACTCCTGCCCGACGACGAGGTTCGCGTCGGCAGTCGCAGCACTGACAATCAGGTCGGATCGGACCGGCACCGTGACAGCGATCGGCTGGAGGTAGCGGTTCCCGCGGTTGTCATCGTTCAGTTGGAATTCCGCATCCACCTGCACCTCGACGATGTGAGTGCCAGCCGGCATGGTCGCGGGGATGAGCAGATTCGCCGTCCCGGTATAGCTTGCCCCCGGCGCCAGCGGCGAAAGTGCCGCCGCGTCGAACTGAACCGAACCGCGGATGAACTGATACTGAATCGTGACCTCGTCCAGCCAGTCAGCTTCCGAGGGCGCGTTGCCGAAGTTCTTCACCGTCCAGGTCACCGGGATGGTGGAGCCCGCGACTCCTGTGGTCGGCACGGTCAGACTCGTGACCCGCAAGTCATCGCCGAAGGTGTAGGTAGTTTCCGGGTGCGAGAGCATGACCGGCACCGCGTAGTAATTGTTCGCCTCGTTCGTCTCACCCTGCACGTTCGCGCCATCCGCCGCGAAAATCAGATACTGCGGGCCGGCGGCGAAGGCGCTGCCGCCGATGTTGATGCTGCCGCTGGCCGTGTAGCTGGCTCCCGGTGCGAGTGGGTTTCTGCCGCTGGAAGTGAGCGACCCGACTCGCTCGTCAGGGTTCGCGGAGAATGGATCATTATCGAAGAACGGATCGCTCGAGAGATAGACCTCATCGAAGCTCATCCGCGTCGCCGCTTCCGTGCCCTCGTTTTTGACGGTGATCCCCACAAATTGGGTGGTCCCATCGATCAGGATCGAAGGGGGCGCGGTGGCCCCGGTCACCTGCAAGTCCACGTTCGGGACGGTGACGTTGATCAGGTTGGAGAGCTGGTTGTTAAGCCGGTTCGGGTCCTCGTTGAAGAACTCACCGACGACGACAAAGAGATGCTTGGCCCCGCCGCCGCCCTTCACCTGCACCGTCTTGGTATCGGTATAGCTCTCGCCGGGCGCCAAGGTGATCCCGCGGTAGTTGAACTTGTTCGTCAGGACGATGTCATCATCGTCCTCAAAGACTGCTCCCCGCGTGGATGCGTCCTCGGAGAGGATGACGCTATCGAGCCAACCGGGACTGCCCGACACGGCCGTCACGTCGCCGATGTTGGTCACCGTGTAGCTGACATTGATGAAGTCGCCGACTTGCGCCGAAGCCGGAGAGGTAAAGTTGGTGACCCTCAAGTCGGGCGTGCCAGCGGCAACAGGGGCCACGATTTGCGTCTCCTGTGCAGCCATTTGCACCGGCGGCTCCGACGCAGAGAGCAGTTCTCTCTGCTCCAATGCCTCCAATTTAAACTGCCGCCGCACTTTTTTAGGCGCGTTCCGGTTCAAAACCTCGAATCCGATAGTGCGGGCGTGTCGGGCGGCAGAGCGGAGGGCACGGGAGATTGGCATGACGAGACGAGTGGGCGGCAGTTAGGCAGCTCGAGATGACGGGGGCGAACGGACGAGCCGGAGGCATTTATCATGGTTCTTTTTCCCGGCAACTGATTTATGACAAATCCTATGCGTCCTTGCCTGAGTGGCTGAATCAGCTTCTCTTGCGCGCTCATTTCTCCCCTTCCGCCCTGATGTTTGCCGCCCAGGAGAAACACCGCCCAGCTCTCCGGCAGGCTCTGGGTCAGTTGGACACGGTGCGCGCGCTGCAGGGGGATCCGGGGCAATTCTGGCGCGCGTTCATGGAGGTTTTGCTCCCTCTTATCGGTGCCGAAGAAGCAGTGCTACTCAGTCGGGAGATCGGGGGCGGCGACGCTGAACCCTGGCGCGAACTCCTGCATTCACCGGCCGCCGGGGTGCTCCTGCCGCTCCTGAAGCAGGAGCACGAAGAATTCAATCGGCTTGGGCGGGAAGCGGAGCAGCACGGCAGCAGCCTCGCCAGTCTCACGGAGGATTCGGGCGCTACTGCGGTGGTCGTCGCGGCGCGCTTCCTCACCGGCGATGCCGCCCGTATCACCCTGGCGGTTTGCAAGTTGGAGCCAAACGCTTCGGCCCAGGACGCAATCACCCGCTTGCGCCTGCTGGCGCATCAGCCGCTGGTCTTCGAGTTGCAGCGGTCGCTGACGAACGCCCGGCACGACATGGCGCGGTTTGCCACGACGCTCGATCTGCTCGTGCTGCTCAACGCGCAAACCCGCTTCGCCGCCGCGGCGATGTTGCTCTGCAACGAACTCGCGACACGCTGCCGTGCGGAGCGGGTGAGTCTGGGCTGGGTCGAAACCGATCGAGTGCTGCTGCAAGCAGTCAGCCATACTGAGAAATTTGAGAAGAAGATGGCGATTGTTCGGGATCTCGAGCTGGCGATGGATGAAGCAGTCGATCAGGACGAAGAGGTCGGCTGGCCACCACTTCCGGAGAGCACCGCCGTCACGCGCGATCACGAAGCGTTCGCGCGCAACAACGGCGTCCAGCACCTCGTGTCGATCCCGCTGCGGTTGGACGGGTTTGTCGTCGGCGTGCTCACTCTGGAACGGGCCAGCGACGGTTTCCCGCTGGAGGAATTGCAAGGCTTGCGGCTGCTTTGCGATCAAATCGCGCGCCGACTTCAGGAGCTGAAAGCCCGCAGCCGCTGGATCGGCGCACGACTCGCCATCGCCTTGCGTGAGAAAGCGTCCGGGCTGCTCGGCGTGGAGAATACCTGGGCAAAGCTCGGCACCCTGGCCGCAGTGCTCGCTCTGGGCGTGCTGCTTTTCGCCAAAGCCGAATACCGCGTCGAAGCGCCGTTCCTCCTCAACAGCGATCTCGTTGCGCAACTTCCCGCGCCGTTCGACGGCTACATCGATGAGGTGCTTTTCCGCGTCGGCGATCCAGTGAAGGCGGGGCAGCCATTGCTGGCGCTCGACACGCGCGATCTCCTTTTGCAGGAAGCCGCCGCCATTGCGGAGCAGCAGCGTTTCCTCGGCGAAGCGCAGAAGGCCGAGTCCGACGACAGTGTTGCGGACATGCGCATCGCGCTCGCGGCTGCCGAGGAAGCCAAAGCGCGGCTCGACATCGTGCGGCATCGGCTTTCCCAGGCGAAGCTCGCCGCGACGTTCGATGGGTTCGTGGTCGAAGGCGATCTGCGAGAACGAGTCGCGTCGCCGGTGAAGCAAGGCGACGTGTTGATCAAGGTCGCGAAGCTCGAGCAGATGTATGTGGAAGTGGCGATGCCCGAGCGCGACGTGCACGAGCTCCGGACGGGCCAGACCGGCGAGATCGCGTTTGCCAGCCGGCCGCAGCAGACTTTCCCGATCGAAGTCGCGCAGGTGGAGCCTTCCGCGGAGATTCGGGATCAGGGCAACGTGTTCATCGTTCGGTGCCGCTTGCGCGAAGGGCATCAGCCGTGGTGGCGCCCGGGGATGAGCGGCGTGGCGAAGGTGAATGCCGGACGACGCACGCTGTTCTGGATCGTCACACATCGCACGACCGATTTCCTGCGGCTCTACTTCTGGTGGTGACCGATGGCGGAGAGCACCTTTAGCGAACATTGGCACCGCGTTGCCGATCAACGAATTGCGCTCCGCCCGACAGTGCAAACGCGACGCCAGGTCGTGCGCGGCGAGAAGTGGTTTCTGGTGCAGGAAGCGTTCAACAACCACTTCTTCCGCCTGTCGGAGGGCGCGCATCGTTTCGTCTGCCGCTTGGACGGCCGCAGGACCGTGGAAGAAGTCTGGTTGCTCTGTCTCGAACAAGATCCCGAAGGCGCGCCAGGTCAGACCGAAGTCATCCAACTGCTCTCCCAGCTTTATCAGGCCAACCTCCTGCGCGGTGAAGTCGCGCCCGACAACGCGCGGCTGTTCGAGCGCTTCGAGAAGCGGCAAAAGCGCGAGCGCCGCGTCCGTTTCAACTTCATGTCGTTGCGTTTCCCGCTCTTCGACCCGGACAAGCTCCTGCAACGCACGCTCCCGCTCGTCCGTTGGTTGATGACACCATTCGGTGCGGTGCTGTGGATCGCCGTCGTCGGGGCTGCAGTGAAAGTCGCGATCGAGCACGCGCCGCAGTTGCGCGATCAGAGCGAAGGCGTTCTCTCGCCGGGCAATCTGCCGTTGCTCTACGCGGCGCTCGTCTTCATCAAAGTCATCCACGAGTTCGGCCATGCGTTCGCCTGCCGGCGCTTCGGCGGCGAAGTCCATACGATGGGTGTGTTGCTCATGTACTTCAGCCCGGTGCCGTATGTGGATGCCACCGCGAGTTGGGCGTTCCGGAGTAAATGGCGGCGCATCTTCGTCTCCAGCGCGGGCATGATCGTCGAGCTGTTCGTCGCCGCGCTGGCGACGTTCGTGTGGGCGGCGACCGGCGAAGGGGCGCTCCACAGCCTGGCTTACAACGTGATGTTCATCGCGTCGGTCACGACGCTCTTCTTCAACGCCAATCCGCTGATGCGGTTCGACGGCTACTACATTCTTTCGGATCTGATCGAGATGCCGAATCTGCAGGTCCGTTCGCAGCAGATGCTCCGGTTTCTGACCGAGCGTTTTCTGTTCGGCAGCCGTTCGTCGGTGAACCCCGCGCAGTCGCGGCGCGAAGGCGGTTTTCTGGCCGGCTTCGGGATTGCCGGAGCGATCTACCGCGTGTGGCTGTTTTTCTGGATCGCGCTGTTTGTGAGTGAACGATTCCTCCTCCTCGGAATCTTGATGGCGCTCTACATGGTCGCCATGTTCACCGTTGCTCCGCTGGTGAAATTCGTGCGCTGGGTGGCCGCCGATCCGCACCTCGCCCGGACCCGCCAGCGCGCTCTGCTGGTCAGCTTCGGCGGTCTGGCTGTAATCGTGGCAGTGCTCACGCTCGTGCCGTTCCCGCATCGGTTCCGTGCACCGGGAGTGCTCTCGTCAGAGGAGTTCAGCCGCGTCTTCACTCAGACGCCCGGCACTCTCCGCGAGATTCTCGCGGTGCCCGGAAGCACCGTGGAAAAAGGCGCGCCGTTGCTGCGCCTCGAGAGCCCGGAACTCGCGCTTGAGATCGCCGCCGCCCGCGCTGAACTCGGCCGCGCCGTGGCCGAGGAAGAGCGTGCTCTCGAACGCGCGACGGCAACGCTCCTTCCCCTGCGCGCCCGCCGCGAGGTAGCCCAACGCACTCTGCGCAAACGAGAGGAGCAACAGCGCGATCTGATCGTCCGCGCACCGCATACCGGCACGTGGGCGGCCATACGCGTGCAAGATCATCTCGGACAGTTCTTCCCGCGCGGTCATGAACTCGGGGCGATTGTGCCGAGCCAGTTCCGCTTTTCGGCAGTCGTTTCCCAGCGCGATGCTGCGCACCTTTTCAGCGGAAATCTGCACGCTTCCGAGGTGCGCCTGGCCGGCCAGGCGGAGCAGCCAATCATCGTGGAAGACGTGCGCGTCATCCCGGCCGAACAGGAAGTGCTGCCGTCTGCGGCGCTCGGCTGGGGTGCCGGAGGCGAGATCGAACTCGCCGCCGGTGACCGCACCGGCGTGCGCGCGGCTGAACCGTTCTTCGAACTGAGAGCGACTTTGCGCGCCACTCCAGGCGCACCATTTCTGCAAGGTCGCTCCGGCCGAATCCGTTGCGAACTCACGCCACAGCCACTGCTGGTCCAGTGGTTTCATCAGCTGCGGCAGCTGGTGCAGGCGCGTTACCAGATCTAATCGTGCCCGCGCTCGACTACCACGACACGGCTCTCGCCGCGCCGCCGCCGCTGCATGCGGGACTCGATCGCATGCTCCACGGCCTCCAGGGCCGCGCCGCGCGGCGTGGCGCGATCAATCGCGAGTTGCACCGCCAGGCAGCCGCAATCCACACGCGAGCCGCCGCCTTGCAATCCGCTCCCGACGAAGAGCTGCACCGCCTTTTGCGCGACGCGCAGACTCGATTTCGCCGCGGCGAGACGCTGCACGACTCTGAATTAGAAGAGGCGTTCGCCACAATCGCCGAAGCCGCCCGGCGCCAACTTGGACTCCAGCCGTATCCCGTGCAGATCATGGGTGCGCTCGGCGTGACGCGCGGTCAGTTCATCGAGATGGCGACCGGCGAAGGCAAGACGCTCACCGTGGCGCTGGCCGCCGTTGCCGCCGGTTGGTGCGGTCGGCCTTGCCACATCCTGACCGCGAACGACTACCTCGCCGCGCGCGACGCAGATTGGCTGCGGCCGTTTTATGCGCTCTGTGGGCTCAGCGTCGGCGCCGTGACCGGCGAAATGAAAGACTGCGAGCGACGTCAGAACTACCACCGCGATCTCACCTACAGCACCGCCAAGGAAGTGCTCGCCGACTTCCTCCGCGACCGACTGCGGCTCGGCGCTTATGCGAATGCAACGCGGCGTCTGATTCGTGCGATCTACCAGGCGCACGCCCAATCCGAAGGCGAACTCGTGATGCGGGGCGTGCACACCGCGATCATCGATGAAGCGGACAGTGCGCTCATCGACGAAGCGGTCACTCCCCTGCTCATCAGTTGCAAACCGGAAAATCACCCGCTCACCGAAGCGGCGCAGGCGGCGCACGGACTCGTCGCCGAGTTTCAACGCGGCCGCGATTACGTGATCGAGGAGAAAACCCAGGAGATCACGGTGACTCCGACTGGTGTGGCGCGACTCGATGAACCGAGTCGTGCGCTGCCCGGGATGTGGCGGGCCGGCCCGCGGCGGCTTGAGCTGGTGGAGCAAGCCTTGCGAGCGCGCGAGTTTTTTCACCTCGGCAAGCAGTACGTGATCTCCGAGGGCGAGATCGTGATTGTGGACGAATCGACCGGCCGCCTCATGCCGCAACGCACCTGGCGCGAAGGCCTGCATCAGGCGATCGAAGCGAAAGAGGGGCTCACCGTCACGGCGCCCGCGGAAACGCTCGCTCGGCTCAGCTTCCAGCGCTTCTTCCGACTTTACCGGCGGCTCTCCGGCCTCTCCGGCACCGCTGCAGAAGCCGCCGCCGAGCTCTGGCACCTGTACACGCTACCCGTGCAACGCATCCCCACGCACCGGCCCTGCATTCGCGTGGAGCTGCCGGATCGGGTGTTCGCGTCCGACGATGAGAAATGGGACTCCATCGTGGCGGAAATCGCGGCGCGGCAAACGCGGCGGCAACCCGTCCTGGTCGGCACGCGGAGCATCGCGGCCAGCGAAGCACTTGCGACGCGGCTGGAACTGCGCGGCATTGCCTTCAATCTGCTCAACGCCACCCGCCACCGTGACGAGGCAACCATCGTGAGCGCCGCCGGCGAACCGGGCCGCATCACCATCGCCACGAACATGGCCGGTCGCGGAACCGACATCAAACTCGCGCCGGGTGTGGCGGAACTCGGCGGCTTGCACGTGATCATGACCGAACGCCACGAATCGCGGCGGATCGATCGGCAGCTCATCGGTCGCAGCGCGCGGCAAGGCGAGCCCGGGTCCGCGCAGGCGTTCGTGAGCATCGACGACGAATTGCTGCGCCGGCATGCGCCGCAATGGCTCCGGGAACGAGCGCGCGGCGCGTTGCGAGCGGGTCTGCCGCAGGCGGAACGGATGGCCGCGCGCCTGATCCGGATGGCGCAACGCCGGTCCGAGCAACAGGCCTTTCGCCAGCGGCAACAGGTGCTCAAGACCGACACCTGGGCGGATGAAGCGCTCGGCTTTGCCGGGCCAGACATCGTGATTTAGCAGAGCGCGGCCCGGACCAGCCGATACATGCAAAAGGAGCAGCCCCAGCGAACTGTCTCCGATGTCGATCTCGCTCAGCCCCACCCACCTCAAACGCTACAAGGATGTCGCGATGCTGCTGATCAAGCACGGTCGCGGCGATCTCCTGAAAGACGCGCCGATTGTGGACGACGCGCTCGAATACGGCGCAGCGCCGCCGGTGCCGGCGGAAGCTCGGGAACTGGCGGACGATCTCGAAAAGCTCGGCCCGACGTTCATCAAACTCGGACAACTGATTTCCACGCGCGCCGACTTTGTCCCCGCGGCTTACATGGAAGCCTTGTCGCGGCTCCAGGATCACGTCGAGCCGTTCAGCTACGAGGAAGTCGAAGCAATCGTCTCGGTGGAGATCGGCGCACGGCTTTCCAAGGCGTTTTCGAACTTCGAACGCGTGCCGATGGCGGCCGCTTCGCTCGGGCAGGTGCATCGCGCCACGTTGCGCGATGGGCGCGAGGTCGCGGTGAAAGTGCAACGCCCGCACGTGCGCGAGAAAGTTTCCGAGGATCTGGAGTCGATGCACGAGATCGCCGAGATGCTCGATGCGCACACGAACGTCGGCCGCCGCTACGAGTTTACCAAGATGGTCGAGGAGCTGCGCAAGTCGCTGCTGCGCGAACTCGATTACCGGCTCGAAGCGTCGAACCTGCGGATGATGGGCGAGCAGCTCCGCAACTTCGAGCGGCTGCTCATTCCGCAGCCGGTGGTCGACTATTCGACCGGGCGCGTGCTCACGATGGATTACGTTCCGGGAAAAAAGGTCACCAAGCTGAGCCCGCTCGCCCGCCTTGATCTCGATGGCCGGGGCCTCGCCGAGGAGCTCTTCCGCGCTTATCTTCAGCAAATTCTGGTGGAGGGGTTCTTCCACGCCGATCCGCATCCCGGGAACGTTTTCCTGACCGACGATGGGCGTGTGGCCTTGCTCGATCTCGGCATGGTCGCGCGCATTGGGCAGAACTTGCAGGACCAACTCCTGAAACTCCT
>JAQGOK010000030.1 GCA_028293645.1 Chthoniobacter sp.
CTTCGAATACAAAGCCATGCAGGCAAACGGCGTTGCGACTCAAGGTCGCATCGATGCTGGCGGCCGGCAGGATGCCGCGCGGATGCTGGAAGAACGCGGGCTCACGCCTCTTCGCCTCGCCGAGAAAGACGCTGCACCCGCGAAGTCTTCCGGCTCCGTCAAACTGCCCAAAACCGGCGGCACGTTGTTCAAGTCGCAGCGCGTCAGTTTCGCGTCGCTCGAGGATTTCACGCGTTCGCTCTCGAGTCTGCTCGCCGCGAACGTGCCGCTGAGTCGGGCGCTGACCATCCTCTACAAGGAGACGTCGCAACCTGCTGCCGCGGCGAAGTGGCGCGAGTTGCACGATCTCGTAATCGATGGCGTGCCGCTCGCGGACGCGATGAACCGTTCGCCCGAGGTCTTCCCGCGCATCTACGTCGCGATGGTCGAGGCGGGCGAAGCGGGTGGATTTCTCGACGTCGTGCTCGCGCAAATCGCCGACTTCCAGGCGCGTGAGAAGGAACTCCGGGCCAAGGTCACCTCGGCGATGATGTATCCGGCGGTGCTGCTCTTCCTCGCGCTGGCGGTGTTGATCTTCCTGCTCGTTTTCTTCATCCCGCGTTTCCAGACGTTGTTTGAAGGCTTCGACGCCGCGCTGCCGGCACTCACCCAGGTCATCGTCGGCATCAGCGATGCCGTTCGGAACTACGGCTTCTTCATCGCGGCGGGAATCGCGGCGGCAATCTACTTCGGGCGCGCCTGGTTCATGCGCGAGAGCAGCAAGCGGCTTTGGGAATCGTGGCTTCTGCGGACACCGGTGATCGGTCCGCTGATGGGCCAGATCGCGATGTCCCGTTTCTGCCGAATGCTCGGGACGCTGCTCGGCGCCGGCGTTTCGCTGATCACCGCGCTCTCCGTCGCGCGTCGCTCGCTCGGCTATCAGACGCTAATCGATCTCGTCACCGATTCGACCGAACGCGTGAAGAAAGGGGAGGCGCTCGGCGCAAGCCTCGCCGAATGCCGCGCACTCTTCGGCGGCTCGACGTTGGAAATGATTTCCGTCGCGGAGGAAAGCGGTCGCCTGGATACGGAGCTCGTTCGTCTGGCCAGCGTCACCGAGATCACGCTCGATCGTCAGCTCAAGACTGCGGTGGCACTGGCGGAGCCGCTGATGCTGTTCGCCATCGCCGGCCTGATCGGCACGATTTTCATCGGCATGGTGATCCCGATTTTCACCATCCAGGACTACATCAAATAACCCAACTCTACTCATGTTGCGCTCCCACCGTCCCACCTCCTCCCGCCACGCATTTACGCTCGTGGAAATGCTGCTCGTGCTCGTCATCCTCGCGGTGCTCGCGGCGATCGTCATTCCGAAGTTCGCCGGCCGCAGCCAGCAGGCTAAAGAGACCGCCGCCCAGTCGCAGATCAACAGCATGGAACTGGCGCTCGATTCCTTCGAAGTGGACAACGGCTTCTTTCCCAAAGGGAACGACGGCCTGTCAGCGCTGGTGGAGCAACCGAGCGGCGCGCAGAACTGGAAAGGCCCCTATTTGAAGAAGGGCATCCCCGCCGATCCGTGGGGCAATCCTTACGTTTATGCCTACCCCGGCAAAAACAACGCTGCCGGGTACGACCTTTCCTCCATGGGCCCGGACGGCCGTTCCGGCGGAGACGACGACATCACGAATTGGGATGCTGCCAAGTAGATCATCGCAGCGCGGGTCGGCGTTCACGCTGGTCGAGCTCATCCTCGTGATGGCTCTGCTCGCGGTGATCTTTGCTTTCTCTGCTCCGGCTTTGGGTCGCTCGATGCGGGATCGGCATCTCAAAGATGAAGCGGTGCGTCTCGTCGCGTTGACGGAGTACGCGCGGAACGAAGCGGTTTCGCAAGGCGTGCCGATGGTGGTCTGGGCCGATCCGGAGGCGCGCCGTTTCGGCGTCGAGCCGAAGGCCGGCTTCGCAGGTGCTGAAGCCCGCCGCCGCGAATATGCCTTGAGCTCGAATCTGCGCGTGGAAATTGCCACCGCAGCGACCATCTCCGGTAGCCGCGTGATCGAAGCAATCGAGTTTACTCCCGACGGTACGCCAAGCCTGACCAGCGCTGAATCGGTGCGGCTGATCGATCTGCACGAGTCGGTCATCACCGTCGCGCAGACGACCGACGGCTGGGGTTATGAAGTCTTGAAAGAGGCGCCATGAAAGCGCGCCGGCACGCAGCATTCACCTTCGTTGAGATTCTGGCCGCACTGGCCTTTCTCGGCCTGCTCGTGCCCGTGATCGTCAGCGCGCTCACCCTCTCCAATCGCGCCGGGGTGATCGCGGAACGGACCTTGATCGCGACACAACTCGGCGAAAACAAGCTGAACGAGATGCTGCTCGGCAATGCCTGGAGCGGCGGTGAATCGCGCGGCGATTTCGGCGAAGAGCATCCGGGGTTTCGGTGGGAGATGACCCAGACTCCGTGGGAAGCGGGCGCGATGACGGAACTCGCGATCGATGTGATTTTTCCGGTGCAGGGCCAGGATCACGACGTGCGCCTGACGACGCTCGTCAACCAATCGCTCACCGCCACGCCATGAGCCGCGCCGCTGCTCCCACCCTGCGTCGTTCGGCGGCGTTCACGTTGATCGAAATTCTGATGGCAGCAGCCGCAGCGACGATGATTCTGATCGCGATCTACGGCGTCTTCGGTTCCGCGATGCGGATGCGCGACAATGCCACGGAACGGATGCGGGTCGCGCGTTTGCAATCGCGAGCGGTGACAGTGCTGCGCAACGATTTGCAGAACGCGCGCGTCTCCGGCGGCAAGCTCGCCGCCAAGCTCCAGGGTTCGCAGGAGGCTCCATCGTCGCGGTTTCCTGGCTACCTCAAGTTTGTCACGACGACCTCGCGGCAAGGCTCCGATCTGGAACGGCTCGGCGACTTGCAGCAGGTCGAATATTTCATTGCCGATGACCTGGAGACCGTCGGCGGGGACAGCGGGATTTTAGTGCGTGCGGTGAACCGGAATCTCCTCGCGCAGGTTGAGGAAACGCCAGTCGAAGAGTCCGTGCTCACCGGCGTGAATGCGATCGAACTCTCTTTTTACGATGGGCAGAGCTGGACGGATACGTGGGAGCTCGGCGAGACGGCAACCGCGACTGGCACCGTCGGAACGACCGGAACAACGGCAGCCTCGACGCTCCCGCAAGCGGTCCGCGTCCGGATTACCCGCGCCCCTACCGAGAAGCAGCCGGCGCCGGCGGCGATTGAGATCCTCGTGCCATGGACCACCCAGGTCGCCATCCCGGCGACACCGGCTCCCGAGACACCATGAAGCGGGGCCTTCCTGAAACTGCTGGTTCGGTGCTCGTCGTGGTGCTCGTGATTTGTCTCGGGCTGGTCAGCGTTACGCTGCTTTTCGGACATAGCATGGCGATGACTTTCCGGGGCGCGGACAACGATGTCGCAGCACGCCAGGCGGAACAGGCGATCGAGGGCGCGGCGCGCTTTGCGATGACTCTGATGTTGAATGCCGAGACGCCGGGCACACTGCCGGACATCACGACTTACGAGAGCGAAGGCGTCCCCGTCGGCGAGGCGACGTTCTGGTTCCTGGGCCAGCCGGATTTCACGAAGAACAACAACGGCCCGGTGCTGGGCTTCGGTCTGGTGGATGAAGCGTCGAAACTGAACCTCAACACCGCGACCATGGAGATGCTGATGGTCCTGCCTGGCATGACCGAAGAACTCGCCTCCGCGATTGTCGATTGGCGCGATGACAATGACGAAGTCACCGGCTCGACGGGCGCGGAATCGGAGACGTATCAGCGCCTGCAACCGCCCTACACCTGCAAGAACGCGCCCTTTGAATCGATCGAGGAACTCGCGCTGCTCAACGGTGCCGACCGGCAGCTCATTTACGGAGAAGATGCGAATCTCAACGGCGCCCTTGAACCCAACGAAGACGATGGCGACAAGACGCTGCCGGCGGATGATTCGAACGGCATCGTCAACTCCGGCATCTTCAGCTATCTCACCTGCTTCAGTCGCGAACCAACGACGCAAAGCGACGGCACGACTGGGCGCATCAATGTGACGGACGCGGCGAGCCGGCAGGCGCTGCAGACTTTGCTCGAGGAAAAAATACCCGCTCGGGCAGCCGACATTCTGGCGGCACTTGGGCAGACTCCAGCGACGAGCGTGCTCGATTTCAGCAATCGTGGGGCGCTGACCGCCGAGGAATACGCGCTGATTTACGACGCGATCCGCGGTCCGCAGACGGAAGGCTTGATCAATGTGAACACCGCAAGCGAGGCGGTGCTCGCCTGCGTGCCGGGCATCGGCGCAGACAAGGCACAGATGCTTGTTGCGGTACGGCCCACTCGCGACCCGATCACAGGCACCAACTGGGTTGGCACTGTCCTCGACCAGGCGGCGATCGACCAAGCGGGGCCGTTTCTCACCGGACGCAGTTATCAAGTGAGCGCAGATGTGGCGGCGGTCGGCCGGCACGGGCGCGGTTATCGACGCGCGCGGTTGATCATCGATCTGATGGAAGCGACCCCGCGCATCGTTTACCGGCGCAACCTCTCGCCGCTCGGTTGGGCGCTGGGTGCGGATGTGCGGCAGATGCTCGCGGAGCGGAAGGAGATCCGATGAAGCTCGATCTCGCGAGGCTGCAGAAGCGGTTCCAGAACCGTGGCGCAGTCGCTCTCACTCTCGAGTCCGCGCGCGTCGCGATCGATGTGCTGCGGCGGGATGAAGCCGGCACGCGCGTGGTGCAATCGCTCGCGATTCCCATCGGCGCGGACGCGCTCCTGGCGGATCCGGAGAAAGCCGGAGCCGAACTCGCGGCTCAGCTCGATGCGAGCGGCGTGCGCGAGCGCCGTTGCGTCGTTTGCGTGCCGCCGGGCTGGGCGCTCACCACTTCCACCGAACTGCCCGAAGTCGCCGCGGAAGATTTGCGCAGCTATCTCGAGCTTCGCGCCGAACGCGAGTTTCCGATTCCCGTCACCGACCTGCGCCTCGCGCACTGCGCTTACGCGCTGCCGGACGGGAAGGAACGCGCCACCCTCGCGGCGCTTCCGGCCAAACGCATGGAAGCGATCGAGCGCATGCTGCAGAGCGCTGGCTGCCGGGCGGTCTCCGTTTCGCTCGGGCTCGACGAGTGCGTGACGGCGGCCGGGCAACCAGCCGCGATGCACTTTCTCGCGAACGGCAATCATGTCGATCTGGTCATCGCCAGCGGCGGCGGCATTGCGGCGCTGCGTTCGCTACCGACCGTCGCGGAACACGGAGCGACCCTGGATACGGCCATTTTTTCGCGTGAAGTTCGGATCACCCTGGGCCGACTTCCGGAGGCGGTGCGCCAGCAGGTCCGCGAGGCGCAATTCGGTGGTGCCCGACGTTCCGCTGAAACACTCTGCAACAGCATCAGCGGTCATCTTTCGCGGATGGGCATCGAGAGTCGGCTCGCCACGCCGACGCGCGAATCCGCCACGCCAAATGCGCATCCTGGCGCGGCGATCGCGGCCGCGGAGCAGCATTTGATCGGGCGGCCGGTTGCGTTCGAATTTCTCGCTCCGCAAGCGAACCGCTGGCAGGTGATGTTTCAGCGGTTCGACAGTCGGCGCCGTCGGCTGGTCGTCGGAGCAGCCATCGGTTTCGTGATTCTGCCGCTGTTCATTTTCATGATTCGCTCGCAGATCGAGAGCAGTCTCGAATCGGAGTGGAAAGGGATGCAGCAGAACGTCGCGGAGTTGGATCGCTTGCAGCAGAACATTCGGCAGTTTCGGCCGTGGTTTGAGCCTGCACCGCACAGCCTGCAGATAATCGAAGGCATCGCGTCCGCGTTCCCGGAAAGCGGCGACGTGTGGGCGAAGAGCATCCAGCTCGGTGAGGGTGGCAAGGTCACGTGCACTGGATTTGCGCGCAATCAGGGTGCGTTGATGAGCTTGTTCGATCGGCTTCGTGCCCGGCCCGATGTCGTCGGATTGCAGGTGCAGCAAGTGCGCGGAGAGAACCCGATCCAGTTTTCAGTCGTTTATAAATGGGAGGCTCAAAATGCGAAGTGAACGCCGCGAAGCACTTTTGAAAATGGCCGTCGGCGTGGTGGTCGGACTTTTCGTGCTCGATCGAATGGTGCTCTCGCCGGCGATTTCGAGCTGGAAGGAGCAGAGCGGCCGCATCGCCGAGTTGCGGGAAAAGGTGAAGCGTGGATCGCAATTGGTTGATCGCGAGCGGTCGATCCGCGCGCGCTGGGCGGATATGTTGCGCACGGATTTGCCTGACGATCTGTCCGCAGCGGAAAGCGATGTGCAAAAGCGGATCGGCCGCTGGGCGAGCGAAAGCCGGGTGAGTATCACGAGCCTGAACTTTCAGTGGCGGAACCATGAGGAAGGCCACGACACCTACGAATGCCGCGCGACCGCGTCCGGCGACCAGGCGGCGCTCGCGCGTTTGCTCTACGAGATCGAAGTGGATGCCTTGCCGGCGCGCATTGAAGAATGCGAACTCGGTGCGCGGGACGCGCAGGGGAGGCAATTGCTGCTCACCGCACGGTTCAGCTTCATGCGCCTGACCGGCCTCGGGACTAAGAAGAAATGAAGACGCTCAACTCGTTGCTGCTGACGGTGAGCATTGGTCTGGCGTTCGGCGCCCTTCCGGAGATCGCGATTGCGCAGGTCGGCGAAGGGTTCAACGCGTTCCGCTTTGTGCGGAATCGTGCGATTTTCGATCCCGGCCGCCAGAGCATGCAACGGGAAACCTCGTCCGCGCCGTCGCAAACGATCAGTCGCTCGAACTTCATCGCGCTCACCGGCACCATGGTCGCCGGCGGCAAGAAGCTCGCGTTTTTCAATGGCTCGCGGAGCGAGTACAGCAAGGTCATTCCTGAAGGCGAGTCGATCGCCGACTTCAAACTGACGAGTATCGGGCCCGGCCAGGTGGAACTCTCGCTGGCCGGTAAACTGGTGACCGTTGCGGTCGGTCAGCATGTTCCGCTCGCCGGCTCTTCGATTCCGGCAACCAGCGATGTGCCGGTGACCGCCGAGGTTCCGGCTGGTTCGACTCCCAACGCATCTCCGTCTGGTTCAAGTCCCATTTCAGCTCCCAACCCGTCTGCCACTGCACCGGGCAGTGCGCCCGCGACGGCTCCCGCACCCGCGCCCACGTCCGATAAAAGCGAACTGCTTCGCCGGATGATGGAGCGTCGCCAGAAAGAAACGTCCCCATGAAAACGACTCCACTCACATCCTTCCGGCTGCGGATTCGGCCTGCGATCCTTGCCGCCTCGTTCTACGTCGGATGCGTGGTCGCGCAGGATACCACCACGACGACGCCCATCATTACGCCCGCGCCGGCGATTCCGACGCTCGCGCAACCGGTGGTCACGCCTGGGGCGGTGCCCGGTGAGAAGGGCATCATGCTGAACTTCCAGGGCGCGTCGCTGACCGACGTGCTCAACTACTTGAGCGAAGCAGCCGGCTTCATTGTCATTCAGGAAGCGCCTGTCGCCGGCACGGTGAACGTGGTCAGCCGGCAGCCGGTCACGCCGGACGAGGCGGTCGATCTCGTCAACGCGGTGCTGATCGAGAAGGGTTACATCGCGCTGCGGAGCGGGCGCATTTTGAAGATCGTCAATCGCCGCGGTGCGCAGATGCGGGACCTGCCGGTGGAGACGGGAAGCGATCCGGAAAAGATCCCGCGCAAGGATTCCATGGTGACGCAGATCCTGCCGCTCCGGTTTGGCGAAGCCGCGAAGCTCGTGGAAAATATCCGCCCGCTCCTTTCTGAGAGCGCGACGATCAGCGCGAACGAAAGCAGCAACGCAATCCTGCTCACCGACACACAAACCAATGTGCGGCGCGTGGCGCAAATCATCCAGGCGGTCGATACGTCGGTGTCTGCCATTTCGACGATCAAAGTCTTCCCCTTGACCTTTGCGGATGCCAAGGAAGTGGCGACGCTGGTCACGTCCCTTTTCGCCAATAGCCAGGCCGGGGCCGGCGCGAACCAGGGACGTGGTGGACGAGGTGGTGGCCGCGGTTTTGGCGGGTTTGGTGGGTTTGGTGGGTTCCCCGGTGCTCCGGGCGGCGGCCAGGGCGGCGGGGCCACGCCCGCGGGGCAGAGTGAAGCGCGGCAGGCGGCATCGCGGGTGGTCGCCGTCGCCGACGAGCAGAGCAATTCGCTGATCGTCAGCGCACCGGACGAGGTGATGCCGACCATCAAAGACATCATCACGCAGATCGACATGAGCATCAGCGACGTGACGGAGAATCGGATTTTCCGGCTGCAACACGCAGACGCAGTGGAACTGGCCGAGTTGCTGACCAACCTCTACGCGGACACCGCAACGACTGGAAATCAGGGGCGCAATCGGAATCGCGGATTCGGCGGGCAGGGGCAGGGTCAGGGCCAGGGTGGACAACCCGCCGGCGCGCAAAGTTCGCGTTCGTTGCTGCAATCCAAAGTCGTGGCGGTCGGTGATCCACGGACGAACTCGCTGCTGGTCACTGCTGCGCGCGATTCCATGACGGAGATCGCGGAAATGGTCGGCCGCCTCGACGCCACAGACGCCAAAAAGCAGCGCGTCTTTGTCCATCGTCTGGACTACGCGGACTCCGACGCCGTCGCGGCCGTCCTTCGCGGCATGCTCGGCCAGGCAACCGGCCAGAGTGCCAACGCAGGGGTGAGCCGTCTCAGCGAACGCGCCGGCAGTGGCGCGACAATGGATGCCTCGCTCGACGCGGGTAATGGAAACACCGGCGGCGGGGGCGGTGGACGTCGCTAACACTTTTATGAACTCCTCCTTTCCCGGCTCCCTCCTGCGCTGCGTATCGTTGATCACGATCGTGGCGCTGCACACTGCGACGTTGCAGGCGCAGACCATTCGCCCTGGCGGCAGTGCACGCACGGGCGCGCGCGCTGGCGGGACGACCTCCCGCAGCGGGGTGGGAACGCTCGGTGGCGCCAGCACTGGCCCGCGTCAGTACCGCAGCAACACTTTGCTCGGCGACGCGACGATCCAGATCGATCCCGAGACCCGCTCGCTCATCGTCGTGACGGATGAGGAGACGCACACCCAGTTGCAGAAAGTGATCCTCGACCTTGATCGTCCAAAGCCGCAGGTGCTGATCAAAGTGGTGTTTGTCGAAGTGACCTACAACAAGGGCTACGACGTCGGCCTGGAGGCCAGCTACATCTTTGATCAAAGCAGCGCAGTCGCCGCCGCGCCCGCGGGAACAAGCACGACGAACACGGTGGTGGCCGAGAGTGGCACGAACGCGCTCGGGGGAACGACGACGACGACGACGACCACCAACAACGCCATTACCAATGCAGCCACCACCGCAATCGCGGCTGGCGCGACCAAACTGCTGAGCGCCGGGAGCAATTTCGGTTTGTCGGCGCTGACCGAAGGTTCCTTCGTGCGTCTCCTCACCGATGACTGGTCCGCAACGCTGCGCCTGCTCGCGACGCGCGGCAAAGTCGAGGTGCTCTCACGTCCATCGATCATGGCGCGGAACAACCAGGAAGCCGTCATCGTCGTCGGCCAGGAAGTGCCGTTTGTGACGAGCAGCCGGACGGATGCGCTCGGCCAGCTCACGAACACCATTCAATACGACAACATCGGCATCATCCTGCGCGTGACGCCCTTCATCACGTCGGAAGGTACGGTCGAGATGATCGTCGCGCCGGAGATTTCCAGTTTGAGTTCGCAGACGGTGCCGATCTCGAACACCGCTTCCGCTCCGGTGATTACGAAGCGTTCCGCCGAGACCGTGGTCGTCACTCCCAACGGCGCGACGATGGTGATCGGCGGTTTGATGGAAACGCAAAGGATCGAGTCGGTGCGGAAGATTCCCATCCTGGGCGACATCCCGATCCTCGGCATCCCGTTTCGCCGAACCGTGAAAGACGAAACCAAACGCGAGTTGCTCATCTTCCTGACGCCACAAATCGTGAACAGCCCAGCCGCGGCGCAGCGGGTGACGAACGACGAAATGGCGCGTGCCGATCTGGTGAACAAGGCGTTCACCGGCGAGGACTTCGACAAATACCTGGGCCCGCAATCGGTGCTGCCGGAGCCATTGCCCGAGCTGCCGCTCGGCGAAAAGGAAGTGCGGCGCGAGGTGCGCACAGAAACCACGCAGACCATTTCCACGCCGCCTCGAGCGGTCGCCGTGCCGGTTCAGCCTGCGGTCAGCACGGCTCGCCCGGTGGCAAATCCCGTTCGACCTGCCGGGAGTTCGACAGCGCCGAAAGCTCCGTCCTCTTCGAGGCAGCGGCCGCCCAAATAAAACCGATCATCATGCAACGCACCTTCCAGTCACTAGCCTTCCCGGCCGCGCTCGGTCTGAGCGCGTGCGCATTCACCACCTCCATCCTGGCGCAAGCTCCCGAACCCGCAGCACCACCCGCAGCCGAAACGAGGACGGCGCCCCCGGGCGATGCACGTCCACCGGGGCGCCGTGGACCAGGCGGCATGGGGCCGATGCAGGAGGACAAGAAAGTGCTCAAGCAATTCGATGCGGATAACGACGGTGTCCTGAATCTTACCGAGCGCACTGCGGCGCGCGAGTTTCTGGCTGCGGAACGCGCGTCTCGTCCGCAGCGTGGGCCGGGAGGCAGCGGCCCGCCATTTGGCCCCGATGGTGCAGGTGCTCCGGCAGGCGGGCCCGGCGGACCGGATGGTCCTCGTGGACCGGGAGGAGGTCCTGGTGGCGGTGGTGGCGGACCGTTCGGACGGCGCAATCAGACTCCGCCGGAGCCGGGACCAAAGCTCACGCCGGCGGAGGTGAAATCGTATCGCGCGATGCCGCTCTACGATCTTCAAACGCTGCGGACGGTTTTCCTCGAACTGGAAACCCCGGACTGGGAGAAGGAACTCGCCGACTTCAAAAACACCGACGTGGAGGTGCCGGCGAAAATGATCGTGGATGGGAAAACCTACAATGATGTCGGCGTGCGGTTTCGCGGAGCGTCGTCCTTCATGATGGTGAGCGAAGGTCGCAAACGTTCGCTGAATCTCTCGCTCGATCTTGTTCGCAAGAAGCAGGACCTGGACGGCTACCGGAACCTGAATCTGCTGAACTCGAACGGTGATCCGACGATGCTGCGCGCGGTGCTCTACAATCAGATCGCTCGCGAATACATTCCGGCACCGAAGACGAACTTCGTGCGGGTGGTGATCAACAGCGAGAACTGGGGGATCTACGTCAACGTGCAGCAGTTCGACAAAGAGTTCCTCGATGAGTGGTTCGGCACGAAGAAAGGCGACCGCTGGAAAGCGCCCGGCCGCCCGAATGGGAACAGCGGCCTCGAGTATCTGGGCGAAGACGTCGCCGAATACAAAAAGCGGTTTTCGCTGAAATCCAAAGAGAACCCGGAGGCTTGGACGGCGTTGATCGAACTCTGCCGAGTGCTGAATCAAACACCCGCCGAGGAACTCGAAAAGGCGCTCACGCCCCTGCTCGATGTGGAGGGCGCGCTGAAATTCCTCGCGCTCGAAAACGTCTTCATCAACAGCGACGGCTATTGGACACGCGCGAGCGACTACGGCCTCTACCGTGATGAGGCAGGGCAATTTCACGTGGTGCCGCACGATACGAACGAAACGTTCCAGGCTGCAGGAGGTCCCGGAATGCGCGGGGGCGGCGAAGGCAAGGGCCTGGAACTGGATCCTCTGGTCGCAACGAACGATGCGAAGAAACCGCTGATCTCGAAACTCCTCGCGGTTCCCGCGTTGCGCGCCCGCTACCTTGGCTACGTGCGGGAAATCGCGGAGCGCTGGCTGGACTGGAAAAAACTCGGCCCACTCGCCGAGCAATACCACGCGCTCATTGCGGAGGACGTGAAGCTTGAGACGCGTCTGCTCGGCTCGCAGGAAGGTTTTGCAAAAGGCGTCGGCGAAGACATTGAAGTGGAGGGCGGCCGCGGGCCGCGTCGCAGCCTCAGTCTCAAAAGCTTCGTCGAGCAGCGCCGCACCTTTCTCCTGAGTCATCCCGAAGTCACCGCCGCGCACGCCAGCGCGATGAAAAAGTAGCCCAATCGAGTCATGCTTCACGCCCATCTCCATCCCACACGGCGGACCTTTCTCCGCCATCTCACGCTCGGCACCGCCGCGGCGTTCACCGTCCCCGGCCTTTTCGCCGAGGAACTTTCCCTCACGCCAAAACAGACGGAGGGACCGTTCTACCCCGACCATCTGCCGCTCGATACGGATAACGATTTGCTCATCTTGAATGACGCCATCACGCCCGCCGTCGGCGAGGTCAGTTACGTGAGCGGCCGCATCCTCGATGCACGCGGCGAACCGTTGCGCGGAGCAGTCGTGGAGATCTGGCAGTGCGACAATCACGGTGCCTATCTGCACAGCGGAACGAGCAACAAGGAGAAGCGTGACCAAAACTTCCAGGGCTTCGGCCGCTTCCTCACGGGCGCGACTGGCGAATACCTTTTCCGCACGATCAAGCCGGTCGCCTATCCCGGGCGCACGCCGCACATTCATTACAAAGTGAAGGCGCGCGGCAAAGAGCTGCTGACCACGCAATGCTACGTCAAAGGCCATGCCGGCAACGAACGCGACGGGATCTGGAAGCGCATGGGCGAAAAAGATCGCGAGCTGGTCACTGTGGATTTCGCTGCGATGCCTGGGGCCAAAGCGGGCGAACTCGCAGCACGGTTCGACGTGGTGGTCGGCGTCACGCCGGAGGCTTAGGGGAGCGGACGCCGCCCGCTATCCATGAGGACCTTCCTTCGCGCCGTCTGTATTGCCGGCCTCGGGGTAATCAGCGCGCGCGGGCAGGAGCCCGCAGCATTGCCAGAAGCGGCACTCACGCCGCCGCCCGCTGCGCCTCCCGCAGCGGCAACCCTGCCCGCTGCGGCAGAGCTGCCACGCAGTGCCGATGAGCTTTTCCAGACCACCAAGGTCTGGACGGTTCATCTCCGTTTCACGCCGGAGGAATGGACCGCGATGGAACCGGCCGGTGGCGGTCCACCGCGCCCGCCGGCAGGTGGGTTCGGCCCGGCGATGCTGCTGGCACCGGGTTTTCTAAAACACGGTGACGCCGACGCGAACGGCGCCTTCTCCGCGGATGAGTTCCGCGCGCTCGGCGAGAAATGGTTCGGCGAGTGGGACAAGGCAATGGACGGCGAGCTGACCAGCGAGGAACTGCGCAACGGTTTGAATGCGGCGATCCCGATGCCGACAGGACCGCCGAGGGGTGGTGGGCGCCCAGGCGCCTCGATGCTGCAAGGGGCTGAAGGCAAGCGCAACGGCCTGGCTTCCGCCATGGGGATCGAATTCAAATCCGTTCATGCCGACGTGGAGTTCGAAGGTCGCACCTTCTCCGACGTGTCCGTCCGCTACAAAGGCAACGGCACGTTCATGGAATCGCGAGGAACATTGAAGCGTTCGTTGAAGGTCGATCTGAACAAGCATGTGAAGGGGCAGAAGCTCGCCGGCGTGACGACCTTGAACCTGCACAACTGCATCACGGATGCGGCCTGGATGAACGAAGTGCTCTCCTACCGGCTTTATCGCGATGCCGGGGTGCCCGCGCCGCGGACGGCGTATGCGCGCGTATTCGTCACCGTCCCCGGAAAACACGAGAAGCATTACTTCGGGCTCTACTCGCTCGTGGAAGATCTCGGGAACGCGTTCATCGAGGAAAACTTCGGATCGAAAAAGGGCGCGCTCTTCAAACCGGTGACTCCGCAGCTCTTCTCAGACTTGGGCGGAGAGTGGGCAAAGTATCAGCAGAGCTACGATCCGAAGGGCGAGGTTTCGACGAAGGAAACGCAACGGGTCATCGACTTCGCTCGGCTCGTGAGCCACGCGGATGATGCGGAGTTTGCGCGGCGGGTCCCCGAGTTTCTGGAACTCGAATCATTCGCACGCTACATGGCGGCAACGGTCTGGCTCTCGACGCTCGATAGCCTCCTGGCGGTGGGCCAGAACTACTATCTCTACCTGCATCCGAAGACCGGGCGTTTCCAGTTCGTGCCCTGGGATCTGGATCACTCGTTTGGCCAGTTCCCGTTGATGGGGACGCAAGAGCAGCGTGAGAACCTGAACATCATGCGGCCCTGGCGTGGAGAGAACCGCTTCCTCGAGCGCGTGTTCGCGGTGGAAGCGTTTCAACGCCTTTATCGCGATCGCCTCGCCGTGTTGAACAACGGCCTGGCCAGGCCTGAGCGGCTCGCCCAGCAAGTGGACGAAATCGCCGCAGCGATCCGGCAGTCAATCCAGGAGGAGTCGGCAACGAAGCTGGCCAATTTCGATAAAGCCGTCGCGGGTGAGGCGACTACCCAGACGGGCAACATGCCCGGTCCCGGCGCTTTCTCTGCGCCGAGGAAGCCGATCAAAACGTTCGCCATCGCACGTCATCAATCCGTCAGCGATCAGCTGTCTGGGAAAGCCGAAGGACAGGCGCTGGCCGGTTTCGGCTTCGGCCCGCCTGGCGGACCGGGTGGGGGAGGTCCGCCGCGCGGTTTCGGACCTGGGATGTTCTTCGGAAATACGATCGTCAGCGCGATGGACGCGGACAAGAACGGCCGCATCGCCCGCGAGGAAATGCAGAACGGTTTCACGAAGTGGTTTGCGGATTGGAACTCGGATCAGAGCGGCGTCTTGAACGACGAACAACTGCGCGCTGGCATCAACAAAGACTTCGCGCCGCGTCGGCCTGAGGGAGCCCCACGCATCTTCGAACAACCTCAAAGCATCCGCACCGAACGATGAAACCATTCCTCGCCCCTCTCGTCCTTCTCGCATTGGCCGCCACCGCCGCGGCTCAGGATTGGGCCAAAGAACGGCTCGAAAAAACGCCGCGCCATCTCGAATGGGTGAAGGTGAAGAGCGGCGATCGGGAGGTGAACTGCTCGATCGCTTTCCCGGAAGTGAAGGAGAAAGCCACGGCTGTGATCGTCATCCACGAGATCTTCGGACTGACCGATTGGGTGCGCGGGGTCACTGATCAACTCGCTGAAGCGGGCTTCATCGCCATCGCTCCGGATCTGCTTTCCGGCATGGCGCCAGGCGGCGGCGGCACGCCGGAGTTCGGCGCCGGGGACGCGGTGCGCAAGGCGATCCAAACGCTGCCGCCCGACCAGGTCACCGCGGATCTCAACGCGGTGCTGAAGCACGTCACGAAACTTCCCGCTGCCAACGGCAAGGTCGCGATTGGCGGTTTCTGCTGGGGCGGCACCCAGGCGTTCCGCTTCGCCACGAACAATCAGGAGATCGGCGCGGCCTTTGTTTTCTACGGCTCCGGTCCGGAAGACGCGGCGGAGTTGGAACGGATCAAAGCGCCGGTTTACGGCTTCTACGGCGAGAACGATGCGCGGATCAACGCGACCATCCCGAAGTCCACCGAGCTGATGAAGGCCGCCGGCAAGACCTACGATCCGGTCATCTACACGGGTGCCGGACACGGTTTCATGCGGGCCGGTGAAGCGCCCGATGCCAACGAGCCGAACAAAAAGGCGCGCGTCGATGGCTGGCAGCGCTGGACCGATTTGCTGAAGAAACTCTGAGCCTCTCCCAATTCCAACAAACTGAACTATGACCACCAGATCGATCCTCGCCATCGCACTTTACGCCAGCGTGAGTGTGACGGTTTTTGCCGCTGAGCCGTCTCCGGAGAATTGGGCACGTTGGCGTGGACCCCTCGCCAACGGAACGGCTCCTGCCGGCGCGCCACCGACGAAATGGAGCGAGACGGAGAACGTGAAGTGGAAGCTAAAGCTGCCTGGCTTCGGGACATCCACGCCGATTGTTTGGGGCAATCAGGTGTTCGTCCTAACCGCGATCCCGACCGGCAAGAAAACTGAACCAGCTCCCGAGGTCGCTGCTGCGCCAGCGCCGCCCGCGGAACCCGGCGGCAATCCACCGGGAGAGCGTCGCCGTCGCGGCGGCGGTGGGGGCCGTTCGGAACAGCCAAGTGAGGCGTATCAGTTCGTGATTCTCTCGGTTGATCGGCAGAGCGGGAAAATCCTCTGGCAGAAAACCGCGACGGAACAGGTGCCGCATGAAGGACACCATCGCGATCACGGCTTCGCTTCGGCTTCGCCGGTCACGGACGGCGAACACCTCTACGCGTCCTTCGGCTCACGCGGCATCTTCTGCTACGACCTCGCCGGCAATGTGAAGTGGGAGAAAGACCTTGGCGACATGCAGACGCGGAACGCCTTTGGCGAAGGAACTTCCCCGGCGCTGCATGGCGACACGCTGGTAGTCAGCTGGGATCATGAAGGCACTGACTTCATCGTGGCGCTCGACAAGCGCACCGGCCAGGAACGCTGGCGCCAGCCTCGCGACGAACCAACAACCTGGTCCACCCCGCTGATCGTCGAACATGAAGGCAAGGCACAGGTGATCGTCAGCGCGACGAACAAGATTCGCAGCTACGACCTCGCCACCGGGCAACAGGTCTGGGAATGCGGTGGCATGACCGGCAACGTCGTTCCCACGCCGGTCAGTGACTTCGGAATGGTTTACGCGATCAGTGGCTTTCGGGGCGCTTCGCTGATGGCGATCAAGCTCGGCCGGACGGGCGACCTCACCGGCACTGATGCGATCGCGTGGCAGCACGCCAAGAGCACGCCTTACGTGCCGTCGCCGCTTCTGCTCGGGGAGCGTCTCTACTTCCTCGCGGGCAACAACGGCATCCTTTCCTGCTTCAACGCGAAAACCGGTCTGCCTCACTTCGAAGGCGAACGCATCGCCCACCTCCTGGGAGGGGTCTATGCCTCGCCGGTCGGCGCGGCGGATCGCGTTTATCTGATCGGCCGGGACGGCAAAAGCGTGGTGATCAAAAACGATGATAAGCTCGAAGCGCTCGCGACCAATCAGCTCGACGATAAGTTCGACGCCTCGCCTGCTGTAGTCGGCAGGCAACTCTTCCTCCGCGGACACCAGCATCTCTACTGCATCGCCGAGTAAGGCAGGCGCCTTTGTGCGCCTCGAGACCCAGAATCGCCGTCCTTCGAAAGCGTCGCGCCGACTCGGCCCTCGCAGCAGGCAGCCCTAGTTGTCCGACGCAGTCCGCTTGGGTTTGGGCGCGTCCAGCAACGCGAGGATGCGCTGCTTCTTTTGCGGGTAATCGAGCGCGTGGAAGACGCGAATTTCATCCACGCGCCGCGCACCGTTGAGTGCATCGAGATAACGCGTGTAGCTCGCCGCGAGTTCGCCCGTCTCCAGGTAACGCCCGCGTAGATTCACGTCCGAGTAGGTCTGCGGCTGCTGCTGCGCGAACAGGTGAAAACGCAACCAGCGGCGGTCAGTCCGCGAGACCTTCTGCGTCTTGCGAAAGAAGGCGATAAAGAGGAGCAGCACGAGGTAGGTATCGACCTGCGCTTGCAGTTCCAGGTTGCGGGCGAAGTCCTCGCTGGCGATCTCGCGCACGCCGCGTTTGAACTGCAGCGCGGCGTGCAGTGCGTGGTTGATCTCCTCCACGAATGCAATCAGGCAGCGGATGTTTTCGTCGCTGATTCCCCGCCGCGGATCGTGTCGTTCGAGCTGCTCGATCAGCCAGCGCGAGTAATAGATGCCGACGTAAAGCTGGTCATCGGCACGCCGCAGAAAGGTGCGGGCCAGCTCGCTGAGTTCACGCGCCGACGCACCTGCCGCGAGGCTGAGTTGCCCGCAACGCTGTCGGTCGATGAGACAGTCTTCGAGATTGATGCCGACCTGCGCGTAAGTCCGTTCAAAGAGCGCCTGGATCTGTCGGAAGAGCGTTTCGTTCATGGACGGAACGCTGGCGCCGGCGGCACGCCGTCGAGATGCACCAGCGAGTCGGCGATGCGATTCAAGGCGCATCGCACGGCGCGAAACTGATCCGCGAGCGACTCGAAGATGCCCGTCAATTCACAGCTTCGCGCGAGCTGATGGCGCGCGACAGCCTTGAAGCTGGTGCTGCCGACTTCCTCGTAAAAGGAGACGTCCGGCGCGCCCCGCTGCGAGCGGCTCTGCACCGTTTCGTGAAACATGCCGGTGATGAACAGCGAGTAATTGCCGACGTGCGCCCGGATCAGGAACGACTGGGCGGGTGAAGCATTGCGCAACGCAATCAGCATGTCCGAGACGTACTGCACCGGGTTGGAATTTCCATCCGCCGGCGAACGCATGCGCGCAGTTTGCGAAAACGTCTCCAACAGCGACGCGAGGTAATCGCTGACCCCGCGATCGTTCAGGCCTGTCTCTTTTAGAACATGCCTGATCAGAATGTAGAAGTAGAGCTGCGGCGAAATGCTCAACGACGCCTGCCGCTCGAGGACGGATTCGACGAGGCGCGGGTGATCCAGGATCGAGTCTCGAGTGTCTGCATCCGTCAGCAGCTCACTGAGATTCACAGTGTCTCGCTCCGATTTGGAGAGAGTGCGGACGACGAACTCAAAATCGTCACCCGTAAAGCGGTCCCGACAATTCGCTTTGATCATCGGGAGTGCAATATGAGCACTGCGCGTGCCGTTGCAATGGTGCCGTCTGCTGAAGCGCAAATTGCGCGCGAGTTCAGAGCGCCCGAACAGGAAGGAAATTCTTCGACGGTTCCGCAGGTCGCGCGGATGATGTCGCCCGATGCGCCGAGCCCTTCTTGCCATCTTTGCTCTCCTGCTCGCGGGTGTCCTCTGCACCGGCTGGTACGTTTACGAAAAGGGCTTCACGAAAAAGTGGCGGAAGCAGGTCACCGAGGAGTTTCGCCGACGCGGTGTCGAAGTCTCCTTGCGGCGCCTGACGCTGGATCCGTTTCGCGGACTCGTAGCAAAAGAGATCCGCGTCTATGATGCGAAGGATCGCCGACGCACCCTGGCGGTGATCGACGAGGTGCTGCTCCAGGTGAATTACGCCAACCTGATTCGGGGCCAGGCGTTTCTCGACGCACTTGATCTGCGCGATGCGAACCTTTCATTTCCGATTGATCCCGCGGCGCCGAATGGCGCGAAGATCGAGATCGCGCGCCTGAACGCCCGCCTGTTTCTGCCGCTGCAGCAGATCTATCTGGCCCACGCGGAGGCGGAGGTTTTCGGCATCAAGGTCTCGGCGTCGGGACGGCTGATCAATCCCCAGGCGTTCCAGCCGAGCGCGCCCATGAGCCCGGGTCCGTCGCCGCTCGCCACGCGGATCATCGAGGAAATCCAGGGGCTCACTTTTGAAGCCGAGCCGCCGGTGGTGAGCGTGGCTTTCACCGGCGACCTGGCTGATCCCGGCAAGATCCTGATCGAGCTCGCTGTGCGCGGCGAACGCATCCGGCGCGGCGGCTATCTTTTCGAGACGATCGATCTCACCGGTCAATTGCGGGACCGCGTCGTCGAGGTGAAGCAGCTCACCGTGCGTGATGGGACCGGGACGCTGCACGGACGCGGCACTTTTGATCTCTCCTCGCGAGCCATCGACGCGCGCGTCCGCTCCCGACTGGATCTGCCAGGCCTCGCACGAAGTTTTCGCCTTACGCTTCCGCTCAGCGAATTCGCTTCGCACGGTCCCCCCACGATCGATCTTTCGGTCACCGCGAAAATGGGCGAAAAGCCCGACATCCAGGCTTTCGGCAAGCTCGTGCTGCCGCGGTTTTCCTACCGCGCGGTGATGTTCGAGAGCCTGCGCACGGACTTCGCCTGGGCGGGCGATCGGTGGACCGCTCGCGATGTGCAACTCGTGCATGGCAGCGGTCAACTCTCGGGCGACGTGCAGCAGATCCCCGGCGATGTCCGGGCGCGCTTGCGGAGTACCATCAATCCCCAGGTGCTCCGGCCGGTGCTCTCGGGCAAGGCGTTGGAAGCGCTGATGCAATTTGAGTTTCAAGACTCGCCTGAGTTCGAAATCGAAGCCTCCGGCGCGGACCTTTCGCCTGAGGCTTTGAATGTGACGGGACGGATGAAAGTCGGCGCGGGCAGTTTCCGCAACGTTCCCGCGCAAAGCGCCGCGGCCGACTTCCGCTACTCGGGGCGCGTGCTTTCGGTGCAGCCGTTCGAAGTGAAACGGGAAGAAGGCAGCGGGAGTGGCGGTTTGGTTTTCGATTTCAACCGCGATGAGGTCCGGCTGATCAAAATCGAAGCGAACGTCTTCCCGCCGGAGGTTGCGATCTGGATTGATCCGAAGCTGGTCAAAGACCTCCTGCCATATCGGTTCAAAACGCAGCCACCCCGCCTGTTGCTCGACGGCCTCGTGCATACCAAGCGCGGCAAGACCACTCGTCTCAATGTGCAGGTCGAGGCGCCGGGCGGAATGGAATACACGTTCCTGAAACGCGAACTGCGCTTCCCCGAAATACGCGGCGACCTGCTTTTCACGCCGGACCGCCTGCGGATCTCGGACCTGAATGGCTCGCTGTTTGGCGGGAACGTGAACGGTGCGGCCGAAATCTCGCTTGATCGCACCAAGCCGTCGCATTCGGCTTCGTTGCAGTTGCAGGACGTCGATTTTGCCAGCCTCACGAAGCTCTATTTCAACTACGAGAACTCCCGTGGCCGGCTGAGCGGCCGTTACGATTTCACGGGCCGCGGGGATGACGCGCGCTCCATGGAAGGCCGCGGCGAACTCGCCGTCCGGGAGGGCAATGTTTTCGCCATTCCTTTTCTGGGGCCGCTCTCGGGCATCTTGAATTCGATCGTTCCCGGCATGGGCTACAATCTGGCGCGCAAGGCGACCACCAGCTTCACGATCCGCAGCGGCGTGATCGCCACCGATGATCTCGCAATCGAGGGCAACGGCTTCGCGATGTATGGCTCCGGTAAGCTCTTCTTTCTCGATGATCGGATGGACTTCGATATGCGCATCAACGCGCGCGGTTTGCCGGGCATTCTCCTTTTTCCGGTCAGCAAACTCTTCGAGTACACCAGTGACGAAAAGCTCTCGAAGCCGAGCTGGCGGGCCAAGGTCGTGCCGCGATTCTGACCTGCTTCGGAGCGGTTTCCCGGCTGGCCAGGCGTGAGGGCTCTACCGACACTTCGCCCATGAAATCCCCCACGTTTTCTCTCCTCGTTCTATTCTGCGCCAGCGCCTGCGCGATCGCCGCGCCGCGGCCACTGTTTGATGGCAAGAGTTTCGCCGGATGGGAAGGGGACACGACCAGAACGTGGCGCATCGAGGAGGGCGCGATCGTCGGCGGGTCCGTCGCGGAGAAAGTGCCGCGCAACGAGTTCCTCGCGACCACCAAACCGTTCACGGATTTCGAGCTGCGACTGAAGTTCAAGCTCATCGGCAGCGAAGGACAGATCAATGCGGGCGTGCAAATCCGCAGTCAACGCATCCCGCAGCACTTCGAGATGATCGGTTATCAGGCGGATCTCGGCGAAAAATATTACGGCGCGCTTTACGACGAATCGCGCCGGAACAAGGTGCTTGCTGCGCCGGAACCCGCAGCCATCGCGGCCGCGCTCAAGCTGAACGATTGGAACGAATACCGCATCCGCTGTGAAGGCCGGCGCATCCAACTCTGGATCAACGGCACGCAAACGGTGGACTACACCGAAGCTGACGAAAAAATCCCGCAGACCGGATTCATCGCTTTGCAAATCCACGGCGGCGGCAAAGCCGAGGTCCGCTACAAGGACCTCGTGCTGGAAGAACTCTCCCACTAAAGCCCGCCCAAGCTTCCTCCATGAATCGTTATCTCCTCTGTCTCTTCTCTTGCGTCATAGGTGTCCTCGCGCCCTCCTTCGCTGCGCCACCACCGCCCCCAGGCGCGAACGTGTCGCTGTTCGACGGCAGTACGCTGGCGGGGTGGGAAGGCAACACACAAGTCTGGCGCGTGCAAGATGGCGCGCTCACCGGCGGCTCGTTGACGGAGACGGTGAAGCACAACGACTTCCTCGCCACGGTGAAGGACTACGGGAACTTCATCGTGCGGTTCAAAATCAAGCTCACCGGCGCGGGCGGCTTTGTGAACTCAGGGTTTCAGATCCGTTCTGAGCGCGTGCCGAATAACTCCGAGATGCGGGGCTACCAGTGCGATTTCGGTGACCCGAACTGGTGGGGCGCGATCTACGACGAATCGCGCCGCAACAAAGTGCTTTCGCCGTCCGACATGAAAGCGCTCGAACCGGTGCTCCGGCGCAACGATTGGAACGATTACGTGATCCGTGCGGATGGGCCGCGCATCACCACCTGGATCAATGGCGTGCAAGCCACCGACTATACCGAGCCGGACGCCAGCATCCCGCGCACGGGCAAACTCGGAATCCAGGTGCACGGCGGCGGCAAGGCGCTCGTGCAAGTGAAAGAGATCACGATCGAGGAGCTGCCGGCCACCAAACCGGGCGCGAAGCCGGCAGCGGCGGTGCCCGCGAAGGAAGGTCCTTCCGGAGCGAAGACGCCGCAGGAAGAACTCGCGACCTTCAAGCTGCCGGACGGCTTCGAAGCGGAACTCGTTGCGGCCGAAGACCCGGCGAATGGCATCGGCAAGTTTGTTCCGATCGCCTTCGATCAAAAGGGTGCGCTGTGGACCACGACCGCGCTCGAGTACCCGGTGGACGGCAACGAGAACCCAGCCGCTGCGGATGCGCTCTACGCGAGCAAGGCCAGGGACAAAGTGCTCGTCTATGACCGCGATCCGAGCCAGCCGACCGGCTACTCACCGAAACCGCGCGTTTTTGCCGAGGGGCTCGCGATTCCGCTCGGCGTGCTGCCTTACAAAAACGGTTGCTACGTCCAGCACGGGCACGACATCGCCTTCCTCGAAGACACCGACTCCGACGGAAAGTCCGACAAGCGCACTGTGATTTTGACGGGCTTCGGGGTGCAGGATTCGCATCTCTTCCCGCATCAATTTATGCGTGCACCGGGCGGTTGGATCTGGATGGCGCAGGGCGCGTTCAACTACAGCAAAGTCCGGCGACCGGATGAGCCGGTAGAAAAGGCGGTGAAGTTCGATCAGACGCGCATGGCGAAGTTCCGCCCGGACGGCTCCGGCTTCGACATCACCAGCAACGGTCCGTGCAACATCTGGGGCCTCGTGCTCAACGGCGAAGGGGAAGCGTTCATTCAGGAGGCGAACGACTTCGGCTACCCAGTGATGCCTTTCGACGAATACGCGAACTACCCTGGCTGCTCCGACGCGCAGTGGAAAAGCTACGCGCCGGAGTTCCCCGGCACCGCGCCGGACTTCCGCATGGGCGGCACTGGTCTGAGCGGCCTTGCGCTGACCGATGACAGCTGGGCGGCGATTCTGCGGAAGTCAGGCGTCTCGCCTGATGTGGCCTCAGCCGG
>JAQGOK010000096.1 GCA_028293645.1 Chthoniobacter sp.
AGGAGCCAGGTGAAGATCGACATGGCGCCGAGTGACACGTCTTTGAGCACCTGGAATTGCTCCTGAAAGGTGAGTTTCGCGGTGAAGGCCGAGCTGCCGATGATCAGCAACGCGAAGATCAGGATGAAGTAGAAGACCTTCAGCCGGACGAGCTCGAGCAGCGTGTTGGACGTGATCGCGGCGATGCGCGCGGGCGAGAAGAAACGATGCGGAGTCGCGGCGGGAGCAATGGCGGTCATGACGGCTTTCCTCCGGTGACTTCGAGGAAGTAGCGCTCCAGCGTGGTTTGCGGTTTGCGCTCTTCAACGAGGCGCGCGCTCGAACCGGCAATTGCGGTCTTGATGCTCGCGAGCAATTCGGGCGAGGCATCTTCAAGGATGAGCTCGGTTTGATTCTCGATGGAGATGAGATCGTCGAGCTTGCCCTCGCGGACCAAAACGCCGCGATGCAGGATGCCGATACGGTCGCAGATCTCCTGCACCTGCCCGAGCAGATGCGAGCAGAGCAGCACGGTGATACCGCGCTTTTTGAAATCGAGAATCAGATCACGGATCTCGCGCGAACCCGCCGGATCGACGCCCGCGGTCGGTTCGTCGAGCACAAGCAGCCGCGGCTCCTGGATCATCGCCTGCGCGAGTCCGATGCGCTGCAGCATGCCCTTGGAATACCCGCCGAGCCGGCGATTGGCGGCGTCTTCGAGGCCGACGAGGTGCAACAATTCCCTGGATCGTTCCCGCAACCGGGCGCCGCGGATCCCGCAGAGCTTCCCGTAGAAATGCAACGTCTCCTCCCCCGTGAGGTACTTGTAGAAGTAGGGATTCTCCGGGAGAAAGCCGACATCCTCGCGGCTCTCCACAGTCGTCGAGTCGCGCCCGAAGATCTCCGTCTTCCCCGAAGTCGGCGCGACGAGTCCGAGCACGATTTTCATCGTGGTCGATTTGCCCGAACCATTCGGGCCGAGCAGCCCATAGACCTGCCCCGACTCAACCGTTAACGACAGGTCCTGCACCGCCGTGACCGACTCCCGCTTGAACGGGATCGGATAAACCTTCGTCAGCTTTTCGATCGTGATTGCGGGTAGGGACATCGAGAGAAGTCAGCGCAGAATCTCAAAACCCCGCACACCTGCAAGGGCTGGGATGGGCACGACCGTGGCGGTCTTGATGTGGCTCTTTAGTTCGCTCTCGGCAATCGCCTTGAGGAATGCGTCCACTTCGCCGGCATCGCCGCTGCACTGCAGCTCCACGCGGCCGTCTGGCAAATTCTGCACCCACCCGATCACATCGAAACCGCGCGCCAACTGTTTGCACGTGAAACGAAAGCCGACGCCCTGCACCCGCCCTTCATAAAACACCTGGCGCCCGCTCATCGACCTGGGAGGCGCGGGGTCGAGGGAGATGCGGGGTGCATGCGAAAGCTTTCACCGGAGCCGCCGCGTGAGACAAGAGCCGAGTGCCGCCGCGACTGGCACTGCGTGCGATTCGCAGAGAAACTTTGAGCGGCGAACGCGCCGTACCGTCAAAAGCGCCTCGTATGAAGCTCACCTCCCTATTCACTCTCGTTTGGCTCCTGACCCTCGGCGTCGGCGCGCAGGCACAAGTGGATCCGGCGACCGAGCCTTCGGTGATCGCAGTGAGCAAGGCCATGCCGGCCGTCGTAAATATCAACACCGAACGCGTGGTCCGGCGCACGGTGCGCGATCCGTATGATGATTTCTTCAACAACTTCTTCGGCGGCCCGATGCGGCCGCCGCGCCAGATCCGGCAGAAGGTGCAAAGCCTCGGCTCGGGCTTCATTGTCGATCCGAGTGGCTTCATCGTCACCAACGAGCACGTGGTCGCTCGCGCCGCGGAGCTGAAGATTTCGGTGACCACGAACGACGGCAAAACCTACGATGCGCAGTACATCACCGGCACGGGCGAGAGCGACCTGGCCTTCCTGAAAATCGAGACCAAAGAGCCGCTCCCGTTCATCGATCTAAGCGACCTCTCGCCCAACCTGCTCGGCCAGACCGTGCTCGTGCTGGGCAATCCGCTGGGCTACGGCAGCTCGGTCGCGCGCGGAATCCTCAGTGCAAAGGCGCGCACGGTTTCCATTGATGAGATGGAATTCAAAAACCTTTTGCAGACGGACGCGGCGATCAATCCGGGCAACAGCGGCGGTCCGGTGGTGGATCTCAGCGGCAAGCTGGTCGGCGTGAGCTCGATCAAGATGGCGTTCACTCCGCAAGGGGTCCCTACGCAGGGCCTGGGCTTCGCGATTCCTGGCGATCTCGTATTCAGCAAGGTCGAGGAGTTCAAAAAGATCGCGGCGGGCCAGAAGGCGCCAAAACGAAAACCGGCCGTGCAACCGCTCGCCCGCAAGTATTTCGGGCTGCAATTGCAGGATCTCACCCCGGAGTTGGGTGAGAGCTTCGGTTACACCGCCGGGTCCGGTGTGCTCGTGGCGGACGTCGATCCACGCACCGCCGCCGAGGCTGCAGGGATGCAACGCGGGCTGTTGATCTTTCAGGTGGGAAGGGCGCCCATCACGTCCGTGCAGGAAGTGGAAGATCTCCTGGCGCAGATCGGGCCGGGTTCAAAAGTGGACTTCACGGTCGGGGTCGTAAAGCGCCTGCGGGGCCAGGCGGTGCTCCAGCAGCAGGTCGTGCCGCTGACTGCCCGTTAAGCGCAGCAGTTTTTTTCAAACGGAACTTACTCTCGCGTGTCTATGCACGCCTCGTGAGTTCCGCTGTGAGCGCGCCCAAGTCACCGAGTTTGAACCGCTCCCAAAGCTCCGCCTTGGCGCGCGGGAAGCGGGTGCTTGCCAAGCCGGAAGGCGGTGGCTATTGCCTCACGTCCCCGAAGTCGGTCACTGATCGAAGGGAAGGTCCGCTTTGCCCGGAACGCCAGGACGGTTCGACCCGTGCGCCGTTTCGATCCCCAGCGGGCTGAGCCTCTCTCCGCCCGGTTGATCGTCTTCTTTCTTCCTCACCATGATCCAAGTCGAAAATCTGACCAAGCGTTACGCGGGCTTTACCGCGATCGACAACCTCAGCTTTGAAGTCGCGAAGGGCGAGATCGTTGGTTTTCTCGGGCCGAATGGCGCCGGTAAATCTACGACGATGAAGATCCTGACCAGCTATATGCCGGCGACCTCCGGAAGGGCGAGCATCGCGGGCTTCGACGTCTTCGAACAGTCGCTCGAGGCGAGGCGTCACCTTGGTTATCTGCCGGAAAACACGCCGCTTTATACGGACATGCGAGTCGGCGAATACCTGCGTTATCGCGCCAATTTAAAGGGTGTGGCGCGTTCGAAGGTGCGCGAAGCGGTGGGGGAAGCCGTTGAGATGTGCAACCTGCGCGAAGTGGAGCGGAAGCTGATCGGCAACCTTTCCAAAGGTTTCCGCCAACGCGTCGGCCTGGCCGATGCGCTCGTGCACGATCCAGATTTGCTGATTCTCGACGAGCCCACCATCGGCCTTGATCCAAATCAAATTCGTCAGGTCCGCGAGCTGATCAAGAACCTTGGTGGCAAGCGAACGGTCCTGATCTCCACG
>JAQGOK010000101.1 GCA_028293645.1 Chthoniobacter sp.
CGCCGCAGCGAGGTGCGGGCACAACGTGCAAACCATCGCCGGCTCTCGCATCGCCGCCAAGCGGGACGCGCGATCTCCGCCGCGTCGAGCCACGCTCGGGATGACCGCCTCCGCGGTTACCGGGGAAGCGGCGACAGGCAGTGGCGCGCGGCTCTCGCGCAGCTTCGCCAGAGCGCTGGCGCTGGCGCGCGGCGTGCCTCCGTTCTCCTGCATGCGAGTGAGCGCCTCATGGGCGAATTGCAAAGCGACGTCGAAACTCATGCGGGATTGGCGGGCACGCCAGCGGCGAGGAAATCAGGCGGGACTGGCGCCTGAAAGTCCATTCGCGCGGCAGTCATCGGATGGGCAAAACCGAGCCGCCAGGCGTGCAGCATTTGTCGGGAAAAACCAGCGCGCCGCCCGTAGGTTTCGTCGCCCAGCAACGGATGCCCAAGGTGTTTCAGGTGAACCCGGATTTGGTGCGTGCGGCCGGTGTGCAACGTGCATTCCACCAGCGTTCCGGATTCGAGCTCGCGCAGCACGCGATAACTGGTCTGCGCACTTCGCCCCTGTCCTTCGCCGACCACGGTCATCTTTTTCCGATGCACCGGATGCCGGCCGATCGGCGCGTCGATCCTGCCGCTGCGCAAAGCGAAACGGCCGGTGGCAAGCGCAAGGTAGATTTTCGTGACTTCGCGCCCGGCGAATTGCCGCGCGAGCGACTGGTGCGCCGCATCGTGCTTCGCCACGACCAGACATCCGCTGGTTTCCTTATCGAGCCGATGCACGATGCCGGGCCGCTGTTTACCGCCGATGCCGGAGAGCGTCGGGCAATGATGCAGCAGCGCATTGACGATCGTGCCGTCGAGATTTCCCGCCGCCGGATGAACGACCATGCCCGCCGCTTTGTTTAACACCAGCAGATGCTCGTCTTCGAAAAGCAGATCCAGCGGGATCGCCTCGCCTTGCGTTTCGATCGGCACCGGCGGCGGCTCGATCAGCGAGACCTCCTCCCCGCCACGCACGCGGGCGTTCGGCTTGGTCGGCCGCGCATCCAACGTCACGTGCCCTTCGCGGATCAGATCCTGAATGCGTGAGCGCGAGAGCACCGGAATGCGACCGGCGAGGAATTGATCCAGCCGCATTCCGGCTTGCTCCGGCTCAATGCGAAATGCGGCGTGGATCATCGCGCCGACGCTGCGGCCCGTCGCGTTCCGAGACAACGCTCAAAGTTCCCTCCATCGCCGTCGCCAATTCGCCCGCCTGCCCGTAGCGTTCACACCAGCCGCATCGCTCCGCACATGCGCACACCATCTGCTTAGCTTTGCCTGAAATGTCCCCCCCCGACTCTTCGCCGGATCCGCCCTCCGAATCTCCTTCGCAGATCTGTCCGAGTTGCGGCGCACTGATCGACATCTCGGAGCAGGAGCCGCTGACCCGCATCTTCTGCCCGGTCTGCGAAGCACCACAGCTTGCCGCCACTCGGATTCATCATTTCGAGCTGGTCGAAGTCGTCGGTCGCGGCGGAATGGGCGTCGTTTATAAAGCTCGTGACACTTCGCTCGATCGCTACGTGGCGGTAAAGCTCCTGCGCCGAGAAACCAGTGGCAACGTGGAGCTGATCGCGCAGCTCGAAAAGGAAGCGGCGATCACCGCGGCGATCAATCATCCACACGTGGTGCGCGTCTTCACCACCGGTACGGACCAAGGACGTTTCTATATCGCCATGGAGCTGGTCGATAAAGGAACGCTCGACGATCTGATCAAGCTGCAGGGCCGGGTCGCCGAGTCGCAAGTGCTGCAACTCGGAGCGCAGATCGCGCAAGGCCTGCGTGCGGCGCAGCAGGCTGGGCTGATTCACCGTGACGTGAAGCCCGGCAACATTCTGTTTGCGGATGCACACACGGCCAAGATCGTGGACTTCGGCCTGGCGCTGTTCATGGAGGAAGAAGAACAGGCGCGCGGCGAAGTCTGGGGGACGCCGTATTACGTGGCGCCAGAGAAGCTCGACAACAAACCGGAGGATTTCCGGAGCGATATCTACTCGCTTGGCGCGACCCTTTTCCACGCTCTCGCAGGACGACCGCCGTTTGAAGCGGAGGACGCTTCGCGGGTGGCGCTGAAGCATCTCAAAAGCCAGGCAGTCAGCCTGCAGACCTTTGCGCCGCATGTCTCGGGCGAGACTGCCTACGTCATCAACCGTACGCTGCTCAAGGATCCGAACGACCGGTATCAAAGCTACGATGAGCTGATCGAGCATCTGGATTACGCGTCCAAGCAATTGGAGGAAAAAGCCAGCAAACCGCGGGCAACGAGGCGGCTGGTGATCGAAAATGAGGCGCAGCAGAAAGCAATGGGATGGATCACGCTCGCGGCTGCCGCGCTGGTCGTGATCCTCAGCGCCGGAGCGTTCGTCTTCCGCGAGCAACTCTTCGGCGGCGGGCAGCGGCGGGCGGGAGCAACGACTCCGACCAGCACGGCGACGGAGTCGTCAGCGAACGACTATTCCTTTCCCGATGCGCGCAAGAAACTGCTCGCACGCGACACAGCGGGCGCGATCGCCGGGTACCACCAGCACGCGTCGAATCCCAAACTCCGCGCTGATCTGCGCGCCTGGGCAGGCGTCGGTGAAGGTCTCTCGCAACTGACCGCCGGTCAGGTGCCGGAAGCGCGCGCTACGTTCCAAAGGATCGAGAGGGCCGCGCCGAGCTCCGGCACCAATGAGACCACCCCGTTCCTCACCGACCTCGCACGCAAGCTGGCCAGTGAGCGACCCATTGATCCCGCGGAAGCCAGGGGCTTCGATAAGACAAATCACGAAGCGCTGGGACCGCTGCTCTTTGGCCTCCAGAACTGGCACCTCGGTCGAGTGGACGCTGCCGCCGCGCTCTTCCGCCAGTTCCGGCAAACGGCTCCAACTGGAGCCGCCGCGTGGATCGCCGAACTCAAGCCGCTGATTGTTTTGCAGATGGAAAGTTACGCGGAGTTCGAGATGAACGCCGAACGGTTGAAAGCCGCCGGCTCACCCGAAGCGCGCAAGCGCGCGATCGAAGCACTGCACAAAGTGAAGGGACCTTTCGCGGAGCGCGTTGCGGAGTTGGTCAGCTCGGTGAAGGTCCCGCCACCAGCAGTTCCGAAGCAGCTCGGCGAATGGAGTCACGTCCCGCTGGGCAGTCCCGCCATTGCAGGTGAGGCGACCGAAAAGGACGGCGCGTTTGCGCTGCGTGCCAGCGGTGCAGATCTCTGGGGCACCCATGACTCCGGGCATTTTCTCTATCGCGCATGGACCGGCGACGGCGCACTCGTCGCGCATGTCACCAAACTGGAGAAGGTGGACCCCTGGAGCAAAGCTGGTCTGCTCATGCGCGAGAACCTTGCGGCAGACGGGCGCAACGTTGCCGTGATCGTCAGCCCGGCGAACGGAGTGGCGCTCCAGATTCGCCCCAAAGCAGGCGTCGCGACGACCAGCACCAAAGTCGCCGGCCTGGTCGCGCCGGTCTGGCTGAAGCTGGTGCGTGAGGGCGATCGCTTCACCGGCTTCCATTCCACTGATGGACAAAGCTGGACGGAGTTCCGAAGCGAGCAAATGCCCAACCTTCCCAAGACCCTCCACGTCGGCCTGGGTGCTGCTTCCCACAACGAAGGTCGCGCCACCACCGCCACGTTCGAAGCGGTTCGGATTGAGCCGTTGCAGTGATGGCCACGCCTTGACCCACCTGATTCGACGATGCGCCTACGCCGTTCGCTTCAGACCTGTCTCGCGCAGGGAACAATGGCGCTCGTGGTGCAGCGAAGCAGCGGCGCGGAGGCGGGCGATTTCGCGAACGCGATCGGGCAGGGTGGACGGGACATCAGCACTGCCATCGATCGTGATGTCGAAGCGGGGAGGGTTTACCGCTATCGAGTGTATGCGATGCGGGTTACGCCTGAAGGTCCGCGGGGCACGGGTACTTCGAACGAGATTATCGTCCGGGTTCCGGAGAGATAGGGAACGCGGAACCAGGCGCGCCGGCAGCTTGGCGGCGGCGATCGACCCGGCTCAATCGAGCTGGCGCGAAGCGAAACGGGCGCGCTGCCCGGACGTTTGCGCCGGCGACCCTTGCTCATTTTATCAAACGGCTGCTAACTTCCGCAGAGCATGGAAGACGCCCCCGAGCAGGTAATTCACGAATGCGCCACGTGCGGCGCGTTGATCGATGTCACTGAGGAACAACCGCTCGCCCTGGTGCATTGTCCCACCTGCGGCGCGGCGATGCGCGTGCGGCGGCTCTTCGATCATTTCGAACTTCAGGAAGTGCTCGGCGCCGGCGGCATGGGGGCGGTGTATCGAGCGCTCGACACGAAGCTCAATCGACCGGTCGCGCTCAAGCTCTTGCGCAGCGAGCACAGCGAGAATCCGGAGCTGATCCAAAGCTTTGCGGCGGAAGCCGGCATCACTGCTTCGATCAATCATCCGCATGTGGTGAAGGTCTATTCCACGGGCACGGATCACGGCGTTTTTTACATCGCCATGGAGCTGGTGGATAAAGGCTCGCTCGACGATTTGATGGGTCTGCAAGGACGGGTCGGCGAAGCTCAGGTCCTCGAAGTCGGCATGCAGATCGCGCAGGGGTTGAGCGCGGCTTATCAACGCGGGCTGATCCATCGCGATGTGAAGCCCGGCAACATCCTTTTTGCCGATGCGCACAATTCCAAGATCGTGGATTTCGGGCTCGCGGTGCTCCAGGAAAATGCCAGCCATGTCGCCGGTGAAATCTGGGGAACGCCCTACTACGTCGCGCCGGAGAAGCTCGATACGCCACCGCTCGAGGATTTCCGCAGCGATATGTATTCGCTCGGCGCGACGCTCTTCCATGCGCTGGCCGGGCGCCCGCCGTTTGAAGCCGAGACCGCCTCGATGGTGGCGCTCAAGCACTTGAAAAGTCAGGCGGTCAGCCTGCAAGCCTTCGCGCCGGACGTCTCCAGCGCGACGACTTATGTGATCAACAAAACGCTGAACAAGGATCCCGAGCAGCGTTACCGCAACTATGAAGAACTCGTGGAGCATCTCGAGTACGCCCGCAACGAGCTACTCGAGAAGCACAAGAGCCCGCAGGTGAAAACACGCGTGGTGATCCGTAACGAGGAAGAGACTCAGGCAATGAGTTGGGTGACGTTCGGCATGATCGCGGTGATCGTGATTGCCGGCGTTTTGCTGTTCCTGTTTCGCGGACAGGTTTTCGATGAGAAGACGGCGCCTGATCCACAGGCACAGGCCAAGCAGCAGGCGGTGACCGACGTGGAAGGGAAGTTCGCCGAGGCACGGCGGCTCATGATCGATGGCAAGCCTGCGGAAGGCGCCGCGGCGTTGATCGCGCTCGAGGCAAACGGTGGTGCGCCGCAGCCGCTCAGGAATTGGCTGACCATGAACGCCGGGCTCGCCTTTCTGCTCGCCGGCCAGGACGAGGATGCGCAGACCGAGTTCCAGAAGGTGGTGCGGCGTGGCGCTTACACGGCCGACCCGTCCGAGCTGAAGCTCGCGACGTTCTTCGTGCAAACTGCGAAACTGGCCGTTCCACACGAGCCGATTCCGGCATCGCTGGCGAAGGATTACGACAAGGCAACTTACGAAGCTTTCGCGCTGTTTCTGTTCGCGGTGAAAGACTGGAACCTGAGCGCTTTCGACGAAGCGGGTCCGCTCTTTCGACAGTTTCAATCCGCCACATTTCCGCCCGCTTACATCTGGGTCGCGGAGTATCGCAAGCTGGTCGAGCCCTACGTTGCGGACTTCAACGCCTACAAACCGGTGGCGGAGGCCGTGGGTAACGCCAACACGCCGGAGAGCCAAAAGAAAACGCTGGCGTTGATCCGCGAGACGCGCACTTCGCTCAAGCTAAAGGGCAAGCTGGCGGATCGCATCGAAGAGATGGAGCGCAACTTCGCTGAGCAGGTGGAGGCGCATGATGCGATCGAGGCCAAACACACCGCCGAGGTGGAAGCTGCAGATCGCAAAGCATTGCAGGAGGTGCAGCCCAAACTCGACGCACTCGGAGCGGCCTTTAAGTTTGCCGAAGCCGCGCAAGCCATTCTCGGCGTCAGTCCCACCGGCGAAGCGGGCAAGAAGATCTGGAACGCCCAGCTCCGTCAGTGGCAGGCCCTCGCCCAGCTCAAGGCGACTTTGATCCGCGACATCAACACCACCGGCTACGCCCAGCCGCTCACCAAGAAAAACGGCAGCGTGATTCCCGACGGTTTGAAGCTCGCGTCGGAAACCGGTGCCGCGATGGTCACCCGCTATGGGAATGTGCCGGTGCTCTGGAACGAACTCGCACCCGCCAGCATCGTCGCGATGGGTCAGGCATTCCTGAAGACTGCTCCTCCGGCCAGTGTGCCCGATCGCGAATGGCAGCTTGGCAATTATCTGCTGTGGGTTGGCAAAAGAGACGAAGCCCTACCGCTGCTCCGGCGAGCCGCGGCGGCGAAGCCCGACTATCGGACGCTGCTCGAGGGGATTCCCGGAGGCATTGCGCCATAGTCTCTCGGAGGTAGTCGGACCTTCAACTCGTCCGCCTCCGAGGATCGGTGCCAACTCTCGATCGCCGCGTCTTTGCGCGGGACAACCGTTCCCAATCTGTTAGGTCACTTCTCCCATGAAAACAGGAATGGGAGCGGTGTCGTCTCTCTGGGTGGCAATGGCAGTGCTCTTCCCCCAGAGCGGAATGTCGGTCGAAGCAGGTGCTCCAGGCACCCCGGAGCTGAAGGAGGTGCAGAGAGTTACTTCGGAGCATCTCATGTCCGTGACGTCCGTCGCGCCATCGAACGATGGGAAGTTTCTCTACGCTGCGGCCTTCAACAGCCACGTCGTGTCCGCCTTCAAGCGCGATCCGGAGACTGGTCAGCTCGAACTCATCCAGGGCAGTCAGGTCCCCGAGCTGCAAACCGCAGTGAGCGTGCGGCTCTCGCCCGACAATCGCTACGCCTCGGCCTCAGCGTTCAGCGCGAACGCGGTCAGCCTTTTCAAACGCGACGCGGAGACCGGCCATCTCACCTGGCTCACCGCGGCGCGGCAGGGCGAAGACGGCAACGAGGGACTGACCTTCGCCATCGATGCAAACTTCTCGGCTGATAGCCGGTTCCTCTACACGGCGTGTTCGACCGGTATCGGCGTCTTTCAAGTCGGCGACGACAAGCTGACCTTCGTGCAATCGCAGACGGCGGACGGTCAACTCAAAGGCCTGCGCGCGGTGGTGGTGAGCCCGGACGGCGGGACGGTCTATGCAGCCGGCAGCGGTTCGAACACCATCGGCGTGCTCCGCCGGGATGCGGAAACGGGAAAGCTCGAGGTCTCGCAAATCCTGACTGACGGAAAGGACGGAGTGGAGTCGCTCGCCGGAGCCTTTCGCATCGCGGTCACCGCCGACGGGAAGCACATCTACGTCAGCTCCGGGCGCTTTTCCGGAGATCAGGCAGTGACTGTTTTCGAGAAACAGCAGGATGGAAAACTGCAGCTTCTCGAAGCTCACGTGAATGGCGAAGGCGACTTCTCCGGCTTTGAAGGCGGCAACTCCATCGCGATCAGCCCGGACGAGAAACAGGTTTGCGTGGTGGCGTCAGTTTCCGATCGCCTGGTTCGGTTTCGGCGCGACCCGCAATCGGGCAAGCTGACCTTCATCGGCTCGCAAGTCGTCGGTGAAGTTGCGAAACCCGGCGCGGCTGGCCTTTGCTTCAGTCCAGACGGGAAGTTCCTTTACGTCGCGGACGAAAACTCGAGTTCGATCGTCGTCTATCAGCAGCCGTAAGCCTGCGCGCAGATCTGCGGCGATGGAGCCACCTCATTGCCGTCGTTGAATGTGTGGGCGTTTTGCTCGATGGTCCGCGCCGCACGATGCGCCTCCTCCCTGCTCTCTTCGTCGTCTTTGCCCTCCCTGCTGCCGCCGCGGAGCGGGTGGACTTTAACCGCGACATCCGGCCGATCATCTCGGGCAAATGCTTTGCCTGCCACGGACCGGACGAGGAATCTCGCGAGGCCGATCTGCGGTTGGACGTGCGTGCCGAAGCGCTGAAGGAACGGGACGGCGTCCGCGCAATCGTTCCGGGTGATCTGAAAGCCAGCGAACTGCTCCTGCGCGTCACTTCCACCGACCGCGACGAGGTGATGCCTCCACCCAAAGAAGGGCACCCGCTGGAGCCGAAGGAGGTCGCTCTGCTGAAGCAATGGATCGAGCAGGGCGCGGAGTACCAGTCGCACTGGTCGTTTATCAAACCGGAGCAAAAGGAGCCGCCGCAGATCGCCGACCGGAACGTCTCGATCCGCAATCCGATCGACGCGTTCGTCGTCGAGAAGCTCGCATCCACGGAGCTCCGGCAGGCGCCCGAGGCCGATCGCCACACTTGGATCCGCCGGTTGAGCTTCGATCTGATTGGCCTGCCGCCGACTCCCGGGGAGGTGGACGCCTTCGTCGCTGACAATGATCCGCGCGCTTACGAAAAGCTGGTGGATCGGCTGCTCGCGTCGCCCTCGTTCGGTGAACGCTGGGCGAAGATGTGGCTGGATCTGGCGCGTTATGCCGATTCCACGGGCTACGGCTCGGACAAATTTCGCCTGAACATCTGGCCCTACCGGGACTGGGTGATCAACGCCTTCAACCGCAACCTGCCTTACGATCAATTCACCATCGAGCAACTCGCCGGTGATCTGCTCCCCAACCCGACGCGCGATCAGCTCGCCGCGACCGCGTTCCATCGCAACACGATGACCAACGTGGAAGGCGGCACGATCGATGAAGAATGGCGCGTCGCTGC
>JAQGOK010000108.1 GCA_028293645.1 Chthoniobacter sp.
CTTCTCCGTCCTGTGTTGTTCGTCACTCATCTCCGCGCAATTCGACCTTGCCGCTGTCTACCGGCCCGGTTCGGAGACGTAGGACGCGACACGGATTCCCCGCAACAACCGTATTGGGCGCGACATCTTTGGTGACGACCGAACTCGCACCGATCACCGCGCCAACGCCAATCTCAATACCGGGGAGAACCACTGCGCGCAAACCGATGAATGCGCCGGCCCCGATTCGGATGGGAGCGGTTTGGAGTGGCAGGTTCTCACTCGTGAAATCATGGGTGCCAGTGCAAAGATAAGCTTCTTGGGCGACCGTCGCTCCAACCCCGATCTCGATCGATCCGAGGCTGTAGGCATTCGCCCGGTCGCCGAGGCAGGCGCGGTCATGCATGGTCAGGTGCCAAGGGAGCTGAATGCGGGCGCGCTGGTGAACGAAGGGAGTTCCGTGGAGATGCGCACCAAAAAGCCGCAGCCAGAACAGTCGCCAAGAGTTGAAGGGCTTGGGCGTCCAGGAGCAAAAGAGCATCCAGCAGTATTCCCAGAGAAGAATACCAATCTGCTCGCGGCGGGTCCACGGGGACGCATAGGCGCTGGCTTGGCGATACGTTTTCATCGGGCGCGCATTTCTGATTGGCGCCGCAAAGACATGCATTTCATCAGGGATGCCAGCCCGGAGCTTTGCAGAAAGCCACCTGAGTAGGTCGGGATAAGCTCATGTGGGCTCACCCGCAGACACAAGGGACGTAAAATCCTCCAGATAGAGGCTGGCAATACGCTCCAGCGAATACTCGCGTGCCTTGCTTTCCCCTGCCTCCGCGACGCGGCGCAACGTTGTCGAATCGTCCAGCAATCCTCCCAAACGCCGCGCCAGTCCAGCGCCCGGATCAGGCGAGCGGTGATCGAAGACAAAGCCAGTCTCCGAGTCAGTCAAGTAGTCTTGAAAACAAGCAAGGTCGGAAACCAGCGGTGGACAACCCGAAGCCATGGCTTCGAGGGGGGCCAGGCCAAATGTCTCCCCGAACTCCGCCAGGGACGGATAGACGAAGAGCGACGCGCGCTGATAACGATCGCGCAGTTGCGCCGGATCGAAGACGGGGCCGGTCCACTCGATTTGGCTTTGGATCGGGGCAGCGATGGCCTCCATCTCACCCAAGAACTCGACCCCACCTCCGCCATGCTTTGCCTCCGCAGGGCCAACCATCCAAAGCTTCCATTCTCGGCGCTGAAATTGCGCCATCTGCGCACAGGCCTGCAAAAGCAGCGCGATGCCCTTTTCGGGATGAATCCGGCCGACGAAGAGCACCGCCTTCTCTCGCGGCGCGGATGACCGCGTCGTTGACTGCCACGCCGCCGGAAGCGGATACGGGATGGTATGCACCTTCGCGGAGAGCGCCGGCACCTCGGTGCAGATCGCTTCCGCGATATGCTTGGAGACCGTCTGCAATCGCGCGGCGTGGGCGTAGAAGCGCATCTGCTTTTTGGGGTAACGTGCGACATGCACGTAGATCCGCCCACGTCGCGCCGAGCGCTGGAGGATGGGCAGCCAAAAGGTGTTGGTGACGAGGATGTCAGAGACCGGCAGTGATCGCCGCACGCGAAACGAATAGAGCAGATCTCGCAACTTCAGTGCGAGCAACGAGCGCGGCGCATCGAAGCCGGGCACCCGAACGTGTTGCACGGCCCCACGTTCATCCCGATCCGGAAGCCCGGGAAAGCAGCGCGAAATGTGGGTCACTGCATGACCCCGTCGAGCGAATTCCTGACCGAGTTCGTCCCAAACTTTTTCCACCGCCCCACCCATCAGCGGTGGAACGGGGAAGAACGCGCCCTGGACAATGGTGATCCTCATTTCGCGCTGGAAAAACGCATCGGATCAGTTGGAGCAGAGTGAGCGCCTCCGGCAGGCTCCAGTAACTCGGTCAAGGTATCGAGCAGACTGGCCGCAGCACGGTGAACTTCGAATCGTTGCCCAAAGCACGACTGTGCCGCCTCCCTCATCCTCTCTTTTTCCGGCTGGCCCAGCTTGATCCAAGCACCTACGAGCCGCCCCGTGCCTTTCTGGGTATCATCCTCAACCAAACCCGCCCCATCCCCTTCGATCTCCCGCCAGATGTTCACTTTGTTCGAAATCAGCACCGGAGTGCCGCAGGCCAGCGCTTCGGCCACCGCGATGCCGAAGTTTTCCTGATGGGAGGGGAGGACGAACGCTTCCGCCGCCCGCAATGCGCCCCATTTAACGTCGCCACTCAGCATTCCGGGGAAGCTGACGGAGAGGCGGGGAGCGGAAACGGTGATTGGTGGCGGGTGCTTGGAAGATGGCAGGTTGAGGATCGGCAGGTGCAGGGACGCGGCGAGGCGGTTGAGTGACTCCAGGTAACTGGCATCCGCGCACGGGCCGGCCAACATCAGATGTAGCGGTGCCTGGTGCTCGGGGATTGGTGCTTGGCAGACTTCGGCGAACGCGCGGATGAGCAGGTCGCAGCCTTTCTTTTCATGCAATCGGCCGAGGAAGAGCAGGACGCGCTGACCCGCCAGTTCCGGGAACTGCCGCTTAAACGCGGCGCTCTGAACTTCAGGATCGCCGCCAGGAGGCTCGATCCCAAGCGGTGCGATCCGCTCGGTGCAGCGGTAAGCTGCGAACGTGGTTTGAGCGAGGCGACGTTCTTCTTCACAGGTGAAAAGGACCGCAGCGGCATCCCGCAAAACACGCGCTTCAATCAACCTCCAGTAAAGCGCTTTTTTCACGTGTTTCAGCGGATAAGCCGTCTTGAACCACGGATCGAGCATCCCATGCGGGAAGATGAAATAGGGCGTGCTACTGGCCCGAAGCCCGAGCCGCGTTCCCCGTCCATGATATTGCCACAGGCCATG
>JAQGOK010000123.1 GCA_028293645.1 Chthoniobacter sp.
TCGATCCTCTTCCTCGATGAGCCGAGCTCCGGCCTCGATCCGGCGACCGAGTTCAAGCTCATGGAGCTGCTCCGCGACCTCGCGGACACCGGCTGCACGATCGTCTGCACGACGCACGTGATGGAGAACGCCTACCTCATGGATCAACTCGTGATCCTCGTCGGCGGCTGCCTCGCCTTCCAGGGCTCCGCCTCGGAAGTGCGCAGCTACTTCGGCGTGAACAAGCTGACGGCGCTCTACGATCAGCTCCTCGAGCGTCCTCCGAAGCATTGGCAGAACGCGCTGCACGAGCGCACCGAGGCCAGCCCGCAACTGGAAGAACCGCTGGTCGCGCTGCGCGTTGCCGAACCTCGGCCGCGGAGGTTTGCCCTGCCGATCCTGTTGCGCCGCCAGTGGGCGATCCTCCGCTCGGATTGGCGAAACTTCCTGATCCTCGTCGGGCAGCCGTTGGTCATCGCCGCGCTGGTCTCATGGGTCGTGGAGGATGATCGCGCGCTGGTGATGTTCTTCGCGTATCTGGCCACGCTCTGGTTTGGCTGCAGCAACGCCGCGCAAGAGATCGTGAAGGAAATCGCGATCTACAAACGCGAGCGCCTGGTCGGAGTCGGCGCGCACTCTTATCTCGCGAGTAAGTTCATCTTCCTGACCGGCATCACTTTTGTGCAGGTCGTGCTGCTCTATGTGGCCGTGCTCGTCTTCGACGGCGGAGTGGACGGATCAATCGCCTGGCAGCTCGCCGGGCTTTTGGGCGTTGCCATCGCCGGGGTCGGCATGGGTTGCGCCATCTCCGCGCTCGCCCGCAGCGTCATGCAAGCGGTGGCGATCGTTCCGCTGTTACTGATCCCGATGATCGTCTTCTCCGGTCATCCGGTGAAACCCAGCTCCATGTCGAAAAGCGTGCGCGCCGTCAGCCAACTGACGCCCACCTTTTCAGCGCAGCGGATCATGGACACCAGCTTCCTCTGGCAGCAGAAGCTCGGCGGCGACCTCATCAGCAAGCATGGTCAAAGCCTGCGCAACCTGGACCCGGATCACGAGCTGCAGACCAACGACGTCTTCAATCGCGGCGGCGCCGCCTGGCGCGCACTCCTCGGCTTCCTCGGCTGGCTCGTGGGCACTTACGGACTGGCTTGGTTCAGCTTGAAGCGCCGCGAGCGGAGTTAGCGCTACTTTCGGTCGAGAGGCTTACTAGCGCTTCATTTAACGCCAGCTCACCACGTCATCCGTCTTCTCCCGGCCGCCGTCGTCCTGCTTGTTCGGACCGTAAGAATACACGCGCGGAATCCCTCTTTCTTCGCCATGGAAGCGATACGGCATTCCCCACGGATCCATTAACTCTCCCCCGCTGTTGAACGAGCGCGAGTTGGCCTCAAAAAAGATTACCTTCTTCGCGTTATCGCCTCTTAGCTCGCCGAGGATCTCAGCGTGGGTCCCGCTCGGCAGAAGGTGATACTCGTCACGGTATTGTCGGAGAGCTGCAACCAGACTACTCATCTCAAATTTTGCCCTGGAGCGAACCTGCTCTGCCCTGCTTGGCCGTTGTCGAATCACCGCCGAAGCCGGAAACAGAAAGACGACAAGAGCGACCAAACCTGCTGCCACCATACCCCAACCGAAGCAACCGAGAGGCGGAGCCTCCGGTGTGCCAGGGTCGGACGGTGTCATGGCCTTGGCCTTACCTTAGCGACTTCCACGGCTCCTGATCCGCGTAGTCCACGCTGAAAGGGCCGCTGATCTTCGACGGGGTGAGGACGGCGAGGAATTCGCATTCCGCGTCGCTGATGTTGTAGCAGCCGTGGATGACTCCCCGCGGGATGTAGATGCAGTCGCCTGGGCGGAGCATGCGCTTCTCCTGCTCCAGCCATTGCTCCATTTCGCCTTCGAGCACGTAGATGATTTCGTCCATCTCCGGGTGCGAATGGAACGGATGCCCGGCACCCTTGGTGATGCGAGCGCGGACGAAGACGAGCGACTCGGAGTCACCGAGGCCGTCTTTCAGATACCAATGGTGCGTCTTGCCCTCGAGGGCTTCGACTTCGGTTTCGGCGGCGGAAACAAAGCGGCGGGGAGCAGGCGTAACGTCGGACATGATCGCCGTTTTACGTCGAGAGCGCGGAGGCTGTCGAAGGCGTTTTCAGATTACAAATGCGAAGGCGTCGGAACGTGGTCGCGTTGGCCCACCGGAAACGATCATTTCCCGCATCAGGGCACTGCCAGTTTCACGATCGCGTGAGTGCGATCGGTAAATTCCACATGTGCGACCGCAAAGTTTCCGGACGGAGAGAGGCCGCGCGCCGTGCCTTCCGCTCCACCCGCGGGGAAGAGCACCGTGAAGCTCTTCACCTGTTTAGCGCCTTGCCGGACGGAAAGAGGGTCACCCTGGCGAAATAACAGTTTTAGCTGGTCCGAGCTAGCGGCCATCGTCGTTCCCGGTCCCGATTCCGGTGCCTTTGAGTTTCGCCGCGAAGGCATATTCGATCGGGGCGCCACCAATCAGCGGTTTGAGAGATAACTCCTCCGAATGCAGAACCTCCGTATCAGCAGCCTCCCTCGAAGGGTTCGCGCTTGCCAAGCACGCACCCGCCTTGCCTTCTGACGCGACAAGCTTCCGTCCCCTATGCCGACCATCGCCCTCCTTGGAACCATGGATACGAAAGGCCACGAACACGCGTTCGTGGCGGAGCAAATCCGCGCGCGCGGTCACCAAACGCTGATCATCGACCTCGGAACCGACGCCGAGCCACAGATCAAGCCGGATATCGATCGCCACGAAGCCGCCGCTGCAGCCGGAGTGGAGCTGGCGCCGATCCTTGCGCGGCACGATCGCGGTGAAGCGGTTGCAGCGATGTCCAAAGTGGCGCCGGCGATCTTGCTGAAGCTCCAGCAGGAAGGGCGGATCGATGGCGTGATTTCGCTTGGCGGCGGGGGCGGGACCGCGATCGCCACGGCGGGAATGCGTGCGCTCCCGCTGGGTTTTCCAAAGCTCATGGTTTCGACGCTCGCGAGCGGGAACACGGCGCAGTATCTCGGCGTGAAGGACATCGTGATGATGCCGAGCATCGTCGATGTCGCGGGGCTCAATCGTATTTCCCGGGGGGTCTTGAGCCGCGCGGCCGGCGCGATCTGCGGAATGGTCGAAGCGCCGCCCCCGGCCGCTCAAGACCGGCCGGTGATCGTGGCCTCGATGTTTGGGAACACGACGGATTGCGTGCAGCACGCCAAGGGGATCCTGGAAAACGCCGGGTTTGAGGTGCTGGTTTTTCACGCGACGGGCACCGGCGGACGGACGATGGAATCGCTGATCGAAAGCGGCCTCGTCTCGGGCGTGCTCGATATCACGACGACGGAATGGGCGGACGAACTCGTCGGCGGCATGCTCGGCGCCGGCCCAACACGTTGCGAAGCGGCGGCGCGTCTGGGGCTTCCAACCGTGCTCGTGCCGGGCTGCCTCGACATGGTGAACTTTCACGCGCCCGAAACCGTCCCGGCGCAGTTTGCCGGCCGGAATTTCTACCACCACATTCCGCAGGTCACCCTGATGCGCACCACTCCCGTAGAA
>JAQGOK010000124.1 GCA_028293645.1 Chthoniobacter sp.
AAAGAAGCGAAACCCATCGCGCCCATCTTTGCGAAAGACGCTGAACCAATTGTTCGGGCGATCGTGTCCGTGGAAACCCGAAAGTATTGCATCCCCGTCGCCCACATAGAAGTTCACCAGGATTTCATCGATAAGGTTGTTCACGTCCAGCAGCACCGGCAGTGCGGGGTTGCGCGTGCCATCCGGGTTCCGACCTTCCAATTCAAAGAACTTCGCCGCACTCGGGTCCGTGGTCCTGATCGCACGCGTCCTGGTCCAAAGCGCGTGCCAGTTCGTGAGGGTGCCATCGGTTGCTTCGGTGATGAAGTTACCAATATGATTGGCGCACTTCACTGCATCGTATTCCGAGTCATCGCCGCCAAAGTAACTCGCCGCAAACTCTGCCTCGGCGCGCTCTTCGGTGTAATAAAGACCCCAATAGTGACCATTCAGGTAAAGATGGTAGTAGCGGCTCTTCGTATAAGGCTGCCCGAGCGCCCCCTGGGTGTCGCGGGCGAAAGGATCCCGCACCATGGTATTGAACTGCCCGAGGCTATAGTTGCCTTCGCGATACCACGCGTAGTTCGAACCCGTGCCGAGGTCGAGCTTGCCGAACTCATCCGTGCCTTCGGTGCCGAAGAGCGGATACTTCAGTCTCCCGTCATACTTACCCGAGAAGAAGAGTCGGAAGCCGTGCTTGAAGAACTGGTCGTTGCGGCTGAACCCGCCTCGAATCCGCAAACCGCCGTCGATTTGGAAACCGGTTGGATTCCCATCCGGACTCACGTAGCCGGGCGGATGGATCAGTTCGACCGAGATCGGCCGCTCCCAGGCGTCGCCGTGTTGGTCCGCGTTGACATAGATGCCGATGGTGGGATCGACGAGGTTCTTCATGTCCGTCACCACCGAGAGCGTGGGGATCGATTGCAGGCTCTCGTTCATCTCGGCTGGCGTGAAGGAGGAGACCACGTTGGGATCCATGCCGAAGTTAAAGGTCTGGCCGTTCACCGGCGCACTCGGCCAGCCTTTGCTCACTGCGTTCGCTGCAGTCTGAGTGAGCACCTGCGCGGGGAAGAGATAAGTTTGCGTATCGACATTCGTTGGCGCGTAACCCGCAAGGAACGCAGCGGCGCGAAGTGTCGTCACGCCGCCGATCGACGCGATGTTAACGCCTGGCTGACCAACAGGCACCGAGCCAGGGTGAATCGTGAGGCTGACGCTCGCGAGATTGTCCGGACCGGACGGTAGAACTTGCGTGCCGTTGGTCTCGGTCGGCGCGCTTCCGTCCGTAGTGTAAATGAGCTTCAAGCCCGCCGAACTGGCGTTGAGCACGGTCGTAATCGCACTGGTGTAGAAGCCTCGCGTGATCGTGAACTGCGTGTCGTCGGTCTTATCCAGGAAGCCAAGCACACCGGTGTTGTTCACCGTTCCAGGCGTGGGCGAGCCCGTGGGAACTCCAAAGTAGCCCAACCGCAACGGACTATTCCCATAGCCGTAGGAGCTGTCCGCATACTGTCCGGGATATGGAGCGAACTCAGTAAGGATCGCGTTATCAGAGAGTCGAACCAGCGCCAGGTATTCGCCGGCTTTCTCCAGACTAAAGTCCGTGTGCAGCGCATTAGCCGGGTTCGTGAGATTCTTTTGCGAAGCGAACACCACTCGATAGCCATTGGCGGGGATCGCTGAACCGGCGGGGAAGTCCCAGCGGTTGGCGTTCACCTGCGTCGGGCCGTTCGTCAGCGCGTAACCCTGAAGATCGACGGCATACGAGTTCGGATTATGAATCTCGATCCAGTCCGAGTGGGCCCCATCGACATCGGTGATTCCTTCCTCATTGTCGGCAAGGAATTCATTCAACCGTGGCGGCGCCGGCGTGACGCCGATATGCACGGTTACCGTCCTGCTCGCCGTGCCGGCCGCGTTGCTGGCAGAGAGGGTATAAGTAGTCGTAGTCGCCGGACTTACCACTGTGGAGCCGGTGGTGGTCGCTGAGTTGGTTGGTCCGTCCGGGGTAACGGTGATGGTCGTGGCATTCTCCACGAACCACGCGAGCGTCACGCCCGCACTGGGAGTGGAAAGCACACCCACATCGGAGCGGATGCCGCCCGCATTGGTTGCGGTGAAGCTGGTGATCCTTGGGCCTGGCGCGGTGAAAGTCGTCGGCAGGTTATACTTCGATTGAAGATAGTAGCCGACCGCGTTCGTTCCTGCCGCGGTCAGGATGCCGTCATAAACGAGCACCTCGGCGATGCTCCCATTCCAGTAACGGCCCAACGTGCCGTTCGGCTGCCCCATCACGAACGCGGAGTAGTTCTTCTGCGCTCCAGCAATCGCCGTCACCAAGTGCGGCACACCGGCCGTGTAACCGCCACTGGACACGTTGTTGACCGAGAGCGTGCCCGTGGGCGTACCGTTGCCCGTGAAGTCATTCCCGTCCTGCCCCTGCCCCGGCGAACGGTAGAAACTCGTGGTGTTGTGGCGACGAATGTTCAGCCCATCACCCCCATTCGAGATCAATCCAGCGAGGTTCACCGCCGCGCTTTCCGCCGTGGTGACGACGAAGATCGTCCGCGCATTGAGGTTCGCGGAAGTCCAGGTCATCACATCGGTGTTGCCGTCAAACCTCACGGCCGCCTTGTTATTGAAGCGCGCGTCCGATGCGACGTAAGTCGGCTGCGCGGTGCCCGCCGCGCTCAACGGCCCCCAGTTTACCACCGGAGCATTGTTCGCGAGGCCGAGCGCATCCGCTTTCAAGTGCAGCGTGACGTTGCCGAAGTCACTGGGATTGAAAGTCTGCGCCGCTGCAGACGCGAGTGCACCGAGGAGGGCAGCGTAAAAGGTGAGGAATCGCGGGGGAGTCATGGGGGAGCGAAATAGATCGTACCGGAGCGCAGATCTGGCAAGCGTTGCTCCCAGGCTGGCGTGAGAGCGTCGCTGCTGGAAATTGCTCGCTCACAGGCAAGCCCCACCGCCCTGTGGATTCGATCGCAGCGCTCGCACAATGCGTCTTCCCACTGATCAATCTTCGCGTAATTACTGCAACCAGATGCGCACCCCTGATCGGTGAGCTCCCGCGATCCTCACCCCTGTTCGCAACGCCTTCCAACTCACGATGACCACCGAATGAACGCCACCCGAATCCTTGCAATCGTACTCACCGCAACGCTCTGCGCCGTGGTCCATGCGCAATCGCCTGCCGGCAAACCCGCTGGCGCACGGGCCGAGCGGCCCAGGACCGGGAGCGCCATCGGCGAAAACAAAGCGACCCCAGTCGAACGCATCAAGGCCGCAAAAGGCTTCGCAGTCGAGCTGCTCTACTCGGTGCCCGGTGGCGAGCAGGGTTCGTGGGTGGCGCTTTGCAGCGATGACAAGGGCCGCATCTATGCGAGCGATCAATACGGCGATCTCTATCGCTTTGCGCCTCCTGCCGCGGGGCAGATGCTGCAGCCGCAGGACGTGCAAAAAGTGCCGGTCAACATCCGCGCCATCAACGGAATGGTCTTCGCCTTCGGCGCGCTCTATGCCGGCGTGAACGACTACGAGCAGAAAACTCAGAGCGGTCTCTATCGGATCAGCGACAGCAATGACGACGATCAGCTCGACAAACTGGAGTTGCTGCGCGCGTTCGACTCCAAGGGCGACCACGGCGTCCACGCGGTGCTGCCCACTCCCGATGGCAAGGCGCTCTACCTCATTACTGGCAACAACGCCGTCCTCAATGAGGGTCCGCTCGCCGGGACCGCCGCCAGCTCACCCGTGCCGAAGATCTGGGGCGATGATCATCTGCTCCCGCGCATGCCGGATGGCCGCGGTCACAACCGCCACGTCCTCGCGCCCGGCGGCATCATCTACCGCGTCACGCCGGACGGGAAACAGTTTGAGATCTTCGCCTCCGGCTTCCGCAATATCTACGACGCTTCGCTGAACCATGACGGCGAACTTTTCACCTTCGATGCCGACATGGAGTACGACTTCAACACGCCCTGGTATCGACCCACGCGTATTAACCATGTGGTCAGCGGCGGCGAGTACGGCTGGCGCAATGGCGCGGGCAAATATCCCGAATTCTACGTCGATAACCTTCCAGCGACGCTGAACATCGGCCCGGGTTCACCGACCGGCACGACCTTCGGTTATGGCGCGAAGTTTCCCGAGAAGTACCAACGCGCGTTGTTCGCGCTCGATTGGAGCTGGGGCAAACTCTACGCGATCCATCTGAAGGAGGACGGCTCGAGTTACACCGGGACGAAAGAGGAGTTCATCACGGGGTCACCGCTGCCGCTCACGGACGCGATCATTCACCCGCAGGATGGCGCGATGTACTTCGCGATTGGTGGACGCAAGGTGCAGTCCGGGCTCTATCGCGTGACCTACACCGGGACCGAAGCAACCACGCCGATCGACCGCACCGCGCGAGTTTCGCCCGAACGTGCGTTGCGTCATCAGCTTGAAGCTTTCCACGGCAAACAAGATCCCCAAGCCGTCGCCACCGCATGGCCGCATCTGAATCACGGCGATCGTTACATTCGCTGGGCCGCGCGCACCATTCTCGAGCATCAGCCTGTGGCAGATTGGGAAAGCAAAGCGCTGAGCGAAACCGACACTGCCCGCCAGCTCGAGGCGCTGCTCGCGCTCGTCCGGGTGACCGGTGTTTGTCCGAGTCACCGCCCGCCCGACGCGACGGTGAATACGTCGATGCGCGACAAGCTCTTCGCGGCGCTGCTCGATCTCGACTTCGGCAAACTCACGGCGGAACAAAAGCTCGCGCACGTGCGCATCGCTGAGATCGTCCTGCACCGCTTCGGCAATCCGGACGAGGCAACCGTGGCGAAACTCATCGCCCAGCTTGATCCCGCTTTCCCTGCTGACAGCTTCGAGCTGAACTGGCTGCTCTGCGAGACGCTCGCCTATTTGCAGGCGCCGAACACCGCCGCGAAAGGCATGGCGCTCATCGCCGCCGGCTCCAGTCAGGAGCCACAGATGGAATTCGCGCGGAGCCTCCGGATGCTCAAGACCGGCTGGACCAGGGAGCTCCGCATCGCGCAGCTCGAGTGGTTTCTCAAAGCCGCCAACTATCGCGGCGGATCGAGCTTCACGAAGTTCATCGAATTCATCCGCAATGATTCGCTCGCGACGTTCAGCGAATTGGAGAAGACGGAACTCTCCCTGCTCATTGCCAGGAAACCGGAGCCAAAATCCGCGATTGAAAACGTCGGGGAGATGCTCGCCGGCCGGACGCCGACGATGTGGACGCTGGAGGAGCTCAGCGCCGCGGCCGAGACCGGACTCAAGGGGCGCAACTTCGAGAACGGCCGCAAGATGTTTGGCGCCGCGGCGTGTTACACCTGCCACCGCTTCGGCAATGCCGGCGGCATGAACGGACCGGACCTGACCGGCGCGGGTGGACGTTACAATCCGCACGACCTGCTCGATCAAATCATCAACCCGAGCAAAGAGATCAACGAGCAGTTCGCGCCGATCATCGTCACCAAGAACAATGGCGAGATTTTCTCCGGCGTTGTCGTGAATCTCAACGGCGACAGCGTCACCTTGAACACCGACCTCAGCGATCCCGACCAGCGCGTGAACGTCGATCGCAAGGAAGTGCAGAGCATTGAAACGAGCAAGATCTCCCCGATGCCACCGATGCTCCTCGCGCTGCTGAAGAAGGAAGAAATCCTCGACCTGCTCGCCTACATGCTGAGCGGCGGCGATCCAGCGAACGCGATGTTCAAGCGTTGAACCGACAGCGGCGTAATGCTTTCCAGTCCGACCCTGCAGCCCACTCACACCTCCATGAGCTTCAAATCCCTCCTGCCGTTCACGACCACTCTGCTGGTCTCGCTCGCCACCACGCTTGCGGAAAACTGGCCGCAGTTTCGCGGTCCAAGCCGGCAGGGCGTCTCCTCCGAAAAGAACGTTCCGCTCACCTGGAGCAACACGTCCAACGTGGTTTGGAAAACCGCGATTCCTGGCGAAGGCTGGTCGTCGCCCATCGTTTGGGAAGACCGGGTTTTCGTCACGAGTGCTACGAACAGCGGCCAGGAATGTCGGGTGCTCGCCATTGATGCAAAGACGGGCACGGTGCTTTGGGACAAGATGGTCTTCGAGCAACTGCCGCGGCGCAAAGAAGGGCGCAACACGTATGCGTCGCCGACTCCGGCCACTGATGGTCAGCGCGTTTACGCCTGTTTCGGTGACGGCAGTTTCGTCGCGTTGAACTTCGCGGGTGACGTCCTCTGGACGAATCGCGACTACCCGTTCTACAGCCAGCACGGCCTTGCCTCCTCTCCCATCCTGCATGGCGATTTGCTGATCATGGCGCGCGACGGCAGCAGCGACGGTCCGGACAAACAACTCGGCTGGCAAAAGCCGTGGGATCAATCGTTCGTGGTCGCGCTCGACACCAAAACTGGGAAGGAGCGTTGGAAGAGCAAGCGCGGCCTCTCGCGCATCGCCCACAGTGTGCCGAATATTTGGGAGCACGACGGAACGGCGGAGTTGATTAGCGAAGCGGGCGACGTGTTGCAGAGCTTCGATCCGAAAACGGGCGAACGGCTATGGTCGAGCGAAGTGATCGGCGAGGCGAAAGTTCCTTCCGTAGTCCTCGGGGATGGGCTGGCCTTTACCGCGGGCGGCTGGGGCGGCAAGGAGACGATCAAAGCCTTTCGCCTCGGAGGAAAGGGTGACCTCAAGGAAACGAACCTCGTTTGGGAGCAGCGCAAAGGGATGCCAAAAGTCCCCTCGATGCTCTACCTGAAACCTTACCTCTTCAGCATCCCGGACACCGGCGTCGCGGGCTGCATGAAAGCCGAAACTGGCGAAATCATCTGGCAGGAACGGATCGGCGGAAACTTCTCCGCTTCACCCGTGACCGCCGCGGGTCGCATCTACCTGCTCTCCGATGAAGGAGTAACCACGGTGATCGCCGCCGAACCCGAGTTCAAAGTGCTGGCGAAGAATCCTCTTGGGGAAAAGGTGCAGGCGTCCATCGCGATCTCGCAAGAGCGGCTCTTCATCCGAACGGAGAAGAACCTGTTTTGCATCGGAGAAAAGTGAGCTGGCGGCGGCGCAGCACCGCAGCCACTCACGCTTTGTCGGACTTGCCAGCACTCCGACAAAGCGTCTTGATCGAAGGAGCCCCTCAACTGCCCCCTTATGCGCTACGTGATGAAGCAGAAGATGTTCGCCTTGGGCGATGACTTCAGGATCAAGGACGAGAACGATGATGACCGGTTCTTCGTGGATGGCCGGGCGTTCAGCATTGGGAAAAAGCTCTCCTTTCAAGATATGTCGGGCAACGAACTGGCCTTCATTCGACAGAGGCTGCTTGCCTGGGGGCCGACCTATGAAATCTCCAAAGGCGGAGAGGTGGTGGCCACGGTGAAGAAGAAGCACTTCACGCTGTTCCGCTGCAAATTCAGCGTCGATGTGCCCGGCCCGGACGATCTGGAAGCCCAAGGCAGCTTCATCGACTACGACTACAAACTGACTCGCGGGCACGCCGTGGCGGCGGAGGTTTCGAAGAGGTGGTTTACGCTTCGGGACACCTATGGCGTCGAGATCGCGGACGGCGAAGACGAAGTGCTGATCCTCGCCAGCACCGTCGTCATCGACATGGTGTGCCACGACGACAGCGCTCATTGATCGCGCTTTTGCCGATGGAGCGGCGCCGTTGAGCCCCCAGCAATGGATTGCAGTCGAGAAACATATCCGGGTTGGGCAGCGAACTTATAACTCCCTTCTCGCCAGCTTTCAGCAACAGCTCCTCCCAACACCGCCTCACCACTCACGAAATCCCCCCGACCATGAACATCACCCGCCGCTCCGCCCTGCAACGCACCGCCGCCCTTTCGCTCGGCGCGGCCTTCACTCTCCCCCACCTGCGTGCGGCCGACGCCGCAAACCGCAAGCTACGCGTGGCTGTGGTTGCGCTGGGCCGCGGCTTCGATCACGTCAATGCGCTCCTGAAGATGGAGGACGTGCAGATCGCTTACCTCGCCGAACTGGATCCCAAACGCCTGGAGCGCGGGATGAAAGCGGTCCGGGATAAACAAGGTTCCGGCTGCAAGCCGGTTACTGATTTTCGCACCTTTCTCGACGACCAGACTCTCGACGCGGTTTTCATCGCCACGCCGAATTACTGGCACACGCCCGCGGCCATACTCGCGATGCAGGCGGGCAAACATGTCTATGTTGAAAAACCCGGCAGCAGCAACCCACACGAAGCGGAGCTGATCGTCGCGGCCGCGAAGAAATACGACCGCATCGTGCAGATGGGCAATCAGCGGCGGACCTGGATGAAGGAAGCCATTGAGGCGTTACACGGTGGCGCGATTGGCAAGGTGAAATACGGGCGCGCCTTTTACTACAATGCGCGCGGACCGATCGGGACTGGCGCAAATAAGGCCGCAGAGGGCGTCGATATGAATCTCTGGCAGGGGCCGGTGTCCGACGAGCGCGACATGCGGCCCTACATGCATTATGACTGGCATTGGCTCTGGCACTGGGGCAACGGGGAACTTGGCAACAACGGCATCCACCATCTCGATATCCTGCGGTGGGGCTTGCAGGTCGAGTATCCGGAGCGCGTGACTTATAACGGCGGCCGCTACTGGCACAAAGACAAGCAGGAGACGCCTGACACCGGCACCGCCGTCTTTGATTGTGGCGAGGTCGGGATGGAATGGGTGCAGAGCAGTTGTTTCCCCCGCTCTGCCGAGAAGCCACTGCACGAATGCCTTTTCTACGGAGAGAACGGCACGTTCGGGATCAGCAAGAATGCGTGGACGATCTACGATTTCAAAGGCGCGAAGATCGGCGAAGGCAAAGGCCCGAACACCGACGACGTCGCGCACATCGGCAACTTCCTCGACACCATCCGGGGCAAGGCGAAGCTGAACAGCCCGATCGACGAAGGGCAAAAGAGCACAATGCTTTGCCACCTCGGGAACATCGCTTATCGGACGAACACCACCGTCCGCCTTGATCCCAAGACTGGGAAGATCCTCGATAACCCCGCGGCAGCGAAGCTTTGGAAACGCGAGTATCGCGCCGGCTGGGAGCCGAGTATCTAGAGGGTGTCTCCTGGGCGCCAACGCCGAGGGCGTTGCAGCAACCAGCCCAGGGTTGGCGCGACGGAGGAGCGCTTACCCTGGGTTCTCCCCGAAGGGCGCCAACCCCACAGGGGTTGAATCGAACGATGCCCGTGCAGAGATGCAACCCCTGCAGGGTTTGAGCGCTTTTCGCACGGTGTCCCCAAGGTAGCTCGTCCCTTGCAACCATGGGCTGAAGGATTCGAACGCCTTCGGCGTTCCCGTCTCCAAGTTCATGACACGCTCTAAAAGGGCGGGGCAATAACCTGCCGAATCGAGGATCCAGCTCTCCGCCGCACGTGAACCTCACGTCGCAGCGGAGAGTCTTGATCGCCGGGTGGCCTGGCTGTCTGGAGCGGTTTAGACCGCTTCAGTTTGGGTCAAGGTGCCGCCTGTGGTGAGGATCATCGGCACAGACGCGAAGAGGTTGCTCGCCAGAATGTCGTTGCGCATGTTGGCACCGTCCCCGGCATCCAGAGTTAGTGCACCCTTGAACGAGACCTTTAGGTTTGCGGAGTCACTGCTATTGCCCACTCGGATCTGATCAGCCCCAATACCCGTCAGGATCGTAGCGGTGCCCAGCACCTGCGATCCCCCAACATACGTGGCGTTGCGCTCGATCCGGAGTTCGTCAGCTCCGATCTGCGTATCCACGGTGAAATCCCGTGCATTCACGTTGTCGATGTTGACGACATCCGCACCTGACCCAGTCTGCAGCCGGAAGTCATTCTTCGCATTCAGCCTGGATAGATCGACCGTGCTAACTCCTTCTCCGGTCTGAGCCACAAAGGCTTTCGCCACTTGAATGTTGGCGATCGTCAGCACATCGACGGTCGCGCCGATCATATCAATCGTCAGCGTTCCCCCGAACTTCAGGCCGTTGGTAAGTCCTGCGAAGCTTTTGAGAATCGTGCTCGAAGGACCAATGCCATCCAATCCGAGCTGAAGGTTCGCGTCTCCCGCAATGGTGCCGTCAGCGATAATACTCACAGTATCATTCGAGGTCCCGCCAGTGACGGTAAGTCCGGCCAGCGCGATATGGCCAAGGTTGAGGTCAAAGCGGCTGGCGCCGATGCCGCCATCCATACTGGTCGCCCCTTTCACCGCCATGCTGCCTGTGGCAGTCAATGTATCGTCTCCGACGTCGCCAACGAAAGAGAGGGTCTTTCCAATACTGGTCCGTCCCTGGAAGTTCAGGTTGTCATTGCCCGCTCCACCTGTGACCTGGAGGTTCTCTCGAACCGTGGTGGCCAGAGAGTTCAACTGCGCCGTTCCGCCACCGGTGCCAAGATCGATCTTCAGATCAGCCAGAACAGTCGTGGACTTGCCGAGGAACGTCACCGTGCCCGTTCCTTCTCCTAACCTGAGATCCAGCGCACCGGGCTTGACGGTGTTGCCGAACTTATTGGTGTCTGCGGCGAAGAGAAACATGTCAGTCCCGGCGCCGCCATCCATCGTCACGATGCCCCGGACATTCAGTAACTCCCCGGCCGCACTGAATGAGTCGTCTCCCTCGCCTCCGGTATAGTTGAGCTTGCTTTTGAAGAGGGTCTTGTTGCCCGTAACGGACACCGAGTCGCTGCCGGGGCCGCCCGTGACAGTTACCTCGCCGTTGACGGTCGTGACTGCCGAACGCAAAGCGAGGGTGCCGCCGCCACCAAGATCGACGTTCAGCGCGCCGTTCACGGTTGTCCGGCTGCCAAGGAACTCCACCGAGCCCGCTTCGGAGCCGAGTGCAATTTCCACTGACCCGCCCGCAGAGGTTTTCAAGTTCGCAGTGCTCAAGGTATCCACCCCCGCATTGCCGTTGAATCGGAAGCTCTTCAGCGGATCCAGATTGGTCACGACGAACTTGTCCGCTCCGGCGCCGCCTTCAATGAGCACCTTGGTGAGCGCACCGCGGAAGCTCTTGGAGGTTTGACCCAGCTCGTTGATATCAGTCGCGAGGCCTTCAACGCGGAAAGCGTTCACTCCGGTCTTTACTATCTCGACGTTGTGATCGGCGCCGTCTGGGCCGGCGATGGTGAGGAGGCCGTTCGCAAAGGTGACCGTTACCAGGCCGGCAGGAGCGATCCGTTCATCGAGGCGCTCGGGAGAAGAAAATTTAATCATTAGGAAAGGTGATTAGAGCATTTGCGGTTCCTAAACTTTGCTTATCTCAGCCTGCGGCCTAGAGCATGTCATGGACTTCGAGACGGGAACGCCGAAGGCGTTCGAATGCTTGAGCCCCAGGGTTGCAAAGGGACGAGCTAACCCTGGGAACAGCGTGCGAAAAGCGCTCAACCCTGCAGGGTTGCATCTCTGGACGGGGATCGTTCGGCTCCACCCCTGTCGGGTTGGCGCCATTCGGGGAGAGAACCCAGGATGAGCGCTCCTCGGTCGCGCCAACCTTGGGCTGGTTGCTGCAACGCCCTTGGCGTTGGCGCCCAAGGTGCATGACACGGTCTCGTGACGGCCTGTGTCGGCACGTTCATGCTGGTACTTGTCACGTCTCCGGTTGAAACCGACGCCTGGCCTCAAGTCTGCAGGTTTCGCCGCTGCTTCGGGAGCGATGTCATTCCTAAATACGACGCGCCAACCAGAGCGTGGGAGAAGGACCGATCTGCCCGGCAGCCGCGCCGGTCGTGGAGGACCTCGGAGCCACTTCGCGAGCTTTCGTGAAGTGGCGGAGCCTACGGGACTCGAACCCGCAACCTCCGCCGTGACAGGGCGGCGCTCTAACCAATTGAGCTAAGGCTCCTTGAAAGGAGGCGCGCACACTAGGACCCGAGGTTTGCGGGTTCAACCAATTTCTTCACGCCGTCTCGGCGCCCAAACGGCCGGTATTCGCCGACGGTTTCCGACGCCCGAATCCCATGTCGCCCCGGTGTTTGTCGGCGATAAGCTGCCTCCTCATGGCTGCTGTGTTTCTCCGCGCGGAATGGCGCTCCCTCCTCGCGTTGAACTACCGGGTCGATCCAGCGGTGCTCGCGCCTTTGGTTCCGCGGGGCACCGAACTCGATCTCTGGCGTGGCGAAGCACTGGTGAGCGTCCTGGGATTCCTGTTTCTCCGCTGTCGTGTGCTGGGGGTGCCGATTCCCTGGCACCGAAATTTCGAAGAGGTAAACCTCCGTTTTTACGTCCGGCGCCTCGAGGGAGCCGAGGTCCGGCGCGGCGTGGTTTTCGTAAAAGAGATAGTTCCCCGGCCAGCCATCGCACTCGTTGCCCGGCTGATCTACAACGAGCCGTATGTCGCAAGGCCGATGCGCCATCGGCGCACTGCTCGTGAGGTGGAGTACGCGTGGCGTGCGGGAGACCGGTGGGAAAGCGTCGGCGCGGAGCTGGCCGGTGAAATGTCGCCGCTACCCATCGAAAGCGAAGCCGAGTTCATCTTCGAGCACTACTGGGGTTACACCCGCCAGCGCGACGGCGGCACACTGGAGTATCAGGTCGAGCACCCTCGCTGGGAGGCCGCTCCGATGAAAGCGGCGCGTTTGCGGTGCGACGTAGCCTCACTCTACGGCTCCGGTTTTCTCGAGGCGCTGAGCGCTGCACCGCAATCCGCATTCCTGGCGGAAGGCTCGGAGGTTCGAGTCCGACGCGGGGTGCGCATCGCCTAGCCTACGCACCCTGCTCTTCCCAAAGTGCTTCGCGCAATCCGCTGCTGCGCAGGGTCCGACGCGCGATGGTGGTACGCAGCATCTCGGGACTGGCCCACAGTTCGACGCTGCTGCGTGCTCGGGTGAGGCCGGTGTAAAGCAATTCACGGGTGGCGACCGCGTTGTCGCGGTCTGGGAGGATGAGCAGCACGCGATCAAACTCAGATCCCTGACTTTTATGCACCGTCATTGCGAAGGAGGTCTCATGCGGCGGCAGACGCGCCGGCAGGAGCCGCCGCAGACCGGCGGACGCATCGAGAAAAAACGCGCGCAGATCGCCGTCGGATTCCGGGTCGCGCAGGATGACACCGACATCGCCGTTGAAGAGCCCGAGGGCATAGTCGTTCTCGAGGATCAGGAGAGGACGCCCGTGATAGTGCGGCGCGTTCGGGGCAATCCAGCCTTGGTGCGTCAGCAATTGTTCCGCGTGTCGGTTGAGATTCTCGACGCCGAATGGGCCACGCCGAAGCGCGCTGAGGATTCGGAAATCAACCAGCCGCGCGAGCACATCAGCGGGAGCATCTGCGTGCAAAAACGCGCGATATCCGTCGAGCACCCGGCTGCGTAACTCATTCGCCAGCTGTGCGGGAGATGGCGTGCGCCCGAAGATGACGTCGCTCCGGGAGCCTTCATCCAGCAAGGCAACGGCAGCGTCCGCGTCGCCGGCATTAACGAACTGGCTGAGCCGATGAATGCCGCTGCTCGCCGCGAAACGGTAGTTCCTCCGCAGCTCGACAATGTGTGAGGCCAGCGGCGCCTCTGCGCGCCTCGCGGTCGCGAGTCCACAGATGTCGCCGAGCACGTTGCCGGCTTCGACGGAAGCTAGCTGGTCTTTGTCGCCGAGGAGAATGACGCGCGCGCTCGGCGGCAGTGCCGCGAAAAGCTTCGCCATCAGCGCGACATCGATCATTGAGGCTTCATCGACGATCACCACATCGACCGAGAGCGGCCTTTCCGGATCGTGCCGGAAGAACGGTGAGTTCGGAATCGTGCCCAGCAACCGATGCAAGGTCGTCGCTTCTGCGGGCAGATGCGGCAGCACCGAATCCGCAGCGGGCACTCTCGCCAGGGCCGCCCCTAGCGACTCCCGCATGCGCATCGCCGCTTTGCCAGTGGGCGCGGCGAGGGCCACCCGCGGCACCTGCTCGATCTGCGCAAACTGATCCACGAGCAACGCCAGGATCACGGCCACGGTGCTCGTCTTGCCGGTCCCTGGACCACCGGTGATCACGGTTAGTTGATTCCGCACGGCGGATTCAGCGGCGCAGCGTTGCCCATCCGCTTCGCTCGCATCTGGAAAGTAGCGATCGAGCCCACGTTGCAGGGCGTCCTCCTTGCACGGCATCCGGGTCAGACGTTGCCGGATGGAAGCGGCGAGCTGCGCTTCGTAGGCCCAGTATCGTTGGAGGTAAAGCCGTCCACTTCCATCGACGATCAGCGGCTTGAACTCACCCGGTGCACCAACGATTCGGCACTCGCGCAACGTACTGATCACCTCCGCACCGCCGAGTGTCTCGGCAGGAACGCACGTGTGCCCGGCGCCGCGCCAGGCGCTGACCAGCAGAGCCGCGGCACGCAGCTCAGGCGGCGCGTGCGGTTCGAGCGTGGCGATCAGCTCCGCGAAATGCTCGTCCAGCGAGCTGGGAACGATCTCCTCGCTCATGGTCGTGTGGCAAAGGATGCGTCGAGTTCCTCAATCAGCGCTTGCTCTGGACGCGCCCGATGAACCGCGACGCCCGCTTCCGCTCCGCGCACGAAGAGGTAAAAGACCCCGCCAAAATGTTCTGCGTAGGAATACCCGCGCTGCCGCGTGGCGAGGTAGCGATGCAGCGCCAGCGTGTAGAGATGGTATTGCAGCGCGTAGCGGTGGCGCAGCATCGCGCCCTCGATGGCGTCCGCCGTGTACGAGGCCGCACTCGGGCCGAGCCAGTTGCTCTTCCAATCGACAATGTAGAACCGGCCGGAGTGCTCGAAGACCAGATCGATGAAACCTTTGAGCAAGCCGCGACGTGGCTCGAACACGAGGGTGGAGCCCGCCTCCGCCGGCAGTGCCGCCCGCAACGCTTGCGCGGTCAACGCCGCGGCAGGCAGATGGAATTCGAGTTCGGTGAGTCGCTGACGCTTGGCGACCGAAGCGAGCCGCAGCCCCGCCGCCAATTCGAGTTGGAGCGTCTTCGTCACGCACGTTGTCACCGGTTCCGCCCAGATTTTCGGTTCAAAATTGAACCCGCGCAGCTTGCGCTCAACGAGTGGAGCAATCTCGTTCGCCGCTCCAAAGTCCAGCTCCTCGAAAATCTCGTGCAAACAATTTCCGGCGCGTACGCCCGGCGGCAGCGCGTGAATGCCGCTGGCAACAATTCCCGTTTCCACCGGCACGACCGGCGCCGGATCGTGATCGGGCCGCTCTGCGTCCCGATGTTCGGTCAACGAAGTGAAACTCGAAATCCGCCAATCCCGCCGGATCGACCCGTGGAAGGTGCGCGGGCCGACCAACGGTTCGGCTGCGGCCGACGGGATGTAGCGTGGCCCGTCTGGCGCAGGAAGATCGAGCAGTTCGATTGCGTCGGAATGAGCCTCGCTCAAGGCGCGAAGATCCTGTTCGAAAGCTTCGGGTGTGAGCGCGCTCATGTGCGTCTGCAGGGCCGCGGCGGCCTCCCGCTCCCCGCCGGGCGGGCGATGGAAAAGCCACGCGCCCGCCGAGGCTTCGCATCCCTTGAAACGCCCCCACACAAAGTGACAGGCGTGCTGCGCGCGCGTGAGCGCCACGTAGAAAAGACGGACCTGCTCTGCGAGTTGCTCCTGCGCGCTCTGCGCTTCGCTCTCCGGTCCGGATTCAAGATCGATGGTCATCTGAAAATCCGCCGCCGGATCGTGAAAGATGGTCTTCCGCGCAGCGGGTTCTTTCGGCCGGCTTCGGCGCCGTGGTCCGTGCGTGAACGGGCAAAAGACGATCGGATATTCAAGTCCCTTGCTCCGGTGCATGGTCACGATCTGCACCGCGTCGTCGTCGCGTTCGAGGCGCAGCTCTGCTTCTTCGACCGCCATCGTGCCCGGCGCGAGTTGTTCGCCGAGCCACTTCAGCAAAGCCAGCGCGCTGAGCCGCTGCGCACAGGCCGTTTCGTGAAGCAGCTCGGAAAGGTGCAGCAGGTTCGTCAGCCGGCGCTCACCGTCCGGCAGGGCGAGCAGCCGCGGGCGGATCTCTTCGCACCGAAGCAGCCGCCGAAACAGCGGGATGAATCCCTCCGACACCCATTGCTGGTGATAGCTTTGAAACCGCTCCATCCACCCTTCCAATCTGCGCTCGTCCTTTGCGAGACGCTCCAGCTCGATGGCCGAGACCGCGAAGAGATCGGTGCCGAGCGCCGCCCGGAGCAGCGCTTCGCGACCCGGCTGCGCGATCGCGGCGAGCACGATCTGCAGTTCGCCGGCTTCATGTGAACGCAGGACGCTTTGTCGCGAAAGGAGAACGCTCGGGATCGCGAACGCGCGCAGCGCATCCTGCACGAGCTGGCCCTGGTGATGGGTGGCGACCAGCACCGCCACGTCGGATGCGCGCACCCCGCGGGAGCCAATCCGCGCGTCCGCGGCGAGCAGCCGGGCGATGGCTCCGGCGCAAACCGGCGGCAACTCGCGGTTTGCATCGCCGATCTGCAACGGCTCGGCGGAGGACCATTTCCAAAGTTGCAACGGCGCCGCGCGGCGACCGCCGATGGTCAGTGGCTCCGCATCCGCGCGACCGGCTGCATCCACATTGTCGAACTCGATCTCCGGGATCACGAAAGCGCCCGGCGCCCGGTTGAAGATGCGGTTCACGCCGGCGACCAGCGCACGTTCCGCCCGGTAATTGGTGTGTAAGGTCCAGCGTTGATCCGCCGCCACGCCGTTCACGGAGCGCAGATACGTAAACACGTCCGCGCCGCGAAATCCGTAGATCGCCTGTTTCGGATCTCCGATGAGGTAAAGTGCCGTATTCTCCTCGCCGAAAAGGCACTCGAAGATTTCGTTCTGCACCGGATCCGTGTCCTGGTACTCGTCGATCAAAGCGGCATCGAAACGACCGCGGAGCTGGCGGATGAGCGCTGGACCCCGCGAGCTGCGCAAAGCATCGCGCAAGCGCGTCAGCAGATCATCAAAGGAAAGGACGTTGCGCTCGCTCTTGCGGCGCGCGAGTTCCTGGCGAGCCCAGGCGATAAACCACGCTCGCACCGCCTGCACGTAGCGCTCGGCGAGCTCGCCGAACTTTTCGCACAACTCAAAACAGCAATGCTCCGGGGTGGTCGCGTCTTTCAGCGTCGCCTTGCGGAGCGCGGCTGCGGCGAACGAGGCAATCACGGCCAGTGTTTCCGGCGCTGCGCCCGGGGCAAAGCACGCCTCAAACTGTTTGATGTTTTGCGGCAGCGCTCCCTGGTAGTTGACGGCGTGAGTCGCCTTTGCCCACCGCCTTCCGAGCAGCAGATCGCGGATGCTATCGCCGTCTGTTTCCCAGCACTCGCGCAGCTCTTTGAAGACGGCGCAGATCTCGCCCTTCAGGCTTTCCAAACGCACCTCGTCCGTCGCTGGAAGGATCGCGAGATCCGGGTGCGAGCTGGTCTCGCGCAGCAAGGCAGCGAAGGTGCTGGGATAAAGCTTCGCGTTGAGCGCCAGACTCGTGAGGCAGGGCGTGTCCGAGTAAAACTGCGCCCGCCAGTAGTCATCCGCGATCTCCGCGAAGAGCGCGTTTTGGTCCTGGATCAACTCCGCATCAAACGGCAGCCCGCTCTCGAATGCCGCTTCACGCAACACGCGCTGGCAGAAGCTGTGCATCGTGTGGATTGCCGCCTCATCAAAACTGCGCAAAGCGTCATCGAGACGCGCCGTTGCGCGCGCGGACTCGTGCTTGCGCAGCAGCGCTTGCAGGAACGGATCGTCCGACTTGTCACAACGGAACGCCTCCGCCGCGTTCCGCAGCAGCTTGCGAATGCGGTCCCGCAACTCGGCGGTGGCGGCCTCGGTGTAGGTCGTGACCAGAATGCGCGAGACTTCGACCCCGTCGCCTTCGATCAGCAGGCGCAGAAACAGTCCGGCGATCGCATAGGTCTTGCCCGTGCCGGCGCTCGCGGCCAGCAGCGTTGCGCCACGTCCGAACGGAGCCGAGGCGAGATCGAAAGGTCGCGGCACGTTCATTCGGCGGAAGGTTCGCTGCTGTGCTCGAGCAGCGGACCGAAAACGCGACGGGCCACTTCCTCCCAGCGTGCATCGAGCGGATCGGCAGCGTGATGGAAACAGTAGTCGATCCAGGTGTCGTCGCACTCGTCGGGCCGGCCACCGAAATCGGCTCGCCAGGCCTGCTGTGCTGCATGCCGCGGGTTGCCGAGTTTTCTGGAATTCCGCTCGGCGTTGGCGAAGGCAAACGAGCTTTCCGGAAAGAGCGGCAGCGGGTTTCGCAGACCTTCGCCGTAAAGTGCCAGCAGATCGGCGAGGATGGCACGGGCGTTTTCGAGAGGTTGAAATACGCGGATCTTTTTTGTGCCGCAAAGCACCGTAAGCCGCGGATGATCCACGGGCGCAGCCGCATTGAGCAATACGTGCGCGATCCAGCCGCGAAGCTGATCCCGCGGCTTCACGTCAGACGCGCGGAAGCGCAATTGCACGTCCTTGCGCAACTCACGCAACGTGCCGGTGACGTGCCATTCGGCCACGCGAAGATCGAGCGCGAGCGGCGGCAGGGGTTCCGATGCGAGATACGGCGCGACGCGGGCGACGAGCAATTCGGAGACGCCACGGAGCTGGCCGTACACGCTCCGGCCCGCTTCGCCCGGCGGCAGCTTGCCCGCTGCGCGCAAGACCGGCACGGCATCATCCGGAGCGATCCCGTCGCGCACGTGCCGCGTGATTTCCGTGCGCAGCTCATAGCGCTCGAGTGCGTCCAGTTCGATGGGTTCGCGATCGTCGAGGATTCCGCGTTCGCGCGGCAGTTGCAGAGCGAGGCGATCCTGAACGAAGAAGCGCGAAGCATTCGCGAAGAATTCGATGAGCCGATCCGCGTCCACTTCACGCCACTCCGGACCGGGAACGACCAGTGGTTCTCCCGCAAACCCACGCGGTTGGAGCCGTGGCGCCACGCCCCGCGCTGCGGCATCGTGATTCTCTTGGGAGTAACTGAACAAAACCTCATCGCCCCGGAAGTAAGCTGGGCTGAAGGGTTGCAGCGGATGGCGCGTGACGAAGTCCGCGGGAGCGATCCGATGATGCGTTTCGAGATAGTCGAGCAATTCACCGACCGCGACTGAGGGCGGCGTGTGCGAGTGGTCGCGCGGCGAAAGCCCGGCGTAGCTGATGTAGAGCGTCTCGCGTGCGGAAAGCAGCGTCTCGAGAAACAGGTAACGATCGTCATCACGCAAGGTGCGGTCGCCGAGTTGACGCGTCTGCGCGACAATGTCGAAGGCCAGCGGCGTGTCGCTCCGCGGAAAAGCGCCATCGTTCATGCCAATCATGCAGAGCACACGAAATGGAATGCTGCGCATCGGCTTGAGGGCGCAAAACGTGATCGCCCCGGCCAGGAAGCCGACACCCGATTCTGTATCGGCAAAGGCGGCGCCGAGATGGGCGCGGATCACGGCGAATTCAACCGGCGCTTCGAGGCCGGCCGTCACCGCTGTAGCCCCCAGCGATTCGAAGGCACGGCGCATCCGGCGAAGTTCATCGGCAAACTCGTCGTCTTCCGCAAAGAACGCGCCGAGCAGCAGACGCAGCGTGCGCTCCCACTCGGGCACGGTCCGCGCTCGCAAGAGATCGCGCACGTCTTCGAAGAGGCGGTCGGAAAAGTCGAGGAAGCGGCTGAGTGTACCGGTTGCTTCACCCTCGATCCCCGGCCACGGCAGAATGCCTTCACAAAGCGTCCCACCGTCGCCAGGCAGGGCATAGCCGAGGAGCAGCCGCTGCAGGCCGGCGCGCCACGTGTTTTCCGAAAACTCAGGCAACCCAAGCTCGACCCGATGCGCGGCATCGATGCCCCAACGGATGCCCACGCCGTCCATCCAGGAGCGCACGCGTTCAACGTCGCGCTCCGTTAGTTCGAAGCGACGTCGAATCGATGCGCTGTCGAGCAGACCGAGGACGCTGCTGGCGAGGAAGCGGCTGCCGGCGAGATCGAGCAGGCGCAGGAAATCATCAGCCAGGCCGTTCTCCGCACGCGCGCTTCGATCGGCGATGGAATACGGAAACCGGACGCGATCGCTCTCGGGTGCACCGAAGACCGCCTCGATGTATGGTGCGTAAGTTTCCACATCGGGCATGGTCACCAGCACGTGGCGCGGCTCGAGCGACGGATGGCGCGCGAAGAGATCGAGCAACTGGTCGTGCAAGACTTCGAGTTCGCGCATCGCACTGTGGCAGCAATGCACCTGGATGGAGCGATCGCCGGGCGCGAGCGGCTGCGCTGCACTGCCTTCGCACACCTGAAACACATCCGCCTGCACGCGGTGCAGCAACGTGTCTTCCGGAGGCGGCACGGAGATGTCGTGCTCGGCCGCGGGTTCCAGATCGGCGACCAGCTCCGAGAACTCCCGGCCAATGCGACCGAAGGAAGCGAGCAGCGCGTTGCCGGTTTCGAGATGCAAATCGAAGAGCGTCAGCTCGCGGTTCTTCTGACGACGATGGATGGATCGTTGTTCTCGCGGTGAGCGCAAATCGCTCCAAAACTCGGGCGTTGGCGTGAGGAAAAACGCGTGCACTTCAAGGCGCCGCGAAAGGCTCGCAAACAGCTCGAGGAACAGCGGTGGCAGGCTGGAGACGCCGAACAGAATGACGCGTTCGGGAAAGTCTTCGAGCGGTGTGTCGGCGCGACCCAGCTCTCGCAAAGCCGCAGCCGATCGAGCCGTCAGATGCGCGGCGCGGCTGCCACGCGAAACCGCGGACCAAAGCAGCGCCTGCCACGAAGTGTCGCGGCCGCGATCCCATTCACGGAGCAACTGCGGACGCCACGCGAGCGCGCGGTCGTAAACCGAAGCGATGCGGCCCGCGAGCTGGAACTGTTTGAGCGCGCGGTTCGGTCCCTCTACGTAGCGGCGCAAGTCGGAAAACTCGGGAGTATCGAGGAGCGCGGGCAGCACGGCCAGCACGCGCCACGGCAGGACATCGCGCGCGAAAACGGCGCTCTTTGGCTCCGCTCCGAGCAGCGACGTGAACAGCGTCTCGAGGAAGCCCGCGGGAAACGGGAACTCGATGTTCATCGAGATGCCGAGCCGCTGCGCCAGATCCAGCGCCAGCCAGCGGTGCATGCCCAGGCTTTGCACAATGACGATCTCCGGCTGTAGCGGCGCCGCGAGCGGCTTCTCTAAAACTCCGGCGAGCGCAGCGGCGAGATCTTCGAGTCGATTCCCGCGGTAAAGATGAAGTCCCGTCATCAGTCCTGAGCGCCCTCCCATGCAATCCGACTTCTGCGCCTCAAATCCAGCGCTTCTTTTTAAACAGGATTAACAATCCCGCCGCGACCAAAGCCATGAAGAGCATGCAGCCAAGGTAACCGTAGGGCGAGTAGAGCTCCGGCATGTTCCAGGGCAGCGGTTTGCCGTTCACTTCCGGTGCGAAGTTCATGCCGTAAACGCCGGCGACAAAGGTGAGCGGGATGAAGATCGCCGAGATGACCGTGAGCACGCGCATGATCTCGTTCGTGCGCATACCGATCGAAGTCAGGTAGAGTTCCATCAGCCCGCCCGTGAGGTCGCGATAACTCTCAACCAGATCCATGATCTGCACCGTGTGATCGTAGCAATCGCGCAGGTAAACCTTGGTATGTTTGGAA
>JAQGOK010000167.1 GCA_028293645.1 Chthoniobacter sp.
GGATCGCTGTGGGTGCGGACGACCACCGTCAGCGAGGGCGTTTCGAGATGAAACAGCGAGTGAATGTGCGATTCGCCCGAGACGATCTGCACGGTGCTGCCGGTTTCCAGAAGCTGCGTCTCGGTCACGCGCAAATTACCGACGCGGAGATGAGCCGAAACCGGCTCCGCATCTTCGAAAACGAACCGCGAATGGATGCTCGAGCCGGCGAGAACATGAAATGCGCCGGAGAACTGGTGCTGATGGATGTCGGTCGTTCCTTCCAGCCAGAACAGGATCTGAATGTAAAAGCGCGGGTCGTCGTAGACCACCAGCTCGGGCTGTCCAAAGCCGGACTGGCTTTGCAGCGGCTGCTCATCGTCGAGCAGGAAGTCGCGGATCAACTCGGCGAGGTCGACGTGCTCGGCCGGCGAAGCATCATCGAGGGCTGACTGCGCGATGGCGGGGAACGCCGCGAGCGAGAAGTTTTGCTCTTTCCACTGAGCGCGTACTGTACGCCCGAGGTCGGTGAAGAAGGCATTCATTCACGGAGTGTCCCGGGATCGTGAGCGCGCAACAAGCACGGCTTCATGCCCTCGCTTCGGCTACGGATGACATTGGATGTTCACGGATCAAGGGGGCGAGTGCTCCCATCTGCATCCGTGCTGATCTGTGTCATCCATGGCTCGAATCTGCCTCGTCCGATTCTCGATCCCGGCTCTTAACCGCAGAGGCGCAGAGAACGCAAAGGGCCGCAGAGAGAATTTCACTCGCAAGAGTTCCAGGCGCTCTCTGCCGACCTCTGCGTTCTTTGCACCTTTTCGATTAAGCTGCACACTGCTCGCCGGCCTCGAGATTTCCGTTTACAAAGCCGGCTGGCTCGTCTTTCTTCACCGCCCCACGCGCGTAACCGCAGTTACATCACGCACCGTTGGTCCCTGGGCGGCGAGTCTTCGATTCGCCGCTGTCGCGCCGGGGGAAACCCGGTGATTACCAAGAAAGACCCCGCCCTTATGCCTATCCGTTTAGGCCGTTTCGAAATGCCGAAGTCACTCACGAAGGATGAATCCGTGAGCAATGGGACTTACGGAAAGTTTGTCGCTGAGCCCTTCGAGGCCGGCTATGGCCACACTGTTGGCAACTCGCTGCGCCGCGTGCTCCTCTCCTCGCTGGAAGGTGCTGCGGTCACTTCGGTGAAAATCGAAGGTGCCAGCCACGAGTTCCAGACCCTGCCGCATGTCGTCGAAGACGTGACCGACATCGTGCTCAATCTCAAGAAGGTGAAGTTCAAGGCGAACGATCACGAGATCCGCAACCTGACCATTTCGGTGAACAAGGAAGGCACCGTCACCGCTGGCGACATTCAGGATTCCGCGCAATGCGAAGTGCTGAACAAGAACCAGGTCATCTGCACGCTCGATAAGAAAACGAAATTCGACGCTGAACTTGAAGTGAAAGTCGGCCGCGGATTCGCCACCGGTGACGAGAACAAGCATGCCGATCAGCCGATCGGCATGATCGCGATTGATTCGATCTTCTCGCCAGTCACCCGCGTGAAATACGCCGTGGGCAACACGCGTGTCGGTCAGCGCACCGATTACGACAAGCTCGAGCTGGAGATCTGGACCGACGGCCGCATCGAGCCCGAAGAGGCGCTCGTGCAGGCTTCGTCGATTCTGAAGAAGCACTTCGAGCCGTTCTACGCGTATGACGAGAACGCGGTGCAGTTCGACGAAACTCCGCAGGCGCAGAGCCAGGAGAATCAGAAGATGAAGAAGCTTCTGAACATGAGCGTGAACGAGATCGAACTCTCGGTCCGCGCCGCGAACTGCCTCAACAACGCGAACATCACGACCGTCGGCCAGCTCGCGCAGAAGAGCGAAGCGGAGATGCTCAAGTACCGCAACTTCGGCAAGAAGTCGCTGAACGAGATCAAGGAGAAGCTCACGCAGCTCGGCCTTTCGCTCGGCATGAAGTTTGACGCCGGCATGGTCGATACGACTCTGCTCGAAGCTCCGATCGCTCAACCGTCCTTTTAACGAGACCACCCCATGCGCCACCAAAAGAAGACGCTCAAGCTGGGTCGCAAGGAGGGACATCGCAAGTCACTCCTCTCGAACCTCGCTTGCAGCTTGATCGAGCATCACCGGATTAAAACCACGCTGGCCAAGGCGAAAGCCGTGCGCCCGCTGGCCGAGAAGATGATCACCCTTGGCAAAAAGAAGACGTTGCACGCGCGCCGCACGGCGCTCGCGGTGCTGCGTCAGGCCGACATCGTGAAGATGTTGTTTGATGACGTGGCGCCTCGCGCTGCGGATCGCAAAGGCGGTTACACGCGGATCATCAAGCTCGGCCAACGGACGAGCGATGCGTCGGAGATGGCTTTCATCGAGTGGGTGGACAGCGCAGTGGAAGTCGAGACTGCTGTGCCAGATACCAAGACGAAGAAAGCAGCCAAGCCCAAGGCCGCGAAGAGCGAAGACGCCACTGCGGCCACCGGCGAAGGCACTTCAGAGGAGCCCGCCAAGCCGGCCAGAAAGCCTCGCGCTAAAAAGGCCGCTGCGGAAGAACCCGCCGCCGAGTAGGGACTCACGTGCGGCATCGACCGCGCAAATCACAACGGCGCCACTTCGTGTGAAGTGGCGCCGTTTTTGTTTCGCGGCTGGAGTGACTTGCGTCGATCGCCAGTAGCTCTCCGCACTGGCGCGCAGAATCGGGTTCAGCTCAAAGCTGGTTGTGGATGATCTCCAGCGTGAGCACGCAGTAGCTTGTCACGAGCACCGGGTCCTTCTCCATCCAGCGTGCGGTGTCATTCACCCATGAGCCGTCGCCGTTTTGGAGACCGATGAGCTTCAATGCGAGGTCGCGTGGCCAGTTGATCTTTTTGCCATCAGCGACGGGTAGCTCGCGCATCCCGAGCGTCGCGAGGCCTTTGGCAGCGAGGTGGTAGTAGTAATAAAGGCCGGCGCGCCCCATGCCGGGATTCTCTTCGAGCGTGTAGTTTTTACTGAGCCAATCGAGCGCGGCGGTGACCCGCGGATCGTCCTTTTGCAGGTCAGCATAGATGAAGCTGAGCAGGCCGCCGTAAGTCATCGTTCCGTAACTCCGCAACGCCGTGCGGCCATTCGGGAGCGTCACGGTTTCGGAGTTGGTGAAGCCGGGGTAGTAGACGAAGCCGCCTTTGTTCTGCGGATCGTCGCTCGCCCAATCCATCTTGTTGTGGCTCGGCAGATTCTGGCAACGCGTGATGAAATCCACAGCCGCTTTCCAGTTCAGGTCCTTGCCCGCGGCCAGTTCGGTGCCGGGACGAGCTTTCTCAAAAGCCTTGATCGCCTCCAGCGCGACGAGCGTGTTGTCCAGATCCGGGTGCTGGCGTTTCGGGCTGGAACCCGTCGCGCCGTAACCAAAGCCGCCATTCGTTTCTGATTTGGCCATTGCCTCGGCTTGCTGTCCGCCGATGTATTTCCGCGCGGCGAGGATGATCGGCTCGTCCTGCGGATCGCCGCTTTGCAGCAGCGCCATCATGGAGACCGAGGTGTTGTAGTTTGCCAGGCCCTTGATGTAGATGCCGCCGTCCGGTTTCGCGTGGGAGCGGACAAAGGCGTAACCCTTCTGCAGGACGTTCGCATTCTCTTGAGCCGCCGCCCCGCTGGGATCCCGCCGGAATGCCATCACCGGCAGAGCAGTGAGCGACGGATGCTCCGGCGAGGCTGCGGGGGTGAGGGGATTTGCGAATGAGCCGTCCGGCTGCTGCTGTGCTTTGAGGAAAGCGAGGCCCTTGGTGATCGCGCTCTGGACCTCATTGCGCAGCGATTCGTTGCCGGGGTTGCGCAGCGGTGCCGGCTCGGCGGCATTGAGAATCGGGGCGGCGACAATGGCAGCGAGGAGGGAGGTGAACGCTTTCATGGTTCTTTGGCGGCTGGAGGGGCGGGCGGAAGTTGAATGGTGATCTCGACGGGGGTTGCGACCGCGGGAACGGCTTTGGCGTTCACGGCCCAGAGCAGATCGTTGTCATTCCCCTTGCGCGGATTGTTGATCAAGGCCGACGGAAAGGTAACCAAGGCGCCGAAGACGCCCTCGGTTTGCGCCAGGAATTTTCCGTCGCGGAACATCGAGCCGGTGTAGAGCCAGGGCCCGCGCGGAGCTGGCTTCCGCGTTTCGGAATTCATCAGCCAGTCTTCCACCGGGACGCTCTTCTCCGCTGCATCGACTTTCCACTTCACGGTGATGAGCACGTTATCGCCCTGGAGCCGTGGCGCTCTCGCGAGATACTCTTTGTTGATCTGTTCTGGCGGCGCATCCTCGGGTGCAGGAGCGAGAATTCCGGCGCCCCTGGCCCCGAGCAACAGCATGGCGAAGTGCAGATCCGCGGGCTGGATCTCCGTCGTGAGCAGGCTTTCGTGGGTTGATCCCTCGGGAGTCACCAACAAATATTCCAACGCGCCCTCCGCCAGGTTCAGACGTCCGGGAAAGCTGACCGCTCGGCGGTTCTGATCGAGCCGAAGCTGTCCCATTTGCAACACGCCGGGACTGATCTCCTGCATCGGCTGGGCACTCTCGGGAGCCGGTTCTTGCGCCGGGCTCGAAGTGCCCGAAGCGAGCGCTACCGCAATCATGCAGATGAGACGGAGAAGCGAAGAGGAATTCACTCCCGGAGAGTAACGTCGCGGAGTGCTGTCATGGCAATGCTCTGCGTTCCTTCTGTAGGCGAAGCAGTTCTGCTTCGCCTACAGTTGCCGCATTCGCATCCCGTAACGTCCGCCGTTTCGACGAAGCTGGATGCGCGCATCGAACGCGGCGCTCAGTGCAGCGCTCGTGAGCACGCGATCCAGCGCGCCCGCGGCGGCGATTCCGCCGCGGCGCAGCAGCAAAGCATGGGTGAATGCGGGCGTGATTTCCTCCACGTGATGGGTGACCAGGACGAGCGCCGGACCGCGTTTGCGCTGACCAAGGCGCTCCAGAAAACTGAGAAACTGTTCGCGCGCGATCGGGTCGAGGCCCGCGCATGGTTCGTCGAGAATGAGCAGCCGCGGTTTGGCCATGAGCGCGCGGCCGATCAGCACGCGCTGCCGTTCGCCCTGACTCAGGACCGCCCATGGCCGATCCGCAAAATCGACCGCCTCGACCTGCCGGAGCAGACGCATTGCGGCGGCGCGGTCGGCCGCCTGCACTTTCCCCCAGTAGTCGATCATCGCGTATTTGCCCGACACGACCGTGATCAGCGCCGGCTCGTGATCGGGAATGCGCTGGCGGATGCTTGAGCTGACCAGGCCGATTTGCGTCCGCAACTCCCGCCAATCAGTTTCGCCGAAGCGCTGGCCGAGCACGACGATCTCGCCCGCCGTCGGGCTGAGATAGCCGGTCAGCGCGCTGAGCAACGACGTCTTGCCGGAGCCGTTCGCGCCGAGGATCACCCAATGTTCGCCGCGCTGAACGTCCCACGAAATCCGGTCCAGAATCGTGGTGTCGCCACGGCGGATCAGAAGATCACGAACCTCCAGAATCGCGCTCACGGCGGCGGCAGGAGATCGGGACGAACGCGGCGCGTTTTCTCCAATGCGCGCTCGCGCCGCCACTTCGCGATTTCCGCGTGGTGACCGCTGAGCAGAACATCCGGCACGCGGGAGCCGCGGAATTCGACGGGCCGCGTGTATTGCGGGAACTCCAGCAAACCGCTGCTGAAGCTATCGTCGGGGGCGCTTTTTTCGTCGCCCAGCACGCCCGGGATCAAGCGGACGACGGCGTCCACGATCACACACGCCGCGAGCGCGCCATTCGTCAGGACGTAATCGCCAATCGAGATCTCCTCATCGACGAGCTGCTCAATCACCCGTTGATCCACGCCTTCATAATGTCCGCAGAGCAGGATCAAGTGCGGCGCGGTCGCCAGCGCGGCGGCCCGCGTTTGTTGAAATGGCACGCCCGCCGGGCTCATCAGCGCCACGTGTGAGTCATCCCGGCGAAGCGCTTCGATCGCCGCGAAGATCGGTTCGCATTTCAACACCATGCCCTGGCTGCCGCCATAAGGAGTGTCGTCCGTCGTGCGATGTTTGTCGGTCGCCCAATCGCGCAGATTGTGAGTCTGGATTTCGACGAGGCCACGCTGCTGCGCGCGTTTGATGATGCTCTCGCCCAGGATCGCCGCGGGGATTTGCGGAAAGAGGGAGACGATGTCGATGCGCACGGCGTGGCGATTTCTACGTGGCGTCGGCATTCCCGGCAATGGCCACAATGCTGTTGGCGCTGCCGTGCGTGCCCGCTAGCGTCCGCCCGCAGGAGCTATGACCGCACTTTCCCCGCAGGCTGTGAAGGATGTCCATACGCGGATCACCGCGGAACTCGGCAAGGTGATGGTCGGCCAGGAGGCGATCATCCGACTTCTTTTGGTGAGCCTTTTCGCGCGCGGACATTGCCTGCTGATCGGGGTGCCCGGTCTCGCGAAAACGCTGCTCGTGCGCAGCCTCGCGGAAACGCTGACGCTGGGTTTCAAGCGCATCCAATTCACCCCCGATCTGATGCCGAGCGACATCATCGGTTCGGAGCTTTTGCAGGAGCGCGACCGCAAGCTGGAGTTCGAGTATTTTGCGGGACCGATCTTCACGAATCTGCTGCTCGCCGATGAGATCAATCGCACCCCGCCGAAGACGCAGTCGGCGTTGCTGGAAGCGATGCAGGAACACAAGGTGACAATCGCCGGGCAGTCGCGGCCACTGCCCGATCCGTTCCTGGTCGTCGCCACGCAAAACCCGATCGAGCAGGAGGGCACATACCCGCTGCCGGAGGCGCAGCTCGATCGTTTCATGTTCTCGCTGCACCTCGATTATCCGGCGCACCAGGAGGAGGTGGAGATCGTGCGACGCACCACGTTGCGCGTCGCGGAAACGCTGAACGCGGTCGTGTCGCTTGAAGACATCCTCGCGGTGCAACAGCTCGTGCTCGCCGCGCCGGTGAGCGATCACGTGATCGACTACGCAGTGCGACTCGCCGCCTCAACGCGCACGGCTTCGCCGGGTGCGCCGCAGATCACCAAAGATTTTGTGGAATGGGGCGCCGGTCCACGTGCCTCGCAATATCTCGTGCTCGGCGCCAAAGCAGTGGCGTTGCTCAAGGGGAAAGTCGCTGCCGAAACAGAAGACGTGCGAGAAGTTGCGCTGCCGGTTTTGCAGCATCGCGTGATCACCAACTACCGCGCGACGGGCGCCGGCAAGAAGTCGCGCGACATCGTCACCGAGCTGGTGAATCTGGTGCAGGAGAACGCTTACTGACCGGTTAACTGAGCCGAGCGATGCAACCGCCGCCTTTGCCCAAGCCAGCCGGCGTCGCGGCAGTTGCCAGTCGCATCCTACCGAAGAACCCGAGTGGCCCGCAGCCGCCGCCGTTGCTGCTCAACCTTCAGGAACTGGAGCGGTTCGAGAACCTGCTCGTCTTCGCTCGCGCAACGGTCGAGGGCTACTTCTCCGGCAAACATAAGTCGCCTTACCGCGGATCGGCTGCGGAGTTCGCGGACTACAAAGAGTATGTCGCCGGCGACGATCTCGCGCGGCTGGACTGGCGGGTCTATGGCCGCACCCGGCGGCTCTACATTCGACGCTACGAGGAGGAGACGGACATGACCGTCTATCTGATGGTCGATACCAGCGGTTCGATGCGCTACGCCGGCGAAAAGCGCCAATCGAAGTTTTTCCTCGCGGCGAAAATCGCGGCGGCGCTCGCCTACCTCATGATGGCGCAGGCCGACAAAGCGGCGCTGGTGCTGTTTGCAAAAAAGGTGAGCCAGTTCCTGACCCCCGGAGGAACGCGCCGGCATCTGCATCGGCTCGTGACGGAGCTGGAGCGTGTGAAACCGGCTCAGGAGACCGGGATCGCGCAGGCGGTGAGTGAGTGCAATGCGCTCTTCAAGAAACGCGGCCGCATCGTGATCCTTTCGGACTTCCTCGATGAAACGCCTGCGCTCTTCGACGCGCTTTCGCAGTTCGTGCACCGGAAGTTTGAGATCCTGCTGCTGCAAGTCACCGATCCCGACGAGCTGAATTTGCCCGCTTTCAACGCCGCCAAATTCGTCGATTTGGAAACCGCCGAGACCGTGCAGGTGGATCCGGAGGAAATCCGCGTTGTGTATCAACAGCGCGTGCAGCAGAGCATCGACGATCTCGCCCGCGAAGCCGATGTCCGGCAGATCCAGCATCGGTTGATCGACACCCGCAGGCCGTACGTCGATGCGATCGAGGCGTATCTCGGTTTCCGCGGGAAAAACGAGCAGACGCGATAGGCAGCATGAACTTCCTCAACTCCGCGCTCCTGCCGGGCCTGCTCGTGCTCACCGGCCTGCCGCTGCTGATTCATCTGTTGAACCTGCAGTTCCCGCGGCTGTTCCAGTTCTCCTCGATCAAACACATCCAGGCGAGCATCGCGCAACGCTCGCGCCTCTTCCGCTGGCGGCATCTCCTCCTGCTGCTGTTGCGAACGGTGTTCCTCGTTTTGCTGCTGCTCGCGTTTCTCAAGCCGCTGCTCCCGCGCTTCGGATCAGCCGCCGAGGCGGCGCAAGGCCGGGCGGTGATCGTGATCGTCGATCACTCGCTGAGCATGGAGCACAAGGGTGGGGGAGTGAGCAGTCGCCAGCGCGCGGAGGCGGAGGCAGACAAGATTTTCGCCACGCTCGGTGCGGACGACACGGTCAATGTGATCCTCGCCGGGCAGTCGCCGCGGTCGTGTTTCGTCGAGCTTTCGCACAACCACACGGAAGCGAAGCGGTTTGTTGCAAACGCGGGCGCGGGCTTCACGCGAGCGGATTTGTCGCAGGCAACCGCCCTGGCGGTGCGCTCGTTGGGCCAGGGCGCAGCCCGATCGGAGATCTACTACCTGTCGGACTTTCAGCGGCGCAATTGGGCGGCCGTGGATTTCACGCCGGTGCCGGCACAGGCGCGGCTGTTCTTCGTCGATGTGGCGCCGCCGATCCGCGACAATCACGCGGTCCTCGGCGCGTCGATCAACCAGTCGCAGATTCTCGCCGGCGACACGGTCAGCGTCGAAGTGGAGATCGGGAACTTCCGCGATCAGCCGCTGCAGGAGCAGCTCAAGGTCGTGCTCGATGCGCGGTCCACGTTTGAGAAGGAAGTGAGTGTCGCGCCCTGGTCCACGGCGAAAGTGACGCTGCCGGTGCCGCCGGGGGGGGCCGGATTGCACCTGTGTGAGATCAGTTTGCCGCCGGACGATCTGGCACAAGACGATCGCTTTTTTCTCACCATCCCGGTGCTCGAGAAGGAAGGGATTCTGCTCGTCTCCGATGTGCCGGAGCCGCAACAGGACGCCCTCCGCTTCCTCACCACCGCACTGAATCCGTATGAAAACCTCGCGGGCTCGCTCCTGCCGCAGCACATCGTTGCGGCCGATGTGACCAACGCCAGGCTGGCCGGTGTGAAGAAGGTTTTCTTCACGCGCGCCGGACCGCTGAACGAAGGCGCTGCCAGGCTGATCGGCGACTTTCTCTTTCAAGGCGGAGGCGTGGTTTACTTTTTGGACGGCGAACACGACGGCGCAAATCTCAGCGCGATCGAGCGCGCAATGGGCAGCACGCCCTTGCCCCTGCGCCTCGGGAAACGTCGTGCGGCGCAGAACGTCGGCAGCGCGGCGCAGCAGATCATCCGAGGGGATTTCAAGTCGCGCTACCTCCGGCTATTCCGCGGCGAGATGCGGCAGAATCTGGCGCTGCTCGAGTTCTACGATCTTTACGAAGCGGCTCCGACCGGAGCGGGCAACGTGTTGCTGACCTACGCAGACGACACGCCCGCGATGGCGGCGACGAACCACGGCCTCGGCACGATGTTGCTGATGAATTTCAGCGTGAGTGAATTCTCCTCGAACCTCGCCCGGCAGCGGATCTTTCCCGCATGGATGCAGGAGATCGTGAAAAACCTGACGAGCGATGAGCCGCTGCCGGCAGCGTCGATCGTCGGCCAGCCGATCGCGGACGAAGTGTGGAAATCCGAGCTGAAGGACCACGCGCTGAAGACACCCTCCGGAGCAGTCCTGGAACCGCAGATGGAAGCGA